>NZ_JAQZAB010000064.1:0-227701 GCF_028640915.1 Pseudomonas sp. B3G-3 | reverse complement strand
ACCCTGCGTGTCTACAACTGGTTCGACTACATCACCCCCAAGGCCCTGGAAGACTTCAAGGCCGAGAACAGCCAGGTCAAGCTGGTCTACGACATCTTCGACACCAACGAGGCGCTGGAGGCCAAGCTGCTGACCGGCAACTCCGGCTACGACGTGGTGGTGCCGTCCAACGTGTTCCTCGCCAAGCAGATCGAGGCCGGGGTGTTCCAGCCGCTGGACCGTAGCAAGCTGCCGAACTGGAACCACCTCGATCCCAAGCTGATGAAGCTGATCGAAGCCAACGACCCGGGCAATAAGTTCGCCGTGCCCTACATGTACGGCACCATCCTGATCGGCTTCAACCCGGCCAAGGTCAAGGCCGCCCTCGGCGAGAACGCGCCGGTGGACAGCTGGGACCTGATCTTCAAGGAAGAGAACATCAGCAAGCTCAAGCAGTGCGGCGTGGCCCTGCTCGACTCGCCGTCGGAGATCCTGCCGCTGGCCCTGCAGCACCTGGGCCTGGACCCCAACAGCAAGCAGCCGGCGGACTACGCCAAGGCCGAAGCGCTGCTGCTGAAGATCCGCCCCTACGTCACCTACTTCCATTCGTCCAAGTACATGGCCGACATCGCCAACGGCGACATCTGCGTGGCGGTGGGGTATTCCGGCAGCTTCTCCCAGGCCGCCAACCGCGCCAAGGAAGCCAAGAACGGGGTGGTGGTGGACATGCGCCTGCCCAAGGAAGGGGCGCCGATCTGGTTCGACATGCTGGCGATCCCCAAAGGCGCGAAGAACCCGGACGATGCCTACACCTTCATCAACTACCTGCTGCAACCGAAGGTAATCGCCCCGGTCAGCGACTTCGTCGGCTACCCGAACCCGAACAAGGACGCCACCGAGCGGGTCGATCCGGCGATCCGCAACAACCCCAACCTGTACCCGACCGACGCGGCGATGAGCACGCTGTACACCTTGCAGCCGCTACCCCGCGACGCGGAGCGGGCGCGGACCCGGGCCTGGACCAAGATCAAGGCCGGGACCTGATCGCCCGACGCCTGTCTGTAGGAGCGGCCGGTCGACGCTCGATTGCCCGCGATGAACGATAACGCGGTGTGGCCGATACACCGCGGTGTCCCTATCGCGGGCAAGCCTCGCTCCTACAGAAGCTAGAAGCTCAAGGTCGATTCAACACCCCGTCAGCCCTTGCGGCTGGCGTTCCTCGGCAAAGAACCACGGCCGCAGGCGCACGCCCACGCCGTTGCCGATAAAGGCCGCCACCAGCCACAACCAGCCGTGCAGGCTGCCGGACGCGATGCCGCTGAAGTAGGCGCCGATGTTGCAACCGTAGGCCAGGCGCGAACCGTAGCCCAGCAGCAAACCACCGATCACCGCCGCCACCAGCGAACGCGCAGGAATCTTCAGGCTCGGCGCGAAACGCCCGGCCAGGCCCGCCGCCAGCAAGGCGCCGAAGACGATGCCGATATCCATCACGCTGGTGATGTCCTGCCACACCGGCGCGGCCAGGGCCTTGGCGTTCGCCGCGCCCTGCCAGAACACCCAGCTGCCGACATCCACCCCCAGCCCGCTGGCGACCTTGGCGCCCCACAGGGCAAACGCCGAGGTGATGCCCCAGGGCCGTCCGGCCAGGGCCAGGGTGGCGAAGTTCAGCAAGGCCAGGGCGACCGCGCCCCACACCAGCGGCCAGGGCCCGCGTAGCACGCGGCGCCAGCCTTGGTACGCACTGTCGACCGGTGCTTCCAGCGCGCCGTGGCGGTTCTTTTCCAGGCGCACCGTGACCAGGGCAATCAAGGCGAAAAGACCCAGGCTGAGCCCCAATGCCGGCGCCACACCGAAGCGCTGCACGATGGAAACCGGCGGCAGCGACGGCAAGGCGAACCACCAGTCCACATGCTGGGTGGCGATCAGCGAACCGCAGATGAAAAACAGCAGGGTCACCAGCATCCGTGCGTTACCGCCGCCCACGGTAAACAGCGTGCCGGATGCGCAACCGCCGCCCAGTTGCATGCCGATACCGAAGATAAACGCGCCGACAATCACCGAGATCCCGGCCGGCGCCACCAGCCCCGTGACCGGCGAACCGAACAGACTGCCCGCGCCCAGGGCCGGGAAGAACAGCAGCACTGCCAGCGCCAGCATGACCATCTGCGCCCGCAGGCCGGCGCCGCGACGATCGCGGATGAACACCCGCCAGGCCGAAGTGAAACCAAAGGCGGCGTGATACAGGGTCAGGCCCAGGGCCGCGCCCAGCAGCAACAGCCACACCTGGCGCGAGCCAACCTGGGCCTGCAGGAATACAGCGCCGGCCAGCAGCACGATCAAAGCGAACAAGGGCGCGCCGAACTTGCGTTCGGGCGCCGCGGAAAGAGTCAGGCTCATAAGGGTTCTCGGCAAAGACAATGGCCGCGAGTATAGCCATCACACGCCCCAGGCCCGACGCAGACGCTCCAGGGCACAGGCGATAGCGGTCTCGGGCACAGCGGCGAAGCCCAGCACCAGCCCCGCGCGCTGGTCCCGCGGCAGCGGCGAATCCGGCAACCAGTAGTTGCTCAGGCCATTGATTTCCACATCCACCGCCGCGGCTTGCGCCACCAGCTCCTGCTCCCGGGCCAGGCTGTCCACCGGGATCGTCAGGTGCAGGCCCGCCGCCACGTTCGGCATCTTGCCCACCCCGGGAATATCCACAGGCCAGCCGGCCAGCAAGGCATTGCGCCGGCTCAAGGCGGCGCGGCGCATGCGCCGGATATGCCGCTGGAAATGCCCGGCGGCCATGAATTCGGCCATCACCGCCTGGGTGCTGACCTCGGAGTGGCGCACATCCACCGCCCGGCGCTGGGTGAAGGGCTGCACCAGCGCCGGCGGCAACACCAGGTAACCCAGGCGCAAGGCCGGGAACGCGACCTTGCCGAAGGTACCGACGTACAGCACCCGCCCCTGGCGGTCGAGGGCCGCCAAAGGTGCCAGCGGCGCCCCGCTGTAGCGGTACTCGCCGTCATAGTCGTCCTCGACTATCCAGCCGTTGCTGCGCTCGGCCCAGGCCAGCAGTTCCAGGCGCCGGGCCAGGCTCAGGGTCACCCCGGTGGGGTACTGGTGGGACGGCGTGACATAGGCCAGGCGGCAATCGCTCAGGCCCGCCAGGGCTGCACAGTCGAAGCCCTCGTTGTCCACCGCCACCCCGTGCAGGCGCGCGCCGGCAATCGCGAAGGCATGCCCCGCCGCCCGATAGCCGGGGTTTTCCACAGCCACGCCGTCGCCGGGGTTCACCAGCAACTGTGCACAAAGGCTTATGCCCTGTTGTGCACCACTGGTGATCACAATTTGTTCAGCGCTGCATTGCATACCGCGCGAACTGCGCAGGTAAGCCGCGATCAGCCCGCGCAGACGTTCTTCGCCGGCCGAATCGCCATAACACAGCTGGCCCAGATCCGGCTTGCGCCAGAAAGCCGCATTCAGCTTGGCCCAGACCTCGAACGGAAACAGATCGAAGGCCGGAATCCCCACCCGAAAAGCCCGTGGCAGACCGCTTTGCGGAGTCGACAGATGATGCTGTTCGACCCGCTCCAACGCCTCACTGTGGATAACTTTACTGGATGTAATCCCAGGTAAATTCGCGCTTTTTGTGGATAACCCTGTGGGTAAGCCTGGTGATAACCCTGTGGACACTTTTGTGGATAAATTTTTCGCCGACTTTTTGATCGGCAGCCGGCTCTCGGGCAATTGCGCCACATAGGTGCCGTCGCCGACCCGGCCTTCGATAAAACCCTCGGCGTACAGCTGGTCGTAGGCGCGCACCACGCTGTTGCGGGAAATCTCCAGAGCCGCCGCCAGATCGCGGCTGGCCGGCAGCCGCGTGCCGCTGGCCAGCCGGCCGTCCAGCACCCGCTGGCGCAACGCCTGGTACAGCTGGCGGCTGAGCCCCTGGCCGCGGTCCAGCTCGATACCGGCGGGGTTGAAGGAAAGCGGCAATGTCGGGCTGTTCATGGGCTTGCCCCTCTGAGCGGCGGGATAGAGCGATCAAATGGACCTATGAAAATGACCAAAGATGGCTCTTACAACAGACCAATAGCCTGCCTAGGATGCAGCCATTCGCCAAGGATATTTTTCCATGTACCTACCCCGCGCTTTCGCCGAAGAAGACCTGCCCACCCTGCACCAGCTGATCGGGGAAACCCGCCTGGCCACCCTGGTGACCTACGGGGAACGCGGCCTGCAGGCCAATCACCTGCCGCTGTTGTTCGCCCCGGACCAGGGCCCGTACGGCACCCTCTACGGCCATCTGGCCAGGGCCAACCCGCAATGGCAGGAACTGGCCGACGGCGCCGAGGCGCTGCTGATCTTCCAGGGCGCCGAGGCCTACGTCAGCCCGTCGCTGTACCCGAGCAAGGCCGAGCACGGCAAAGTGGTGCCGACCTGGAACTACGTGAGCGTGCATGCCTATGGCGTGGCCGAGGTGTTCCATGAGCCGCAGCGCATCCGCGAAGTGGTCAGCGCCCTGACCAACCAGCATGAAGCCGGCCGCGCCAGCCCCTGGAAATTCGAGGATGCCCCCGCCGAGTTCATGGACAGCATGCTGCGCGCCATCGTCGGCTTCGCCCTGCCGATCCAGCGCCTGGAGGGCAAACGCAAACTCAGCCAGAACCGCACCGCCGCCGACATCGACGGCGTGCGCGACGGACTGGCCGCCAGCGCCGATCCCCATGACCAGAGCATTTCCCAACTGATGCGCCAGGAGCAGCCATGAGCCAGATCCAGATCCGTCCCGTCACCGCCAATGATCACGCAGCCTGGCTGCCGCTGTGGCAGGCCTACCTGCGGTTCTACGACACCGAGTTGGCCGACGCGGTCACCCGCAGCACCTGGCAGCGCTTCCTCGATGCCGCCGAGCCGACCCACGCCGCCCTGGCCTGGGACGGCGAGCAGGCGGTGGGCATGGTGCATTTCATCTACCACCGCTCCAACTGGAGCATCGAGAATTCCTGCTACCTGCAGGATCTACTGGTGATCCCGGAGCAACGCGGCACCGGCGTCGGTCGCCAACTGATCGAATTCGTCTACGCCACCGCCAAGGCCGACGGCTGCTGCAAGGTCCACTGGCTGACCCACGAAACCAATGCCACCGCCATCCAGCTCTACGAACGGATTGCCGAACGCCCGGGTTTCATTCAATTTCGCAAAGCCCTTTAAGCGTTCAAGGAGATTCCCATGCCGACCTCACTCGCTGACTGGCAAGGCGTGCCGCCACCGTCGACCACCCTGCTCGAAGGGCGCTTCATCCGCCTGGAAAAACTCGACCCGGCGCGCCACGCCGACGACCTGTGGCAAGCCTTCCAGGGCCCGGGCGCCGACCCCAAACTGTGGGACTACCTGCCCTACGGCCCCTTTACCGAACGCAGCGCCTTCAATGACTGGCTGAACAACCACGCGGCCAACAGCGACCCGTATTTCTTCAGCGTGATCGACCGGGCCAGCGGCCAGGTGCAGGGCTTGCTCAGCCTGATGTCGATCGTCCCGGCCCAGGGCCGCATCGAGATCGGCCACGTCACCTTCGGCGCGCCCATGCAGCGTTCGCCCAAGAGCACCGAAGCGGTGTACCTGCTGGCCAAGGAAGCCTTCGCCCTGGGTTATCGCCGCCTGGAATGGAAGTGCAACAACGCCAACGCCCGCTCGCGTTATGCGGCCGAGCGCCTGGGTTTCAGCTTCGAGGGCGTGTTCCGCCAGCACATGGTGGTCAAGGGCCAGAACCGCGATACCGCCTGGTATTCGATCCTCGATTCCGAGTGGCCGAAGGTCGGCGCCGGGTTCGAGCGCTGGTTGAGCGAGGACAACCAGAGCGGTTCGGGGCAGGTGAAGGGGTTGGTGGAGTGCCGGGGGTAACGCCCTTGTCCCGTGGTGTTTGATCTGACGTCATCGCGGGCAAGCCTCGCTCCTACTAAGGCCGGGTGCTGAACCTGTAGGAGCGGCCGGTCGACGCTCGATTGCCCGCGATGCTTTTAAGTCAGCTTCTGCGCCAGCACGGCAATGTGCTCCGGCCCGATACCGCAGCAACCGCCCAGGTGGCTGGCGCCGCGTTGCCGCCAGTCGGCCGCCCACTGCAGGTAGCCCGGTGGGTCGAGGTCTTCGCGCAGCGGGTCGAGGCCATCGTTGGCCGTGGCTTCTTTCGGCTGCGGCGGGAAGGCGTTGGCATAGGCGCCGATATTGATCTTCACCCCCAGCCGCTCGAAGGTTACCCGCGCCGCGTCGATCGCCGCGCCTATCACTTCCGGCTGGCTGCAGTTGAACAGCAGGGTTTCCACCCCCAGTTCGGCGGCCACCGCCGCCGCGTCCGCCACCGGCTCGCCGGAGCGCAAGCGCGGCACCTCGTCAGGGTTCTCATCGTGCAAGGTGAACGATAGCCAGAAGGCCTTGCCGTCCTTGGGCAGGCCGGCATGGATCGCCCGCGCCTCGACCGTGGAGCTCTGGGTTTCCGCCAGCCACAGGTCGACATGCGGGGCCAGGCCGTTGACCAGCGGCGCCAGCAACTCCGCGGCGCGAGCGGCCTCGAACAGGTCCGGGCGATAGGAGCCGAACAGTGGCGGCAGCGAACCGGCGACCCGCACCGGCTTGCCGGAAGCCTGGACCGCACGCCGCGCCAGCTCGCCGGCCAGGGCCGCCAGCGCCTGCCCTTCTGCGGCAAACCGCGCTTCGCCAATGTGGAACGGCACCACCGCGTAGCTGTTGCTGGTGATGACGTCGGCACCGCTTTCGATATATGCCGCATGCACCGCTTCCACCGCCTGCGGCGCTTCGCTCAGGGCCAGCGCCGACCACTCGGGCTGCCTGAACGGCGCCCCACGGCGTTGCAGTTCACGACCCATGCCGCCATCCAGAATTACCCTGCTGTCTGCGCCCATATGCTCTTTACTCATATGCTTATGAAAATAACTCACTATCTGAGTCGTTCTTATAACTATTTAATACGCACCATTCGGTTAATAACAACCTTTTTTCTGCTCGGGACTTCCATGAATTTCAAACCGCTGCTGGCCCTCGGCCTGACGATTCTCGCTGCCTCCAGCCAGGCTTTTGCCGGCGCTACCCTGGACCGTATCGAACAGAAAAAAGAGCTGGTGGGCGTACTGATGGAAAGTTACCCGCCGTTCTCCTTCCTCAACGATCAGAACCAGCTCGATGGCTTCGACGTCGACGTGGCCAAGGCCGTGGCTGACAAACTGGGGGTGAAGCTGCGCCTGGAAACACCGTCCTGGGACGTGATCGCCGCCGGCCGCTGGAGCGGTCGCTACGACATCTGCATCTGCTCCATGACCCCGAGCAAGGCCCGCGCCGAAGTCTTCGACTTCCCGGTGCAGTACTACGCCTCGCCCGCGGTGATCGTGGTCAACGCCAAGGACGACCGTATCCACGGTGCCAAGGACCTGAGCGACAAGAAGGTCGGCCTGACCAGCGCTTCCAGCTACGAGAGCTACCTGAACAAGAACCTGGTGATCGAAGGCGCCGAGGACACCCGGTTGCAGTACCCGTTCGACAACGTACAGATCGCCCCCTACGACACCGACAACGTGGCCTTCCAGGACCTCGGCCTGGGCGCTGGCGTGCGCCTGGACGCGATCCTCACCAACCTGGTGACCGCCCAGCCGCGTCTGGCCCAGGACCCGCGCTTCAAGCTCGCCGGCGAGCCGCTGTACGCCGAGCCCAACTCGGTGGCCATCGAGAAAGGCGACGCCCAGTGGCATGCCAAGGTCCGTGAAGTGTTCGCCCAGCTGAAGCAGGACGGCACCCTGAGCAAGCTCTCGCAGAAATGGATCGGCGCCGACATCAGCCAATGACTTCTTTTTCCCAACCACCTCGGCCACCACAAACGCTGGCCGAGCCGCCGCTCAAACGCCTCTTCGGTTTCCGCACCCGCCTGTACCTGACCTGGGCGGTGCTGTTCGGCCTGTTCGCCAGTTTTTTCCTGAGCTTCGACCTGAAGTTCTCGATCATCCTCGACAAACTGCCCAACCTGCTCGGGGTGACCCTGGCCCCCAACGGCTTTCTGCAAGGCGCGGCGCTGACCCTGTTCCTCTGCCTCTGCTCGATCGCGCTGTCGTCGCTGCTGGGCTTCGTCACCGCCCTCGCCCGGCTGTCGAAAAGCGCCGTGGCCTTTGGCATCGCCAGCTTCTACGCCTCGTTCTTTCGCGGCACACCGCTGCTGATCCAGATCCTGCTGATCTATCTCGGCCTGCCGCAGCTGGGCGTGGTGCCGGGCGCCATCGCCGCGGGGATCATCGCCCTGTCGCTGAACTACGGCGCCTACCTCAGCGAGATCTTCCGCGCCGGCATCCTCGGCGTGCCTCACGGCCAGCGCGAGGCCTCCCTGGCGCTGGGCATGCGCGACAGCGTGATCTTCTGGCGCGTGACCCTGCCGCAAGCCATGCGCACCATCATTCCGCCGGCCACCAACCAGTTCATCTCGATGCTCAAGGATTCGTCGCTGATCTCGGTGATGGGCGTCTGGGAAGTGATGTTCCTGGCCCAGTCCTATGGCCGCTCCAGCTACCGCTACATCGAAATGCTCAGCACCGCGGCGATCATCTACTGGCTGCTGTCGATCGGCCTGGAACTGATCCAGGCGCGGATGGAAAGGCATTACGGCAAGGCTTACGCCCAGCGCGGTTGAAGCTCAGTTGAGCGCCGAGGGCCCGGGTATGCCCGGGCCCTTTTCCAGGCGCTCCAGATCATTGAGCAGCGAGCGGGCGCGACTGGCTTTCTGCACATTCACCACCCCCATCTGCAAACCGAAGGGCTTGAACACCGCGTTCAGCGACTTGAGGGTCGGATTGCCGTCACCGTGTTCAATGTGGATCAGGGTGCGCAGGGAAAGCCGGCACATCCTGGCGAACTGGCTCTGGTGCAGCCCCGTGACTTCGGTGCGCAGGCGCCTGACCGCATCGCCCAGCGGCAACCGGCCGGCAGCCAGCTCCTGCTGGATGTTGTCGATCAGCGCGCCGCGCTCTTCCAGGGTTGTAGTCATCGCAGTCCCCACTCCTGCAGGCGTCGGTCCAAGTGGCGCAAGTGAATGCGCGGGTGATTCAGGGTGGCATCGGGCAAGCCACTGGCGCTCAACAGGTCCGGCAGGGCCCGCAGCCGTTCGGCATCCTCCCGCAGGCGCGCCAGGGCGGCTTCAGGGTCGATCAGCGGCTTCAGGCTCGCGCACACCAGGCGCCAGTCCACGTCACCCGCCACC
Source organism: Pseudomonas sp. B3G-3 (assembly GCF_028640915.1). NCBI lineage: Bacteria > Pseudomonadati > Pseudomonadota > Gammaproteobacteria > Pseudomonadales > Pseudomonadaceae > Pseudomonas > Pseudomonas sp. B3G-3. The sequence goes on along the minus strand of NZ_JAQZAB010000064.1, from coordinate 218,481 downwards.
TCCATGCGCCCGGGCCATTTGATGGTCCGGGTAATGCCCTCGTCGTCCATGACCATGGGCGCCAGATCGTAGATTGGCGCCAGTTGCACCGCAGCTTCGGTGCGGATGATCGAGATGTTGTGTCCATGGTTGGACGAGTTGCCGAGGATCTTGTTGAGCAGATCCCGGCGCAGGTAATCCGCCACCAGCTCTGGGATCGACGACTCCTGGCCCGTGGACCGCCACAACTCGGCAAGAATCCCCAACACCTCGGTGTGCCGCATTCCCTGGCCATGGCCCACCAGCCCCGCCAGGGAATAGATCGACTCCACCGCCAGGCGCTCGACACCCGCCTGCGTCACCCGGCGGTCAAAGCGCTGCATCCAGAGGCTGGGCCTGGGCCCCTCTTCCAGGGCTAGGCCCTCGGCCGGCAGCGTATCGATGCCCAGTTGCTGCAGCGCCCGGTAATAGTGGAACTCGCTCCTGAGGATGTCGCCGGCATTCTGCGTGGCCGGGTTACGCGGGAACTTCACCCACCAGTGGCGCGCCGCCGAGACATCGTCGAGCAGTGCGTCGGGGTACAGCAGGCCCTCAGGGTTCTGTGTCAGCAACAGCCTGGGGGCCTGGTCACCGATGCTCGCGGTACCGCCGAAAGCCACGCCCTGCTCATGGGCGTACTCGAGAAAGCGGTTATCGAGGGCGATCACCTGGTCCCGGGAAAACCCCAGCGCCGGACGCCGGCGCAGCCCCGCCAGCGACTCCTTGACCCGCAGGTTGCCGAGGGGCGCCGCCGTGGAGCGGGCCAACAGGAACAATTCGACGCCCATGCCGTCCGGCCGCTCGTGGCCAATCTGGCGCAGCAGGAAGCGCCCGGCCGCCGCTGTCGGGGCAAGGTCATAGAGAAAGGCCGGGGCCCGGTCTTCGCGCCAAGGCTCCCAACCCAATGGGATCTGCGCACTGACCGACCGGGCCAGCGGACTGCCAACAGCCTCCAGGTTATCCACCAGGTACTGCTGCACATAACCAAAACTGCAGGGGCTGGCGAAGCCCTGTTCAGGCCTGTCGAAGGTCAGGGTCATGGCGTCGCTCCATGCCCCTGCGCGGTAGAGCTGCAACGTCAGCCGAAGCACTGTATCACCTGCAATTTGATGCACTTTCAATGAGCCGCATGGCAATTACGTGCATTCTAATGCAGATAGATTAACTTCAGGATGAAATAAGTGTATTAAATTGCACTTAACTAACATCCTCCCAAAGGCTGAAAATGCCCCCTCAGGCGGCTTGCGGCGGCACGCCGGACTGTTCCGCCAGCGCCCGGCAACAGGCAAAAAAAGGGAGGCCGTAGCCCCCCCGAGGTAAAACGTTGCAGATGAAGGCCTGAACTCAGCCTTCGATCTCGATCAGGATTTCGCCCGGGTTGACCCGGTCGCCCTTGGCCACGTGGATGGCGGTGACCTTGCCGGCGATGGCCGCCTGGACTTCGGTTTCCATCTTCATGGCTTCGGTGATCAATACGGCCTGGCCGGCTTTGACGGTGTCGCCTTCCTTGACCAGCACGTCGACGATGTTGCCCGGCATGGTGGTGCTGACGTGGCCCGGCGCGCTAGCCTGCTTGCGCTTGCTGCTGCCGCTGCCGACGAACTCGTTGAGCGGCTCGAACACCACTTCTTCCGGCATGCCGTCGATGGACAGGTAGAAGTGGCGCTTGCCTTCGGCCTTCACCCCGACACCGGTGATGTCGACGCGGTAGGTCTCGCCGTGCACGTCGATGACGAACTCGGTCGGTACGCCTTCGCCGCCGGCCGAGCTCACGCCGCCCGCTTCCGGAATCGGCAGCAGCACTTCCGGCGTCAGGGTGCCGGCTTCACGCTCTTCGAGGAACTTGCGCCCGATGTCCGGGAACATGGCGTAGGTCAGCACGTCTTCTTCGGACTTGGCCAGGGCGCCGATGTCATTGCGCAACTTGGTCATTTCCGGCTTCAGCAGGTCGGCCGGGCGCACGTCGATCGCATCGATGCTGCCAATGGCCTGGCGCCGCAGCTTCTCGTCCACCGCGCCCGGCGCCTTGCCGTAGCCGCCTTGCAGGTACAGCTTCACCTCGTTGGTGATGGTCTTGTAACGCTCGCCGGCCAGCACGTTGAAGAACGCCTGGGTGCCGACGATCTGCGAAGTCGGGGTCACCAGCGGCGGGTAGCCGAGGTCGTGACGTACCCGCGGGATCTCCGCCAGCACTTCGTTCATGCGGTTCAGGGCGCCCTGCTCCTTGAGCTGGTTGGCCAGGTTGGAAATCATCCCGCCCGGCACCTGGTTGACCTGCACCCGGGTATCGACCGCGGTGAACTCGCTTTCGAACTGGTGGTACTTCTTGCGCACGGCGTAGAAGTACAGGCCGATTTCCTGCAACAGTTCCAGGTCCAGGCCGGTGTCGAATTCGCTGCCTTTGAGGGCGGCGACCATCGACTCGGTGCCCGGGTGGCTGGTGCCCCAGGCGAAGCTGGAGATCGCGGTGTCGATGTGGTCGGCACCGTTCTCGATGGCCTTGAGCTGACACATCGCGGCCAAACCAGCAGTGTCATGCGAGTGGACGAACACCGGCAGCGACTGCTCGGCCTTCAGCGCCTTGACCAGCTCGCCGGTGGCGTAAGGGGTCAGCAGGCCGGCCATGTCCTTGATCGCCACCGAGTCGCAACCCATGGATTCCATCTGCTTGGCCTGGGCCACGAACGCCTCGATGGTGTGCACCGGGCTGGTGGTGTAGGCGATGGTGCCCTGGGCGTGCTTGCCGGCGGCTTTCACCGCTTCGATGGCCACTCGCAGGTTACGCACGTCGTTCATCGCGTCGAAGATGCGGAACACGTCGATGCCGTTGACCGCCGCCTTGGCAACGAAGGCCTTGACCACGTCGTCGCTGTAATGGCGGTAGCCCAGCAGGTTCTGCCCGCGCAGGAGCATTTGCAGGCGGGTGTTGGGCAACGCGGCGCGCAGTTTGCGCAGGCGCTCCCACGGGTCTTCCTTGAGGAAGCGCACGCAGGCGTCGAAGGTCGCGCCGCCCCAGACTTCCAGCGACCAGTAGCCGACTTTGTCGAGCTTGTCGCAGATCGGCAGCATGTCTTCGGTGCGCATGCGGGTCGCCAACAGCGATTGATGGGCGTCGCGCAGGATGGTGTCAGTAACAAAGATCTTCTTGGACATTCTTATCTCCTCATAGCGACAAGCTTCAAGCTACAAGCCGCAAGAAAAAGCTGATCTGCTTCTACTTGCAGCTTGCCGCTCACAGCTTGCCGCTGCATTCAAAGGCCTGCGTGGGCGGCGATGGCGGCGGCGATGGCCAGGGCCAGCTCTTCGGGTTTGCGCTTGATCGAGTAGTTGGTCAGTTCAGGGTGGCTCTCGACGAAGCTGGTGTTGAACTGGCCGCTACGGAATTCCGGGTTACGCAGGATTTCCTGGTAATACGCGGCGGTGGTCTTGACCCCTTGCAGGCGCATGTCGTCCAGGGCGCGCAAGCCACGGTCCATCGCCTCTTCCCAGGTCAGGGCCCAGACCACCAGCTTCAGGCACATGGAGTCGTAGAACGGCGGAATGGTGTAGCCGGTGTAGATCGCCGTGTCGGTACGCACGCCAGGGCCGCCGGGCGCGTAGTAACGGGTGATCTTGCCGAAGCTCGGCAGGAAGTTGTTTTTCGGGTCTTCGGCGTTGATCCGGAACTGCAGGGCGAAACCACGGTGATGGATGTCTTCCTGCTTCACCGAAAGCGGCAGGCCGGAAGCGATGCGGATCTGTTCGCGAACGATGTCGATGCCGGTGATTTCCTCGGTGATGGTGTGTTCCACCTGCACCCGGGTGTTCATCTCCATGAAGTACACCTCGCCGTCGGCGAGCAGGAACTCCACGGTACCGGCGTTCTCGTAGCCCACGGCCTTGGCCGCACGCACCGACAGGTCGCCGATGTAGGCGCGCTGTTCCGGGGTCAGTTGCGGGCTCGGGGCGATCTCGATGAGTTTCTGGTTGCGGCGCTGGATCGAGCAGTCGCGCTCGAACAGGTGCACCACGTTGCCGAAGCTGTCGCCGAGGATCTGCGCCTCGATGTGCTTGGGGTTGACGATGCACTTTTCCAGGAACACTTCGGCGGAGCCGAACGCCTTGGTCGCCTCGGAAATCACCCGAGGGAAGGCCTGTTCCAGTTCGTCCCGGCTGTTGCAGCGACGAATGCCGCGGCCGCCACCGCCGGACGTAGCCTTGAGCATCACCGGGTAACCGATGCGGTCGCCTTCGCTCAGGGCTTCGTGGATATCGGCGACGTTGCCTTCGGTGCCCGGGGTAACCGGCACGCCAGCCTTGATCATGCTGCGGCGGGCTTCGGTCTTGTCGCCCATGCGGCGAATCACTTCAGCCGATGGACCTATGAATTTGATTCCACGTTCGGCGCAGATGTCCGCCAGTTCGGCGTTTTCCGAAAGGAAGCCGTAGCCGGGGTGCAGTGCGTCGCAGCCGGTTTCCACTGCCAGGTTCACCAGCTTGCGCGGGTTCAGGTAGCCGGCCAGGGGTTCGGCACCGATGCTGTGGGCTTCATCCGCGCGCTTCACATGCAGGGCATGGCGATCGGCGTCGGAGAAGATCGCGACCGAGCGAATGCCCATCTCGGCGCAGGCACGCACGATTCGTACGGCAATCTCACCACGGTTGGCGATCAGGATCTTTTTTATCACTTGGAGGTACCCTTGAGCCGTTGGAACAGACGACCCGCTAGACCGGGTCGGCGCGTGACCAAATGTTTCAAGCCAGTCGCAGGCCCACACTATTCCTGTCGATGAATTAACAAAAATCAATAATTATTGGGTCGCTCATAAGCAAAGACTTATAGTTGATCCGACAGCCCTCGGCGCGAGACCTTAGATAATGCGTAAGTCCTTGATGCGTATGACATTACGCCAATTGCAGATTTTCAATGAGGTCTGCGATCTGCGCTCCTACAGCCGGGCGGCCGACGAAATGTCTCTCACCCAGCCCGCTGTCAGCCTGCAGATTCGCCAGCTGGAAGAGCTGATCGGCCAGCCCTTGTTCGATTACGTCGGCAAGAAGCTCTACATGACCGAGGCCGCCGAGGCGCTGCAGCGGGCCAGCCGCGACATCTTCGGACGCCTGGAGAACCTCGACATGCAGCTGTCGGACATGCAGGGTTCCTTGCAGGGCCAGCTGAAGCTGGCGGTGGAATCCAGCGCCAAGTACTTCGTGCCGCACCTGTTCGCCGCCTTCAAGCGCCAGCACCCTGAGGTCAACCTGCAACTGACGGTGGTCAACCGGGGCCAGGTGATCCGCCGCCTCTCGGACAACCGCGACGACCTGGTGATCATGTCGATGGTCCCGCAGGACATGGGCCTGGAATTCCTGCCGTTCCTCAACAACCCGATCGTCGCCGTGGCGCCGCCCGACCACCCGCTGTGCCACCTGGGGCCGCTGCGCCTGCAGGACCTGGAGCCCTACAACCTGCTGGTGCGCGAACAGGGTTCGGGCACGCGCCTGGCCTGCGAGGAGTATTTCAAGGAAAAGCGCGTGCACTTCACCCAGACCCTGGAAGTGTCGTCGGCCGAGGCGCAGCGCGAGTGTGTGCTGGCGGGTCTGGGCGTGGCGCTGTTGACGCGCCACGCCCTGAACCTTGAGTTGGCGACCGGGGGACTCGTCGAGTTGCCGGTCGAAGAGCTGCCGTTGTATCGCAGCTGGTGCCTGGTGCAGGCCAAGGCTAAACGCCTGTCACCGGTAGCGCATGCGTTCCTGGGGTTTATCCGCAGCGAACGGGTGCAGATCAGCGGGCTTGTTGAACGTTTTGACGGGAAGCTGCCGAGGCTGCCTGCCAGTAATTGACGGCGTCCAGCTCGGGGTAGTCGTTGATTTCCTGCTGCAGACGGCGCAGCTCACAGCGATGTTCGATCGCGCGGCGAAATTCCATGCGGCGCTGGTCTTCCTGCTGACGACGGGTTTTGACTGCGCTGCTGCTCTCTTCGTAAGGCCGGGCCATTTCGAGTCTCCCAATGCGAGTACGGGAGCTTCACGATGGACGTCAGGCGTTACGGTTTGGCGGCGGCTCCATGACAGGACGATGAAAGCTGCCGTATGACGCCCGATTCCCTTGTAGGAGCGAGCTTGCTCGCGATAGCCGCGAAGCGGCGGTTCATCCCGCGACACCGCATCATTGTTGATGATTGTTCGCGAGCAAGCTCGCTCCTACAGGAGGACGCCCGACGATGAGGTGCAGCGTTCAATCGTCAAGCGCTTTGACCGACTTGGGCGACAGGCGCAGGCTGCGAAGGCTGCGCTTGACGCTCTTGAGGTGGTTGACCAGGCTCGGGCCGCGGGCCATGGCCACGCCCATCGCCAGGACGTCGATCACCACCAGGTGGGCGATACGCGAGGTCAGCGGGGTGTAGATCTCGGTGTCTTCGTGCACGTCGATCGCCAGGTTCACGGTCGACAGCTCGGCCAGCGGGGTCTGGCTCGGGCACAGGGTGATCAGCGAGGCGCCGCTTTCACGCACCAGGTTGGCGGTGATCAGCAGGTCCTTGGAACGCCCGGACTGGGAAATGCAGATCGCCACGTCGGTGGGCTTGAGGGTCACCGCCGACATTGCCTGCATATGCGGGTCGGAATAGGCCGCCGCGGTCAGCAGCAGGCGGAAGAACTTGTGCTGGGCATCCGCCGCCACCGCGCCGGAAGCGCCGAAGCCGTAGAACTCCACGCGCTGGGCCTGGGACATGAGGGTCACCGCCCGCTGCAACTCCACCGGATCGAGCTTCTCGCGAACCTCCATCAGGGTGTGCAGGGTGGTGTCGAAGATCTTCAGGCTGTAGTCGGCGACCGAGTCGTCTTCATGAATCGCGAACTGGCCGAAGCTCGCCCCGGCAGCCAGGCTCTGGGCCAGCTTGAGCTTCAGGTCCTGGAAACCCGAGCAGCCGATGGCCCGGCAGAAGCGCACAATGGTCGGCTCGCTGATACCCACGCTGTGGGCCAGGTCGGCCATGGAACTGTGCATCACAGCCGCAGGGTCGAGCAGCACATGATCGGCGACCTTGAGCTCCGACTTGCGCAAGAGATGGCGTGATTGGGCGATGTGCTGCAACAGATTCAAAGGGCTGGACTCGTTGTTATGGGGCAGACGCCCAAGGATGTAGCAATTTTGTAGTTATACTACATGAATTCGCTTTTTGCCTGCTCAATGCGTAACTGAATCACCTTTGCACCCCACTGTTTCAGCCTCGCGTGCTCTTTGTAGCTGCTGGCGCAGCCCACGCTCACACTGGGCTGTATCGCCACCGCTGCTTCGGTGAAAGCCGAATCTCGGATATTCCTGAAAACCTCTTGCTCCCTTGCGATTGCTACAAGGTCTCGGCCCTCAATAGCGCCGCCAGGCCCTCGGCTTCCACCGGCCGGCTGATCAGGTAGCCCTGCACCTCATCGCATTTCTGCTCCTTGAGAAACGCCAGCTGCCCCGGATGTTCCACCCCTTCGGCCACCACCTTCAGCGACAGCCCGTGGGCCATGGCGATGATCGCCCGGGTGATCGCCGCGTCGGCACCGCCTTCGCTCAGGCCGCGGATGAACGCCTGGTCGATCTTCACGTAGTCCACCGGAATCCGCTTGAGGTAACTCAGCGAGGAATAACCGGTGCCGAAGTCGTCGATGGCCAGCTTCACCCCCAGGTCACGCAGTTGCTGGAAGGTCGAAACGATGTGTTCGACGCTGTCGAGCAGGTGGCTTTCGGTCAGCTCCAGCTCAAGGAAATGCGGTGCCAGCCCGGTCTCTTCCAGCACGCTGCGCACCAGGCTGACCAGCTTGCCCTGGCGCAACTGATGCACCGACAGGTTCACCGACACCCGAATCGCCGGCAGCCCCTGGCGCTGCCACTCACAGGCTTGCCAGCAAGCCTGGCGCAATACGAATTCGCCGATCGGGCCGATCAGCCCGATCTCCTCCGCGAGGCCGATAAAGTCCCCCGGCGGCACCCGCCCCAGGTCGGGATGGTCCCAGCGCACCAGGGCTTCGGCGGCATTCAGGCGGCCGGTGGCGAGGCACAGTTTCGGCTGGTAGAACACCTTCAGCTGGCTCTCCTCGACCGCCTTGCGCAGCTGGTTCTCCAATTGCAGGCGCTCCAGGGTGCTGGCTTGCAGGCTGGCGGTGTAGAACTGGAAGTTGTTGCCGCCCAGGTGCTTGGCGTGTTGCATGGCGATGTTCGCCTGGCTGATCAGCGCCGGAATTTCCCGCGCGCTGTCGGGCAGCATGCTGATGCCCATGGAGGCGCTGACCACCAGCTCATGGCCTTCCACGGTGATCGGCAAACGCAGCTTCGCCGACAGGCGGGTGGCCACCCGGGTCAGGCTCGACAGGCTGCCATAGGCGTCGAACAGCACCGCGAACTCATCGCCGGACAACCGGGCAATGGTGTCGGCTTCCGGCAGCGCATTGACCAGTCGCCGCGCCATTTTCTGCAACAGTTGGTCGGCGACGTCGTGGCCCAGGCTGTCGTTGAGCAGCTTGAAACGGTCCAGGTTGATATGCACCAGGGCCAGGCTGCGGCCGCCCTGGCGCATCCGTTGATGGGCTTCGCGCAAGCGTTCGCGGAACAGCGAACGGTTGGCCAGGCCGGTGAGTTCGTCGTAATGGGTCAGGTAGCGCATGCGCTCTTCGGATTCGCGCCGCGCCGACAGATCGGCGAAGAAGCCCACAATATGACTGATATTTCCCCGCGTATCGCGCACCACATTCAACTGCAGCCACTGCGGGTACAGCTCGCCGTTCTTGCGCGCCTCCACCAGTTCGCCCTGCCAGCTGCCGTGCTGTTCGAGAGCCTGATGAATCACCGGATAGTGCCGCCGCGCGTCGCGGCTGCATGGCAGGTCGACCACATTGCGCCCGAGCATGTCCTCGATCTGGTAACCGGTGACCCGGCTGAACGCCTGGTTGGCCGCCAGCAGCACGTAATCCGGGTCGAGAATCACGATACCTTCGCTGGCCGCCTCGAACACCATCGCCGACAAGCGTTGTTGCTCTTCCTGCTGCTTGCTGGCGCTGATATCACGCCGGGTGCCGACCATACGCAGCACCCGTCCGCCGGGGCCGCGCTCCACGGCGCGCCCACGGTCCTCGATCCAGACCCAGTGGCCATCGCCGTGGCGCACGCGGTATTCCACCAGGTAATCCTCGGTGCGCCCCTTCAGGTGCTCAACCAGCGCGCGCTTGAGCAGCGGCAGGTCTTCGGGGTGCAGCAGCGGCTTGAGGTGGCTGAGCATCGCCCGCACGAACTCCGGCTCCAGGCCGAACAGCTCCTTGATATGGCTGTGATGGACCTCGTCGGTCTGCAGATTCCAGTCCCACAGCCCCAGCTGACTGGCCTTCAGGGCCAGGGCCAGGCGCGCCTCGCTCTTGCTCAGGGCCTGGTTGGCCGCGTCCAGCTCAAGGCTGCGCTGGGCCACCCGGCTTTCCAGGCCGACCTGGGCTTCGCGCAACTCTTCTTCGGCGCGGCGGCGCTGCTCGACTTCCCGCAGCAGCTCGCTGTTGAGCTGTTCGCTACGGCTCTGCGCCTGTTGCAGATGTTCGATCAGGGCCTGGTTCTGGAAGCGCCGCAGCAAGCCCATCTGGATCAAACGGTTGACCTGCCAGGCCACCACGCTCAGCGACACCAGCAGGATCAAGCCCAGCCAGCCCCAGCCTCGCTGCTGCTCGTCGCCGCCCCAGAACAGGTAGCCGATCGCCGGTAGCAAACAGGGCAAGGTAAAGGACAGGAAGGCCGGCAGGCTGACCGCATAGGCCACGCTGGCCGAAAGGATCGCCGCGCCGATCAGGCCGAAGACCCAGGCCTGCTGCAGGAAATTGTCGGTGGGCATCAGGGCGATGCCGGCGCAGGCCAGGGTCAGGCCGCTGACGGCGGAGCCGAGCAGGAACATGCGGCGCCAGACCGGTTGCGCCTGGCGGCTGGGAATCGCCGAGTCGAACGCCGCCACCTGGATCACCCGCAGGGCGACCAGGGCCAGCAGCCAGACCATCCACACGCTGACCAGCCAATAACGCTCGGGGCTCCACAGCAGCCAGGCGCAGACCAGGCCGTTGAGCAGCATGAACAGAGTGGGCAACAGGGAGCCCTGATAAAGCAGGCGCGTGCGCTCTACCGCCATCTCCATGGCGTATTGCTTGCGAACAACCCGAGGCTCCACGAAGGGTCCGGACGGGCCAGTGCTGAGTGTCATAGGCAGTGTTCTTATAATGATTGAGCCCGAAACGTCGCCGGAGCATACACAAGCAACCGCCCGGACCAAACAGCCTGGAATCATAAAATCGGCAAATCGGCTCGAGCGCCGATCCCGCTGAAATTCCTCCGGCCAAGCCCGGCCAACGGCTGCAGCCCGTGACCGACCGGTCGTCCCCAGCGTTCTTTTATCGGCTAAACCAAAGCTTGGTTTGCCCGGTGTGCGCCAGCCCCCTAGAATGCCCCGATGCGCGATGATCTCTCCCTTCTGCTGAACTCCCTCAACGATGCCCAACGCCAGGCCGTAGCTGCCTCCTTGGGTCGTCAGTTGGTCCTGGCCGGTGCTGGCTCCGGTAAAACCCGAGTGCTGGTGCACCGTATCGCCTGGTTGATCCAGGTCGAGAACGCCTCGCCCCACTCGATCCTGTCGGTGACCTTCACCAACAAGGCCGCTGCCGAGATGCGCCAGCGCATCGAGCAGTTGATGGGGATCAACCCGGCCGGCATGTGGGTCGGCACCTTCCACGGCCTGGCGCACCGCCTGCTGCGGGCGCACTGGCAAGAGGCCGGCCTGAGCCAGACCTTCCAGATCCTCGACAGCGACGACCAGCAACGCCTGGTCAAGCGGGTGATCCGCGACCTCGGCCTGGACGAGCAGCGCTGGCCGGCCCGGCAGGCCCAGTGGTTCATCAACGGGCAGAAGGACGAAGGCCTGCGTCCGCAACACATTCAAGCCAGCGGCGACCTGTTCCTGGCCACCATGCGCGGCATCTACGAAGCCTACGAGGCCGCCTGCCAGCGCGCCGGGGTCATCGACTTCTCCGAGCTGCTGCTGCGCGCCCTGGACCTGTGGCGCGACCACCCGGGCCTGCTGGCGCACTACCAGAAGCGTTTCCGCCATGTGCTGGTGGACGAGTTCCAGGACACCAACGCCGTGCAGTACGCCTGGTTGCGCCTGCTGGCCAAGGGCGGCGACAGCCTGATGGTGGTGGGCGACGACGACCAGTCGATCTACGGCTGGCGCGGGGCGAAGATCGAGAACATCCACCAGTACTCCGAAGACTTCCCGGACACCGAAGTGATCCGCCTGGAGCAGAACTACCGCTCCACCGCCGGCATCCTCAAGGCCGCCAACGCCCTGATCGCCAATAACACCGGGCGCCTGGGCAAGGAACTGTGGACCGACGGCGGCGAAGGCGAAGCGATCAACCTGTACGCCGCCTTCAACGAACACGATGAAGCGCGCTACGTGGTGGAAACCATCGAAAGCGCCCTGAAGACCGGCCTGGCCCGCAGCGATATCGCCATCCTCTATCGCTCCAACGCCCAGTCGCGGGTGCTGGAAGAAGCACTGCTGCGCGAGCGCATTCCGTATCGCATCTACGGCGGCCAGCGCTTCTTCGAACGCGCCGAAATCAAGAACGCCATGGCGTACATGCGCCTGCTCGAAGGTCGCGGCAACGACGCGGCCCTGGAGCGGGTGATCAACGTGCCGACCCGCGGCATTGGCGAAAAGACCGTCGAAGCGATTCGCGAACATGCGCGCCACAGCCATGTATCGATGTGGGAAGCGATGCGCCAGCTGGTGGCCAATAAAGGTGTGACCGGACGCGCCGCCGGTGCCCTGGGCGCCTTCATGGAACTGATCGAGCATCTGGCGACCGTGACCGCCGAGATGCCGTTGCACCTGATGACCCAGACCGTCATCGAGCAGTCCGGCCTGATCGCCTACCACGAAGCGGAAAAAGGCGAGAAAGGCCAGGCCCGGGTAGAAAACCTTGAGGAGCTGGTCAGCGCCGCGCGCAACTTCGAGCACACCGAAGAAGACCAGGAACTGACGCCACTGGCGGCCTTCCTCGGCCACGCTTCGCTGGAAGCCGGCGACACCCAGGCCGACGAGCACGAAGACAGCATCCAGCTGATGACCCTGCACAGCGCCAAGGGTCTGGAATTCCCTTACGTGTTCCTGGTGGGCATGGAAGAAGGCCTGTTCCCGCACAAGATGAGCCTGGAAGAACCCGGCCGCCTTGAAGAAGAACGGCGCCTGGCCTACGTCGGCATCACCCGGGCGATGCAGAACCTGGTGATGACCTACGCCGAAACCCGACGCCTGTACGGCAGCGAGACCTACAACAAGGTGTCGCGTTTCGTACGGGAAGTTCCGAAGGGGCTGATCCAGGAAGTGCGCCTGTCCAACAGCGTCAGCCGTCCGTTCGGCGGTGGCCAGTCGCAGAGCACCAGCAGCCTGTTCGGTGGCAGCGAGATCCCGGACACCGGCCTCAGCCTCGGCCAGGCGGTACGCCACTCGGTATTCGGCGACGGCGTGATCCTCAACTTCGAAGGCGCCGGCGCCCAGGCCCGGGTCCAGGTGAACTTCAGCGAAGGCAGCAAGTGGCTGATGCTCGGCTACGCCAAGCTCGAAGCCATCTGAAGCCTCGACTCCGACTTCGCCATGCAAGGGCGATGTTTCTGAACGAGAAGCGACCCGCGACATGGGGCGCAATCGACCCGACCGGCGCCGGCAGTGAGACTGCTGGCGCCGGGATGTTTTGCCACTGAACCATCGCATCCGCCCAACGGACAAACCTGTACAGGGCCCACTTGCCTCGACCGAAGCTGAACCGCGGCTGTCAGGCAAAAGCCCGAAACACTCTGCCGCTAGCCAGTGACACTTCACCTGTGCAACATGGCGCGCGTGCCATCCACAAATGGGAATTCCCTTTATGAAACGTTTTCTTAGCATCGCCATGGCGTTGTGCATCGGCCTGACGATGAGCCTCGACGCCAACGCCAAGCGCTTTGGTGGCGGCAAAAGCGCCGGCGCTGCGCCGACCCACCAGACCAGCCAAATGGCTCCGTCCTCTTCCGGTATGGGTCCTGCCGCTGCGACCGCAGGGGCTGCCGGTGCCGCGGGTGCTGCCGCCAAAGCCGGCGGTGCTTCGCGCTGGCTCGGCCCATTGGCCGGTATCGCCGCAGGCGGCCTGCTGGCCTCCATGTTCATGGGCGACGGCTTCCAGGGCATGCAGATCTTCGACATCCTGATCATGGCGGTCATCGCCTTCCTGGTCTTCCGCTTCATCGCCGCCCGTCGTCGCAAGCAGCAGGAGCAGTACGCTCCAGCCGGCCACGCGCCGATGCAGCGTGAAGCCTTCGAGCCAAAACCGGCCTCCGGTTCGATCTTCGGCGGTTCGGCTGCACCTGCCGCCGCGGCCCGTCCGGTGATCAACGCGCCAGCCTGGTTCAACGAAGAGCGTTTCGTCGAAGCCGCGCGCAACCACTTCCAGTCCCTGCAGCAACACTGGGACGCCAACGAAATGGACAAGATCGCCGAGTTCGTGACCCCGCAGATGCTGCAGTTCCTGAAGCAGGAACGTGCCGATCTGGGCGACGGCTTCCAGTCGACCTACATCGACAACCTCAATGTGCAGCTTGAAGGCGTCGACGACCGCGCCGACAAGACCATCGCGACCCTGACCTTCACCGGCGTGTCGAAGAGCTCGCGTTTCGACCAGGGCGAAGTGTTCAGCGAAAGCTGGAACATGGAGCGCGCCCAGGGCGAAAACCAGCCTTGGCTGGTTGCAGGTATCCGCCAGAACGGCTGATCCTCTCCAGTGTCACATCGCTAATCGCAAAACCCCGGCCCAGGTCGGGGTTTTGCATTTCACGATTGCACTTATAGCGAGCTACTGTATAAACCGCCGTCTATTAAACCGCGCCATAGAGCTAAGAGGACCCAGGCCGTGGAAGAAGTCATCGAGCAACTCCGTGAAGCAAACGAACCGGTACCCGTTCCCCTGGAACTGCCGGATGAAGACCTGCTGGTGGAAATCGAAGAACAGCTGTTCATCAATATCCCCTTCGTCTTCAAAGAGTTCCTGTTGACCGTGAGCGATGTCGTCTACGGCAGCCTGGAGCCGGTCACCGTGACCGACCCGCAATCCCACACCTACCTGCCGGAAGTGGCCGCCACCGCCTGGGACATGGGCGTGCCGCGCGAGCTGATCCCAATCTGCCAGGACGGTGACGACTACTACTGCGTCGAGGAAGACGGCACCGTGGTGCTCTGGTCCGGCGAAGAAGAGCTGATCACCGAAGAGTCCTGGGAGTCGGTATGGCACTGGGCGCGGGACGTCTGGCTGGAAAGCTGATCGGCCTTGCGCGGTTTCGCCCCGCGGGCGCAGGCGCATGGATCGACTGCCGCCCGTTGCGTGACGTTCACAAGCGGTCGCCCCAGCGGGTCGATCGCCGCATTAGCCTCGATCAGGCCCTCGACCGCCTCAAGCAGCGTTACGGCAATCAGGATTTCGAGTTGATCGGCTATTCCGGTGGCGCGGCACTGGCCCTGTTGCTGGCCGCGCGGCGAGACGACACTGCCCAGGTGCAAACCCTGGCCGGCAACCTGAGCCCTCGGCTATGGGCCAATGCGCTGGGGCTGAGCCCGTTGCACGGCTCCCTCGAGCCGCTGGACCAGGCACCCAAGCTGGCACGGGTAGCGCAACGGCATTTGCTCGGCCAGGCCGACCGCAGCGTGCCTGCCAGCCTCTAACCCACCTATCGACAGGCGCTGGGGACGAAAGCCGTGTGTGTGTGTGCAGTCCGTCAGCCTGCCCGGAGTCACCCACGACCAGGGCTGGCTCGAAGCCTGGCAATACTGGCGCGACCAGCCCTTGAGTTGTGCATCACCCGGCAATTAGTGCCCGTTGTCTTGCTTGTGGTTATCCAGGGTATCCAGCAGCGCCACCTGCATCCGGGTGTGCACACGGATGAACCAGCGCCACAGCAGCGCGGCCACCGCCGCCGTCACCACCGCGATCAGCACCAGCAGCTCGGTGGTCGGCAGGATACTCGAAGACAGCGCCGCCAATAGCAGGAAGATCACCAGCAACGACAGCACCGGAATCACCTCGGCGATCACCCGGCGCACGCGCTGGGTGTGGCGCCCGGCCATTTCCGGCTTCACGCCCATCTCCGCCAGCAGCATCGACAGGGCCTTGAGCTTGCGATAGGCAGCGATCAGGAACGGCAGCGACAGCAGCAGCGCCCCACCCCAGATCAGCGCCTTCTGCCAGCTCGGATCGCCGATCCAGTCCTGCAGGTATTCGCCGATGCGCGCGGCGAAATAACCGCCGGAGAAGAAGATCGCCACCACCAGCGCCAGGTTGACCCCGACCTGCAACAGGATCCGCCGGATCATCGACGCCAGCAGCGCACCCTCGCCGTGCGGCTGGATGCTGCGCAGCCATTCGCCGTACAGGCCCAGCACCCGGCTCAGGCGGGTCGGCATCACGGCGGCGAGCTTCAGCGACAGCGGGTCGGCGGCGCGGATCAGGTAAGGCGTGAGCAAGGTGGTAATGGCCGACACGGCGACCGCCACCGGGTAGAGAAAGTCGCTGGTGACCTGCAGGGTCATGCCCAGCGCCGCGATGATGAAGGAGAACTCGCCGATCTGCGACAGGCCCATGCCGACCCGCAGCGAGGTGCGGCCATCGTTGCCGGCGATAAAGGCGCCCAGGCCGCAGGACAGCATCTTGCCCAGCACCACCGCGACGGTGATCACCGCGATCGGCCAGGCGTATTGCAGGAGGATCTGCGGGTCAATCATCAGGCCGATGGCGACGAAGAAAATGGCGCTGAACATGTCGCGAACCGGCTCGATCAGGCGCTCGATCTTCAGCAATTGCCGCGACTCGGCCATGATCGCACCGATCAGGAAGGCGCCGAGCACCATGCTGTACTCCAGCTTGACCACCAGCAGGCAGAAGCCAAAACACAGCCCCAGCACGGTAATCAGCAGCATCTCGTTGCTTTCGAACTTGGCAACGTAAGCCAACAGCCGCGGCACCAGCAGGATGCCGATCACCAGGGCGACGATCATGAACAGCGAGAGCTTGCCGACGGTGGAGAACACTTCTCCGGAGCTGACGGTGCCGCTGACCGCGATGCTCGAGAGCAAGGCGATGATGCCGATGCCGAGGATGTCCTCGACGATCAGCACGCCGAAGATCAGCTGGGCGAAACGCTGGTTCTTCATCTTCAGGTCGTTGAGCGCCTTGACGATGATGGTGGTCGAGGAAATCGCCAGGATCGCGCCGAGGAACAGCGAGTCCATGGTGTTCCAGTCGAACCAGCGGCCGATCTCGTAGCCGATCCAGATCATCAGCACAATTTCCATGAACGCCGCGATAAAGGCCGTGGCGCCGACCTTGAACAGCTTGCGCAGGCTGAACTCCAGGCCCAGGCAGAACATCAGGAAAATCACCCCCAGCTCGGCCAGGGTCTTGATCGTGTCTTCGTCGTGGATCAGGCCGAACGGCGGGGTGTGCGGGCCGATGATGAAGCCGGCGACGATATAGCCGAGGACCACCGGCTGCTTGAGCCGGTGGAAGAGAATGGTCACCACGCCTGCGACCAGCATGATCACTGCCAGGTCCTGAATAAAGCTGATGGCATGCATGGCGTGGGGCTCCTTGGGGTCGTTTTGTTGCGTGCGACGCGGCTTGTTACGCAACCTGCCGGCCAGCGGGAAAAGCCCTTGGGACGGGCTTTTGAAGGTTAACATCGCGACTTGTGCCAGAAAGGCGGTGCAATATATGGAAACAGATAGATCGCCGCGTGACGGCGACCGCGGGCGCAGCGTCCCGTTATCGATGGTTTGAAACGCTGACCTAAGCACCCGCAGAGGTGCGCCCCGCAACCCTGCCTTAACCCGTGAGTGTGCTATGGAACCCGGAAACGCCCAGCTGTCGATGACGGTATTGATGACCCCTGACATGGCCAACTTCTCAGGCAATGTCCACGGCGGCACCCTGCTCAAGTACCTCGATGAAGTCGCCTACGCCTGCGCCAGCCGTTATGCCGGCCGTTATGTGGTGACCCTGTCGGTGGACCAGGTGATCTTCCGCGAGCCGATCCACGTCGGCGAACTGGTGACCTTCCTGGCCTCGGTCAACTACACCGGCAACACCTCGATGGAAGTCGGTATCAAGGTAGTCACCGAGAACATCCGCGAGCGCTCGGTGCGCCACACCAACAGCTGCTTCTTCACCATGGTGGCCGTGGACGACCAGCGCAAACCCGCCGCCGTACCGCCCCTGCAACCACAAACCAGCGAAGACAAGCGCCGCTTCATGCAGGCCCAGCAACGCCGGCAGATCCGCCAGGAGCTGGAAAAGCGCTATCAGGAAATCAAGGCCGACGCCTGATGCGTCCAAGACAGGCTCGCCGCTACCGAGCGAGCCTGTTCGTGATAAGCCCCACGCAACCCGTTACAGCTCGATCGGCACCGCCTCGAACCGCACCCGTGGATGGGTGATCCGGTCCTGGGCCCGTACCAGCTGCAACTCGTAACTGGCGCAAGCCTGGGTTTCCAGCAGCACTTCATGCACCGCCGCGGCGGTGAACTCGAACGCCGCCACCAGGCTGTCGCCCAGCAGCACCCGGGCCAGGAACAGGCCCGAAGTCAGGTCGCCTACGCCCACCGGCTGACGCGGGAATGCCAGCAGCGGACGACGCAGGTGCCAGCTGCCTTCGGCGGTCACCAGCAGCATCTCGAAGCCGTCCGGCAGCTTGCCCGGGTAATCCAGGTGCTTGACCAGCACCGCTTTCGGCCCACGAGCCAGCAGCGCCCGAGCCATGGCCAGGCAGTCGAACAGCGACTGCGGCTTGCGCCCGGCGAAGCTGTCCAGCTCCAGCTGGTTGGGGCAGAGGAAGTCCGCTACGGCCGCCGCTTCTTCCAAGAGGAAGTCGCTGACCTCCTGCGGCACGCTGCAGCCCTTTTCCGGGTGGCCCATCACCGGGTCGCACAGGTACAGGGCCTTGGGGTTGGTCGCCTTGATCCGCGCCACGCCACCGAGGATCGCCCGCCCCTGTGCCGCGCTGCCCAGGTAGCCGGACAGCACCGCATCGCAGTTACCCAGCTCGCCGATGGCGGCAATGCCTTCCACCAGCTCCGGAATCTGATGCGGCGACAGCACTTCGCCGGCCCACTGGCCGTATTGCGTGTGGTTGGAGAACTGCACGGTATTGAGCGGCCAGACATTCACCCCGACCCGCTGCATGGGAAACACCGCGGCGCTGTTGCCGGCATGGCCGAAGACCACATGGGACTGGATCGCGAGCAGATGAGGCGTACGTTTCATTCGGGTCATTCCGTAAAACGATTGAAATTCGAGCCGCGCAGTATGCGACTAAACGCAACCTGTACGACAGACCGAAGACGCAGTTAAGCTGGTGCGACTTCGTTGGAGCGCACCTCATGCTGACCCTTGGAAACATTTTCGTGCTGATGCTGCTGGCGACCGGCGCCGCCTGGCTATGGCACAACCACGGCCTGCGCGAACGGGCGCTGGAGAGGGTCAAGCAGCATTGCGCGCGGCTCGATATCGAGCTGCTGGACGGCAACGTGGCGTTGAAGCGCATCGGCTTCGTCAGGGACGCCAGTGGTCGCCGGCGCCTGGCCCGGATCTACAACTTCGAATTCACCGTCACCGGCGAAACCCGCCATGCGGGGACCATCACCCAGTTCGGCGCCCACAGCGCGCAGATCGAGCTGGCGCCCTACCCGATTGCAACGCCGGCGCCCCCACCCGTGCCGACCCGCAGCGCCGAGGTGATCGAGCTGAGCCAGTGGCGTGAAGAGCGTAGCAAGTAGCGCCAACCGCCTATGCAATCCTGTAGGAGCGAGGCTTGCCCGCGAAAAAGACGTCAACGATGACGCGGTTTACCAGGATAAATCACCGCTTCGCGGCTATCGCGAGCAAGCTTCGCTCCTACAGAAGCATCGGACCACGTTGGATTATTGGCAGCACTCGGCCAGGGATTGTTGCAGGACGGCCACGTCTTGCGGCTCGCTGAAGATCAGCTCGATCCGTGAATCGCGGCGCCATTCGCTGGCTTGCCAGTGCAACGCCGCGTTATCCAGGGCGTTGCCCGAGACCCAGCCATCGGCGCCGTGAATCACCAGCTTGGCCCGACGCCAGTCGAGGCTCGCCAGCCATTGCTCGACGAGCCCGACCTCGAACACCCGGCTTGGGTGCCAGCGCCAACCGATGCTCCAGCCGCCCTCCTGGGCCTGGCTCAGGCAGATGGGTTGGGCCGGATCGGTCCAGATCGCCGGCAACTGCGCCAATCCCTTGGGTACTTCGAAGGCCTCTACAGCCGCCCCCGCCTGAACGTCCGCGCCAGGCAAACGGTCCAGCGGCAAGGCCCCGCGGGTGCTCCAGAGCACCGGACAGGCCGGCAACTGCTCGAGAATGCCCTGACGCTGCACCGCGTCGAGCCCCTCCTCCTTGTTCAGCAGCAACAGGCCAGCGCTGGGCAGCGCCTCCTGTTGGGCCCGCGGCAGCGGCTTGCCGGCCGCCAATGCCTGGGCATCGAGCACCAGCACACAAGGTTGCACGGCCAGGACCTGTTGCCAGGGCGCCTCGCGCAATTGCTGGAGCAGCTGCGCCGGGTGCCCCAGGCCGGAAGGTTCGATAAACAGGCGATCGGGCCGGGCCTTGCGCAACAGGCGCCCCAGGCCCACCTGGAACGGCGCACCGTTGACACAGCACAGGCAGCCACCGGCCACCTCGCCCAGGGCGATACCGTCCTCGTCCCGGGTCAGCAGCGCCGCGTCCAGGCCGATCTGGCCGAACTCGTTGATCAGCACCGCCCAGCGCTCATGGGCCGGACGCTGCGCCAACAGGTGCTGGATCAGGCTGGTCTTGCCCGCGCCGAGGGGGCCGGCGATGACGTGGGTGGGGATGTTGTGCAGCATGGGTGAGGCGCTCGGAAAGGAGGTGATTGATCCTACGCGCTAAGCCGCGGCAGCGAAATTCCCATGGCCGCTGCCGCTGGCTGCGATCGGCAGCGAAGCTGACGTGTTCTTGAGGACGTCAAAGGCGCCACGCGCCTTATCGCAGCCTGCGGCAGCGGCTACAAAGTCAGCCAAGCCAGTCCAGGGTGAGGATCAGCCGGCGTTCGCCGGGAGCCGGTTGCGGCGAGCGGTGGATCAGGCCGAAGCCCTCGTTGCCCAGCCATTTCTCGCCCTTGAACAGGGCCACCTCGCCGCTGGCGATCTGCTGGATCAGCGCGGCATCCGTGGGTTCGGCCTCGGCCTGGCCCAGTTGCCGGCGGTCCATCGCTCCCTCGCGCAGCCACTGGCTGCCGACACCGGCATAGGTGGTGATCAGCCGTACCGGCACATGGTCGACATGAAAACGCGGGCACATGGCCTTATCCAGCCCCCGCAAGCGCAGGCCTACACGCTTAGCGCCCAACAGGCAGGCGAAGGCGCTGACCAGCCAGGCGACATCGGCGATAAAGCCGTCGTATCCCTGCAGATCGCTGAAGCCGGAGGCCAGGCCGCGCAGGTTAGGCTCGGCGTCCTCAGTGTCGAGTTCCAGCGACAGCGATTCGGCCAAAGGCTCGTTCAGCGACAGCAGCAAGGCACCAAAATCGGCGATATGCGCCGGCAACCGGCGCTGCCACAGGGCCAGGTTGACCTCATCGTCCAGCACCTCGGCCAGGACGATGGGCGCCGGGCCGGAGGCCTGACGGCGTGTCGGCTTTTGCAGGATTGGCCGCAGGACTTCCGCACCGGCAATCGAACGTCGGCCGGTCGCTCTCACAGGGCTCAGGGACAGGTAAGGCATCAAGCAGCAGCCTCTTCATGCCAGGGGCCGAACGGGTCGCGCATCAGGCCCCAGCCCTCCACGCCCAGGGCCATTTCGTCGTCAGTCAGCAGGCAGTCGTCGAGTTCGGCGGTGAGCCGGGCGAAGTCGATGTTCTGGCCGATGAACACCAGTTCCTGGCGGCAGTCGCCGGTGGCGGCGGTCCAGTTGTGCATGATCGCCGCGGTGCTTTCCGCGTCCTGCGGCCAGTGCTGCTTGGGCACGAAACGCCACCAGCGCCCGGCGAAACCATGACGCATCAGACCGCCAGCCTGAGACCAACTGCCCGCCTCCTGATGCTTGCTGGCGAGCCAGAAAAAGCCCTTGGAACGCAACAGCTTGCCGTTGATCCAGGGGCGGTTGATGAAGTCGAAAAAGCGCTGCGGATGGAACGGCCGCCGCGCCCGATAGGCGCTGGAGGCGATGCCGTACTCCTCGGTTTCCGGCACGTGCTCGCCGCGCAGTTCCTGCAACCAGCCCGGCGCCTGGGCGGCCCGCTCGAAGTCGAAACGGCCGGTGTTGAGGATCTTCGCCAACGGTACTTCGCCCATCACCATGGGGATGATTTCCGCCTGGGAATTGAGGCGCTCAAGGATGGCGATCAGCTCCTGGCGCTCGTCGCTGCCGATCAGGTCGATCTTGCTGATCAAGATCACGTCGGCGAACTCGATCTGCTCGATCAAAAGGTCGGTGATCGAGCGCTCGTCCTCCTCACCCAGGGTTTCGCCACGGGATGCCAGGCTTTCCGCGGCCTGGTAATCGAGCAGGAAGTTCATGCCATCGACCACGGTGACCATGGTGTCCAGCCGCGCAATGTCAGCCAGGCTCTGCCCCGCCTCGTCGCGAAAGGTGAAGGTCTCGGCCACCGGCAGCGGTTCGGAGATGCCGGTGGATTCGATCAGCAGGTAGTCGAAACGCCCGTCCCTGGCCAGCTTGCCGACCTCTTCCAGCAGGTCTTCGCGCAGGGTGCAGCAGATGCAGCCGTTGCTCATTTCCACCAGTTTTTCTTCGGCGCGGTTGAGGCTGACATCGCGCTGCACTTCGCTGCCATCGATGTTGATTTCGCTCATGTCGTTGACGATCACCGCCACCCGCAGGTGGTCGCGGTTGCGCAGGACGTAGTTGAGCAGCGTGCTTTTGCCGGCGCCGAGAAAGCCGGACAGCACGGTAACGGGGAGACGGTCGGTCATCAGGTGATCCTCATCGGGGGCTGGGTCAGATCGCCCGTTGGTGGCGTTCGCGCAGCTCTTGGCGTTCTTTGGCTTCGATACACAGAGTGGCGGTGGGCCGCAGCAGCAGGCGCCTGAGGCCAATGGCCTCGCCGGTTTCACGGCACCAGCCGTACTCGCCGCGGGCCAGGCGTTCGAGGGCTTCGTCGATCTTGTCCAGCAGCTTCTTTTCCCGCTCCAGCAGGCGCAGTTGCCACTGACGCTGTTCTTCGGCGCTGCCGATATCGGCGGGGTCGCTGTGGGGCTCCTGCTCGCGCAGCACCTCGAATTCACCGTCGATGCGCTCTTGCAGCTCGACGCGCTGGGCCAGCAGCAGCTCACGGAAATAGGCCTGCTGGACGTCGTTCATGTAGTCCGCCTCGGGTTGGGCGAGAAGTTGCGCTTCGGTCATCGGGCGTTCAGTCATGGCGGGTCACGGATCAGGCTTTATTTAATGTTATAGTATAACAATACAAATAAGCCAACCCTCTCTTGCCGCCCACGACGAAGGGCGGGATGCTTGAGCGTCCCTTGCCGAGAACGCCGATGCGCAATGCCCTGAAATACACGCTGCTGAGCCTGTCCCTGCTGGTCGCGAATGCCGCCAACGCGCAAGTACCCAGCGCCCTGGCCACCTGCACCCGCAGCGCCAATCTGCTGGCCTGCGTGGATGCCGAAGGCAATGCCTACAGCGTCGCGGCCGCGGGCAGCACTACCTATCTGCGAGGCTTCGAAGTGGCCGGCAAACGTTATTGGGCGCAGACCAATAGCCGCTACGGTCAACTGACTTTCTTTACCGGCCTGGCCTCCGATGGCGAAGCCTGGGTCGGCTACAGCCAGCGCGTCGGCTGGACCACCCGCAACCGTTTTTCCAGCTCCGGCGGTAGCAGCGGTAAGTTCACTTGCAGCCGGATCACTGGCTGCTAAGCAGAGTATTTTGTAGGAGCGAGCGGGCGGCGATCCGACTTGCCCGCGATGAACGCTTACGCGGTATAGCGGATACACCGCAGCGTCTTCATCGCACGCAAGCTGTGCTCCTACAGAAGCCTGGGCGGCGTCAGACCTGGGCTTTTTTCTGCTCCTGCAACCAGGCCATGTAGCTGTTCACCGGCGGGTTCTTCTGGAAGTAGCTCTGCAAGCCCGCGAACAACCCGTCGGCAATCGCCTGCTGGTGCCGCGCGTTCACCAGGCGCTGGCTGTCGCGGCTGTTGGAGATGAAGCCGGTCTCCACCAGGATCGAGGGCACGTCGGGGGACTTGAGCACCGCGAAACCGGCCTGTTCCACGCGCTTCTGATGCAGGGTGGTGATGCCCGCCAGGCTGCCCAGCACGGTGCTGCCCAACTGCAGGCTGGCGGCGATGGTCGCGTTCATCGACATGTCGAGAATCACCCCGGCGAGCATCGGGTCCTTGTCTTTCAGATTGAGCAGGCTGGTGGCGCCCAGCAGGTCGGAGCCGTTCTCCCGCTGCGCCATGAAACGCGCGGTGGCCGAGGTCGCGCCACCTTCAGACAATGCATACACCGAAGCCCCGGACGCCGTCAGGCGCGGCGCCGCATCGGCGTGCACCGAGATAAACATGTCGGCCTTGTGCTTGCGGGCGATCTCCACCCGCTTGCGCAGCGGCACGAAGAAATCGTCGTTGCGCACCAGCTTCACATCGAAGCCCTTCTCCCGCTTCAGCCGCTTGGCCAGCAGCTGGGCGATCGCCAGCACCACATCCTTCTCCCGTTCGCCCCGGGCGCCGACCGCCCCCGGGTCCTTGCCGCCATGGCCCGGGTCAACCACGACGATGATGTCGCGCTTGGGATGCGCCCGGTCCGTCGGTGTTTCACGCGACAAAGCCGGGGCGGCGACCGCCGCAATCTGCTGTGGAACATGGCTGGCGTTGCTCAGGTCGAGCACCAGACGGTGACCCTGGCCGTCCTGGGGCGGCAGCAAAAAGCTGTCGAGCCGCAGCGGTTCGGCCAGGTCGAGAACGATCCGCGTATCGCCCTGGCCAAAGTGCCCGGAACGGATCGAGCGAATCGGCGTGTTGGCCAGGGCCAGCTGGCTGAAATCCCCGCTGAGCTGCGCGCCGCTGAGGTCGATGATCAGGCGTTCCGGCGCGCTGAGCGTGAAGGTCTTGTACTGCACCGGCCCACTCAGATCGAGCACCAGGCGCAGCTTGTCGGCCGAATTCCATAACCGCAGGTTGCGGATCTGGGTGGCGGACACCCCCAAAGGCAGAACCAAGGCCGCGCTGGCCAACAGCAGGTTGAGCAACTGACGTCTGTGCATGACTTACACCGCAGATTGAGGAGCATCCATGCTCGATAAGGCTTGGTGAAAAAACGTTCAGGAAAAAGGTTTCATCGACCGCATTGTTATAATATAACATGGCGAATTGTTTCCAACGATGGACCTGCTCATGAATGCGCTGACTCTGCCGGATATCGCCGCGCAGGCCGCACGCCAGGCCCTGCCCCTTGAGTGGGTGGGCATGTGTGGCATTGCCTTACCTGTGTTGTTTGATGGCCAGCGGATTGGCGCAAAAGCGGATGCCGGCGTCAGCCTCGACGATGGCGAAGCACGCGGCATTCATATGTCGCGCCTGTATCTGGCGCTGGAAATGCTCGAACAGGAAAACCTCACCCCGGGCCTGATGCGCCAGGTACTGCAACGTTTTCTCGACAGCCACGACGGTCTGTCCAGCAGCGCCTACCTGCGAATTCATGCCGATCTGCTGCTGAAACGCCCGGCCTTGATCAGCCCGTTGACCGGCTGGAAAACCTATCCGGTGAGCATCGAAGCGCATCTGAAAAACGCAATGTTCCACGTGGAACTAAAAATCGAGGTGCCTTATTCCTCCACCTGCCCTTGTTCCGCCGCGCTTTCCAGGCAGCTGATTCAACAGCAATTCATCGATGACTTCGCCAACCGGCAGCTGCAACACGAAGACATCCTGGCCTGGCTCGGTTCTTCGAAAGGCATAGTCGCCACGCCCCACAGTCAGCGCAGCAGTGCGCAATTGCAGCTGCGCCTGGACGACTTTCTCGATGAGTTGCCGCTGATGGCAGCGATCAACGACGCCGAAGCCGCCCTCGGTACCGCCGTGCAAACCGCGGTGAAACGCGCCGACGAACAAGCCTTCGCCCTGGCCAACGGGCAGAACCTGATGTTCTGCGAAGACGCCGCGCGCCGCCTGAACCTCGCCTTGCAACGCTCGCCCGGCATCCGCGCCTTCCAGGTGCGCGTGGTTCACGCCGAAAGCCTGCACGCCCACGACGCCGTAGCGGAAAGCCGCTGGAACTGGGAGGCCGCATGATCGACCTGCAATCGCTGCGTTGGGGCGCGCCCGGCCAACCGCTGACGCCAGCGCTCGACCTCGAGCTGAAACCCGGCAGCCTGACCGCCATCATCGGTGCCAACGGCTCGGGCAAAAGCAGCCTGCTGAAGGTCATCACCGGCCTGCAAAAACCCTTGGCCGGGAAAGTCAGGTTGCAGGTTCCCCGCCGTGGCGGCCTGTCCTTTCTGCCGCAGCAGCAATACCTCGACCGGCAGTTCCCCATCACTCTGCAAGAGCTGGTAGCCGCCGGCTTCTGGGGCGATCGGCAAAGCTCGCAACAGCGTGCCGAACGCCTGCAGCGGGTGCTCGAAGACTGGTGCCTGAGCGGCCTGGAACAACGCCCGCTGATGGCCCTGTCCGGCGGCGAATTGCAACGCGCCCTGCTCGCCCGCCTGAGCCTCGCCGATGCCCCGCTGTTGCTGCTGGACGAACCCCATGCCGCCCTGGACGAACTGGGCCAGGCCCTGTTGTGGAAACACATCCACAGCTGGCAGCAGCAAGGCCGCACGCAAATCGTGGTCTGCCATGACCTCGCCGCCGTGCGCCAACACATCCCCCAGACCCTGGTGATCAAAGCCAGCGGTTGCCTGTTCGGCGGCAGCGAGGAACTGATCGTCCAGCCCCTGCGGATGCAGGTGGCCTGATGCTCGCCGCTGCCCAGCTCTGGCAACCCTTCCACGAATTCGTGTTCATGCGCCGGGCGTTGCTCGGCGGCCTGGTGCTGGCGTGCAGCACCGCGCCGCTGGGGGTGTTTCTGATCCTGCGGCGCATGAGCCTGATCGGCGACGCCGTGGCCCATGGCATCCTCCCCGGCGCTGCGCTGGGCTTCTGGTTCGCCGGGTTGAGCCTGCCAGCGCTGACCTTCGGCGGCCTCGGTGCCGGCCTGGGCATGGCCGGGCTGGCCGCCTGGATTACCCGGCGCACCGGTTTGCGCGAAGACGCCAGCCTGGCCGCGATCTACCCGATTTCCCTGGCCAGCGGCGTGCTGATTCTCGGCCTCGCCGGCAAGCGCCTGGACCTGCTGCACCTGCTGTTCGGCTCGGCCCTGGCGGTGGATGGGCCGACCCTCGACGGCATGCTCTGGGTCTCCGGGTTCAGCCTGGTGGCCATGGCGCTGATCTACAAAGCGTTGCTGCTGGACACCCTCGACCCGCTGTTCCTCAACAGCGTCAGCCGCCTCGGCCCCCTCGCCCACGGCCTGTTCCTGACCCTGGTGGTGCTGAACCTGGTGATCGGTTTCCAGGCCATCGGCGCCTTGATGGTGGTCGGCCTGATGATGCTGCCGGCCGCCGCCTCACGCTTCTGGAGTCGCCGCCTGCCGGTGCTGATCGGCATCGCCGCGCTGCTCGGCTGCCTCTCGGTATGGCTCGGTCTGTTGCTGTCGTTCCACTACTCGCTGCCCAGCGGCCCGGCCATCGTCCTGGTGGCTGGCGGCCTGTACCTGCTGTCCGTGGTGTTCGGTCCGGTGCACGGTCTGCTGCGCCGCCCGCCTTTGCTCACATCCTCATGAGGTGTTCCCCGATGCGCGCTCTACTCGTGCTCTTCAGTCTGTTGCTGCCGTTGTCGCTGTCACCCGCCCAGGCCGCGGACAAACTCGCTGTGGTCACCAGCTTCAGCATCCTCGCCGACATCACCCGACAGGTCGGCGGCGAGCACATCCAGATCACCGACATGGTCGGCCCGGACGCCGACGCCCACACCTACGAACCAACGCCGGACGATGCCAAGGCCCTGCTCAAGGCCCGGCTGATCATCAAGAACGGCCTGGGTTTCGAGCCCTGGCTGGATCGCCTGGTGGCCAGTACCGCCACCCGGGCTCCGGTGATCACCGCCAGTCGCGGGGTGATCCCTCGTTCGCTGGATGAGGACGGTGAGACCATTCCCGACCCTCACGCCTGGCACAACCTGGCGAACGCCGAACTCTATGTGAGCAACATCACCAAGGCGCTGGTGGCCGCCGACCCGGCGAACAAGGCCGACTACGAACGCAACAGCCAGGCCTACCTGAAACGGATCTACGCGCTGTTGGCCGAAGCCAAGGCCAAGTTCGGCGCGCTGCCGCCGGGCAACCGCAAGATCGTCACCTCCCACGACGCCTTCGGTTACCTGGGGCAGGCCTACGGCATCGACTTCATGGCCCCGCAAGGCCTGTCCACCGAGCGCGAACCCTCGGCCGCCGAAGTCGCCGCGCTGATCACCCAGATCCGCAACGCCAAGGTCAAGGCGGTGTTCATGGAGAACATCAAGGACGCACGCCTGCTCAAGCAGATCGCCGACGAAAGCGGCGCCCAGATCGGCGGCACCCTGTACTCCGACGCCCTCGCCGCCAAGGGGCCGGCCAGCACGTTCACCGGGTTGTTCGAATACAACCTGAACACCCTGTACGACGCCCTGAGCCAGCCATGAACAAGCGCCCTCCACTGTCGATGCTCGACCTGGAAAGCGCGCCCCTGGGCAGCCGTTGGCCGCTCACCAGCGTGCTCGATGCCCTGCCATGGAATGCCGACGGCCTGATCGCCGCCATCGCCCAGCAGCACGACAGCGGCGAGGTGCTGATGCTGGCCTGGATGAACCGCAGGGCGCTGGCCGAGACCCTGGCCAGCGGGCAGGTCTGCTACTGGTCGCGCTCGCGCCGGCAACTGTGGCGCAAGGGCGAAAGCTCGGGGCATCACCAGCGTTTGCTCGAAGCACGCCTGGACTGCGACGGCGACGCCGTCCTGCTGCTGGTGGATCAGCAAGGCCCGGCCTGCCACACCGGGCGCCCCAACTGTTTCTACAACGCCATTCGCGACGGCGCGGTGCAGGTCATCAGCGCACCGCTACAGGAAACCCCAGCATGATTCGCAAAAACCCTTCCGGCGATCTGCCGGTCATCGCCGAGTCGGCCTACGTCGACAAGACCGCCATCATCTGCGGCAAGGTGGTGATCGGCGAGAACGTCTTCGTCGGCCCCTACGCGGTGATCCGCGCCGACGAAGTCAACGAACATGGCGCCATGGACCCGATCATCATCGGCGCCAATTCGAACATCCAGGACGGCGTGGTGATCCACTCCAAATCCGGCGCGGCGGTGACCATCGGCGAATTCACCTCCATCGCCCACCGCTCCATCGTCCATGGCCCGTGCACGGTCGGCGACCGGGTATTCATCGGCTTCAACAGCGTGCTGTTCAACTGCGCGGTCGGCAACGGCAGCGTGGTGCGGCACAACTCGGTGGTCGATGGCCGCGACCTGCCGCAAGGCTTCTACGTGCCCTCCACCACCCGCATCGGGCCCAATACCAACCTCTCGCAGTTCCCGCCGGTCAGCGTCAGCGCCTCGGAGTTTTCCGAAGACGTGGCGCGCACCAATGTCGATCTGGTGCGCGGTTACAAAGCCCTGCAGAACGAGTTCTGAACATGAGCAGCGTGCTGATTCGCAACGCCCGGCTGGTCAATGAAGGACGCGAGTTCGACGCCGACCTGCTGGTGGACCATGGGCGCATCGTGAAGATCGCCAGCAGCATCGAAGGCGAGAATGCCCGCACCGAGATCGATGCCCAGGGCCAGTGGCTGGTGCCGGGCATGATCGACGACCAGGTGCATTTCCGCGATCCCGGCGCGCCGGAGAAAGGCAGCTTCTACAGCGAGTCGCGGGCGGCCGTGGCGGGTGGCATCACCAGCTTCATGGACATGCCCAACACCCAGCCCGCGACCCTGACCCTGGCCGCGCTGGAGGACAAGAAACGCCGCGCGGCCATCAATTCAGTGGCGAACTTTGGCTTTCACTTCGGCGTCAGCCGCGACAACCTCGACACAGTCGCCGCCCTCGACCCGTGCCTGGTGGCCGGGGTCAAAGTGTTCATGGGCGCCTCCACCGGCAACATGCTGGTGGACGATCCGCAGGTCCTGGAGCGCTTGTTCGCCGAGGTGCCGACCCTTCTCCTGGCGCACTGCGAACACACGCCCAGCATCCAGGCCAACGAGCGGCGCATGCAGGAGCGTTTCGGCGAAGCGATTCCCGCCGTGGCCCACTCCCTGATCCGCGATGCCGAAGCCTGCTACCGCTCCTCGTCGCTGGCCGTGGACCTGGCCAGGCGGCATGGCACTCGCCTGCATGTCTTGCACCTGACCACTGCCCGCGAGCTGGGGCTGTTCGAAGACAAGCCGCTGGCGCAAAAGCGCATCACCGCCGAAGTCTGCCTGCACCATCTGCTGTTCGATGACCGTGACTACGCGCGCCTCGGACACCTGATCAAATGCAACCCGGCGATCAAGACCCGCGCCGATCGCGACGCCCTGCGCCAGGCTCTGCTCGGTAACCGCCTGGATGTGATCGGCAGCGATCACGCGCCGCATACCTGGGCGCAGAAACAACTGCCCTACCGCCAGGCACCTGCCGGGCTGCCGCTGGTGCAACACGCCCTGCCCGCCCTGCTGGAACTGGTGGCCGACGGCGTGCTGCCCATCACCACCCTGGTGGCGAAAACCAGCCACCGGGTCGCCGACCTGTTCGCCATTCCCGACCGTGGCTACCTGCGCGAGGGTTACTGGGCCGACCTGGTGCTGATCAGGCCCGAACCCGAGGGCATCGCCGTGGCCCAGCAGCCGATCCTCGCCCAATGCGGCTGGACGCCCTTCGCCGAACGGCATTTCCGGCACAGCGTTGCTACCACCCTGGTGTCGGGGCAACTGGCCTGGCACGCCGGGCGCCTGTACGACAACTGCCAGGGTTTGCCGCTGCGTTTTACCCGCTGAGCCCTTTCCCCGAATCCCCCTGAAACACCAAGGAACACCAAGGAACACCCGATGATTCACATCACCCTGCCCGACGGCTCGCAACGCGAGTACGACCAGCCGCTTTCCGTGTACGAGGTGGCCGCGAGCATCGGCCTCGGCCTGGCCAGGGCGGCCGTCGCCGGCCGGGTGAACGATCAACTGGTGGATTGCTCCTTTGTGCTCGAGGGCGATGCCCGGGTCAGCATCGTCACCGCCCGCGAGCCCGAAGGCCTGGAGGTCCTGCGCCACTCCTGCGCGCATCTGCTGGCCATGGCGGTGAAGGAGTTGTACCCCTCGGCCCAGGTCACCATCGGCCCGGTGATCGAGGACGGCTTCTTTTACGACTTTGCCTACGAACGGCCCTTCACCCCCGACGACCTGGAGCGCATCGAAGCGCGCATGACCCGGCTGGCCGCGACCAACCATGCGGTGCGCCGACGCGAGCTGTCCCGTGACGACGCCCTGGAATACTTCGGCAACCTCGGCGAGCACTACAAGGCCGAACTGATCCGCGACATCCCGCAAGACCAGGTCCTGTCGCTGTACCGCCAGGGCGATTTCGAAGACCTGTGCCGGGGCCCACACGTGCCGTTCACTGGAATCTTGCAGGCGTTCAAGCTGACCAAGGTGGCCGGCGCCTACTGGCGCGGCGATGCCAAGAACGCGCCGCTGCAACGGATCTACGGCACTTGCTGGGCTACGCCGAAAGACCTCAAGGATTACCTGACCCGCCTGGAAGAAGCCGGCAAGCGCGACCACCGCAAGCTTGGGCAGCAACTGGACCTGTTCCATTTCGACGACTGCGCGCCGGGCTCGGTGTTCTGGCACGCCAAGGGCTGGACCCTGTTCCAGCAACTGATCGGCTACATGCGCCAGCGCCAGGATCAGGCCGGTTATCAGGAAGTGAATACCCCGGACGTGATGGACCGCAGCCTCTGGGAAACCTCCGGGCACTGGCAGAACTATCGCGACCACATGTTCAGCACCACCACCGAGGACCAGCGGGTGTTCGCCCTCAAGCCGATGAACTGCCCCGGCGCGGTGTCGATCTTCAGCCGTGGCCTGAAAAGCTACCGCGACCTGCCGCTGCGCATCGCCGAGTTCGGCAAGGTGCATCGCTACGAACCCTCCGGTGCGTTGCACGGGTTGCTGCGGGTGCGCCACTTCACCCAGGACGACGCACACATCTTCTGCACCCCGGCGCAAATGCAGGCGGAATGCGAGAGCACCATCGCCCTGGTGTTCGACATCTATCGCGACTTCGGCTTCCACGAGGTCGCGGTCAAGCTCTCCACCCGGCCAGCCCATCGCATCGGCAGCGACGCAGTGTGGGACCAGCTGGAAGGTGCCTTGTCCGGCGCCCTGGAAACCATGGCGATCGACTACCGGATCAACCCCGGCGAAGGCGCGTTCTACGGCCCGAAACTGGAGTTCGTGCTACGCGATGCCATCGGCCGCGATTGGCAATGCGGCACCCTGCAGGTCGACCTCAACCTGCCGGAACGTTTCGATATCAGCTACATCGACGAGCACGGCGAACGTCAGCGCCCGGTGATGCTGCACCGTGCGCTGTTCGGTTCCCTGGAACGTTTTATCGGCATCCTCATCGAGCATTACAGCGGCGCCCTGCCGTGCTGGCTCGCGCCACGGCAGGCGGTGGTGATCACCATCAGCGAAGGCCAGGCGGACTACGCCCGATCGGTGGCCGACACCCTGCAGCGCCAGGGTTTGCGGATCGGCGCCGACCTGCGCAACGAGAAGATCAGCTACAAGATCCGCGAACACAGCCTGCAAAAGGTGCCGTACCTGCTGGTGGTGGGCGACAAGGAAAAGGATGGGGGATTTGTCAGTTTGCGCAGCCGCCATGGCGAGGATCTGGGGCGGTGGCCAGTGAGCGAGGTGGCCGAGCGGATGCGCTCGGCGTTGTAGCGGCAGCGCCTGGGCGGACGCTATCGCGGGCAAGCTCCGCTCCTACAGAACTGCGGGCGTTCATGAAAGGTATGAACGCCCGCAGATCCGACTTGCCCGCGATGCTTTTAAGCCCTTGGTTTAACAGTCCCGCAATCCTGCCCCAGCCATACCGCGCGGGTGTCCATGCTGCCCTTCTGCTGGAAGCCGGTGGCATTGAAGGTGCCGATGACGTTGGTGGTGAACTCGCGATCGCTGAGGAATTTCGCCACGCCCGAGCCCTGGGCTTTCGGGCAGCTGAAGCGGAATTTCCATTGGTTGGAAGTACGGTCGGTGACCTCCTGGCGGCAGCCCGATTGCGGGTCTTGCAGCGGAATGGTGTCGGACTTCACCTGCTCCGGCGTCAGGCACACGCGGATGCCCTTGCCGCCCATGGTCACGCCCTGCTTCTCCAGCTGCGCCCGTTGCTCGGGGGTCAGCTGTTGTTGCAACTGGCCGAGAATCAACGACAGATCCGGCAGGCTCTGGTCATCGACCTTCATGTTGCTGGTGGTCAGTTCCCACAGGCCCGGTTGCAGCATCTGGGCCTGCGCGGCCAACGGAAGCGAGACAACGGCAGCCATGGCCAAACCCAGTAGACGAAGCTTCATCGAATGACTCCTAGACAGTAGTGGCCCGTTAGACGCCAAAAATGCAGCGGCGTTGCATGGCGAATTAATTAGCGACAATCGCTGTGGAACATGGTCTGTTAAGGTCTGCATGAAAAGTCGGCGAGCGAAGGTCGAGCCTGTTTTCGCACCAGGCCTGCGTAGCGTCGACAGCGCCCAGCGCGCAGCCACTTTTCGTACAGCCCCTAAGCATTGAATCTTCAGGAGCAAGGCTGCCCCATGGATTATTTTGGCCCGCACATCTTTGGCTATCTGATTGCCACCCTGCACATTCTCGGCCTGATCGCCGCCATCCACGCCGTGTTGACCGTCAGGACCGCCCAAGGCTCCATCGCCTGGGCCCTGTCGCTGCTGTTCATGCCGTACCTGACCCTGATTCCCTATCTGGTATTCGGCCGCAGCACCTTCGATGCCTATATCAAGGCCCGGCGCCAGGCCAACCTGGAGATGCGCAAGGCGATCAACGAGCTGAACTGGCGCCCCTGGGTCGAGGAGGCCCTGAGTGCCCGCGCCTCGGCCGCCTACACCTCGCTGCGGGCCATGCCCAAGCTGGGACGCATGCCCTGCCTGGCCAGCAACCATGTACAGCTGCTGGTCAACGGCGATGCCACCTTCGCCGCGATTTTCCAGGCCATCGAGCGCGCCCGCACGGCAGTGCTGATCCAGTTCTTCATCATCCACGACGACGACCTTGGCCGACGCCTGCAAAACCTGCTGTTGAAAAAGGCTAGCGAAGGCGTGGCGATCCACCTGCTCTACGACCGCATCGGCAGCCATTCCCTGCCCCACTCCTATGTGCAACCACTGCGCGATGCCGGCATCCAGGTACATGCCTTCGCCACCCGCAGCGGCTGGCTCAATCGCTTCCAGATCAACTTCCGCAACCACCGCAAGATTGTGGTGGTGGATGGCCTGCTGGGGTTTGTCGGCGGGCATAACGTCGGCGACGAATACCTGGGGAAAAAACCGCCATTGGCGCCCTGGCGCGACACTCATGTTTCGGTCAGCGG
This sequence comes from Pseudomonas sp. B3G-3, assembly GCF_028640915.1. NCBI lineage: Bacteria > Pseudomonadati > Pseudomonadota > Gammaproteobacteria > Pseudomonadales > Pseudomonadaceae > Pseudomonas > Pseudomonas sp. B3G-3. Next base: position 184,741 of record NZ_JAQZAB010000064.1, on the reverse strand, counting down.
CCCGGTGGTGGCCTGCCTGCAGGAATCCTTCGCCGAAGACTGGTTCTGGGCCTCGCGGCAACTGCCGCCGCTGATCCTGCCGGACACTTACCCCGACGACGGCGTGCTGTGCCAGGTGCTGGCCAGCGGCCCGGCGGACCCTTACGAAACCTGCTCGCTGTTCTTCGTCGAAGCCATCCACGCGGCGACCGAACGGATCTGGATCACCAGCCCCTATTTCGTCCCCGACGAAGCAGTGTTTTCCGCCCTGCGCCTGGCCGTCCTGCGCGGGGTGGACGTGCGGATCCTGCTGCCGTCGCGCGCGGACCATCGGATCGTCTACGCCGCGTCCAGCCTGTACGCCTTCGAAGCGGTACGCGCCGGGGTGCGGGTGTTCCGTTATCAGCCGGGTTTCCTGCACCAGAAAGTGGTGCTGATCGACAGCGAAATCAGCGCGATCGGCAGCGCCAACCTGGACAACCGCTCGTTCCGTCTGAATTTCGAGGTGATGTTGCTGACCGTGGACGAAGCCTTCGCCAGGGAGGTGGAACAGATGCTCAACCTCGACTTCGAACGCTCGCGCGAAATCGCCAAAGAAGAAAGCCGGGAAACCCACCGCCTGCAACAGCTTGGCATGCGGGTAGCCCGGCTTATTTCACCGATCCTTTAACTCACGAGTAATACAAGTCGTCGCGAGTCCAGGGCAGTTCATGACTGCCATCGGCGTGAGCCTTGACCGCGAGAATCTGGTGCAGGTTGATCCAGCCGCGGGCGAAGGCATAGGCGCAGCCGGCCAGGTACAGGCGCCAGATGCGCAGGACCTGTTCCGGCACCAGCCGGGAGGCGGCTTCCAGGTTGTCTTCCAGGCGCTCGCTCCAGTGGTCCAGGGTGCGGGCGTAATGCAGGCGCAGGCTTTCCACGTCGACGATCTCCAGCCCCGCTTCGCTGATCTCGGCCGAGATCATCGCCAGGTGCGGCAGCTCGCCGTTGGGGAACACGTACTTCTCGATGAAGTCGCCGGCCCCACGGCCCACAGGACGTCCATCGGTGTGCTTGGCGGTGATCCCGTGGTTCATCACCAGCCCGCCTTCGCGCACCGCGCCGAACAGCGTCTTGCAGTACTGCGCCAGGTTGGCGTGGCCCACGTGCTCGAACATGCCGACACTCACCACCTTGTCGAAGCGGCCGTCCTGGGGCAGGTCGCGGTAGTCCAGCAGTTGCAGTTCCACCTGGTCCTGCAAGCCTTCGGCGATCACCCGCTCCTTGGCCAGTGCCAGTTGTTCCTTGCTCAGGGTGATACCGAATACCTTGGCCCCGAATTCCCGCGCCGCGTAACGCGCCAGCCCGCCCCAGCCACAACCGACGTCCAGCAGGTACTCGCCGGGCTGCAAGCGCAACTTGCGGCACAGGTGGCGGAATTTGGCTTGCTGGGCCTGTTCCAGGCTTTCACTGCCGGTCTCGAAATAGGCACAGGAATAGGCCATGTCGCTGTCGAGCCACAGCTGGTAGAACTCGTTGGAAAGGTCGTAGTGGTAAGAGATAGCGGCCGCGTCGGTGGCCTTGTCGTGCAGGGAGCGTACCGGCAGCACTTGTTCATCGCCGTCCAGCAGCGCCTGGGTCAGCTCATCGCAAACCCGGATGACTTCGCTGATCGAGCCTTCCAGTTCAAGTTTGCCCTCGACGAACGCCGCCCCCAGCGCGTCGAGAGTGGGATGGGTGAGCTGGGTGACCAGTTGCGGGTCCTTGACCACAATGGTGACGCTGGGCGCCGGCCCCAGGTTGAATTCATGGCCGTCCCAGAGCCGCAGGCGTAGCGGTAGTTGCAGATTCTGTAAGGCCGGTGGAAGTTGCGCGAGCATGGATTATCCCCCTTGTTTCAGACGTCTGAGTGAGGTTAGACCATACTGAAAAAATAGCAGGCTATCGATCTGATAGCTGAAATTCATCAGTGCCGGCATTGCAACAATCCCTGGTGAACAGCCAGCCGACCGTCCCGGGGGCTGGGCCCTCTTCACAGATGACCGCCAGGCGGGCCCACAGTTCGACCTGGTTTCAAGTCTAGCTGCAGACGCTCATGCCCGCGCTTCATACCCTGGCCCTCCTCTCTATATATAGAAGCAGCCGGTCGCGGCTCGAGGGGCAACAGCCACAAGCGGCGCTCCCTCAGCGCCGCCATTTTCCGCCTCTACAACTTGAGCAACGGCTCCTGGAAACGCAACAAACGCCCGGCGTTGCCCAGCACCAGCAAGGTGCTGAGGTTATGCAGCACCGCCGCAATCATCGCCCCCGCCGCGCCGAGCCAGCCGAACGCGGCGAAGGCGACGATGGCCAGGGTCCAGCCCAGGCCGATGATCACATTGACTTGCAGGGTCTGGCGGCACTGGCGGCTCAGGCGCACACAGGTGCCGAGGCGCCGCAGGTCGCTGCCGATCAGCACGATATCGGCCGAGGCCAGGGCGATGTCCGCTCCGCCTGCGCCCATGGCCACGCCGACCACGCCAGCCTTGAGCGCCAGGGAATCGTTGATCCCGTCGCCCACCACCATCGGCCGGAAACCGCTGTCGATTTCCCCCAGCACGCGTTTGAGTTTGTCTTCCGGCAGCGCCTGGGCTTCGACATCGCCGATGCCAACATCCCGCGCCAGGCTGTCGGCGACACTCTGGCGGTCACCGGTCAGCAACAGCTGGCGGCCCAGCCCCAGTTCACGCAGTTCGTCGAGGGCAAAACGCGCCTCCGGCTTGACGCTGTCGGCCAGCAATAGCCAGGCGAGAAATTCGCCGTTCAACGCCAGCCCGGCAATCGGTCCGTCATGTTCCGGTACCGCGGTGGTGGCGATGCCGAGTTGACTGAACAACTCGGGACGCCCCAGGGCCGCTTCGCCCTGCTCGGTCTGCGCCACCACGCCGAGGCCCTGGCGCTCGTGAATATCCGACAACACCAGGAAATGCTCCTGGGCCACCAACCCGGCCAGCGCGCGGCTGACCGGGTGGCTGCTGGCCGAACCGAGGCTGGCCGCGAGGTTCAACAAGGCCTGGCGATCTTCCCGCGGGCTGTCGATGGATTGCAGGCGCAAGGTGCCAAACGTCAGGGTGCCGGTCTTGTCCACCACCAGCGAGGTCAGGTCCGCCAGCTCCTCGAGGAACGCCGAGCTGCGAATCAGGATGCCATGACGCGCTGCCACGGCGATCCCGGCAATCGCCGTGGCCGGCGCGGACAGCACCAGGGCGCAGGGACAGGCCGCCACCAGCACCGCGAGCATCGCCTGGGCATCGTTGGTGATGAACCAGGTCACCGCTGCCAGCAGCAACACCAGCACCATGTAGCTGCCGGCGTAACGTTCGAGCAACCGGGTGATCGGCGGCTTGGAGCGCTCGGCGCTTTGCATCAGCGCGATGACCTTGCCCAGGGTCGATTCGTGGCCAGTGCGGGTCACTTCCAGGCGCAACAGGCCGTCGAGATTGATCGCCCCGCCGAACACCTGCATACCGACATCGGCCTCCAACGGCACCGACTCGCCGGTGATCGGCGCAGTGTCAAGGCTGGCTTGCCCGGACAGCACCAGGCCGTCGGCGGGCACCCGGTCGCCGGCGCGCACCTCGACGATATCGCCGGCCTTGAGCGTGGCGTTGTCCACCTCGCCAATGCTGCCGTCGGCCTGCACCAGCCGCGCATGGCTGCGGGTCAAACGGCCCAGGGCATGAATGGCTTCCTGGGAACCGATGACGCTGCGCTCTTCCAGCACGTGGCCGAAGATCATGATGATCGGCAACAGCGCCGCGGTCAGCAGGTCGCCGGTGGCCCAGGCGCCGAGCATGGCCAGGGCGATCAACTGGTCGGTAATGCCGTGCAGGCTCGGGTAACGCAGGCTGTACCAGGCCGAACGCATCACCGGCAGCGCCACCAGCAACGAGGCAAAACCCAGCAGCAACTGGCTGACGCCGGTCTGTTCCGGGGCCAGCCAGCGCCAGACCAGGCCCAGGCCGAGCAGCCCCAAGGCCAGCATGGCCAGGGTCAGCTGGCGCGCGGCGCTGCGTTGTTCGGCGGAAGTCAGCATGCTCGCCGGCGCGGCGGCATGGGTGTGAGCAGTCATGGTTGGGCTCCCTGAATGATCAGGCGGGAATCGTCTTTGGGATTGACCGTGGTCACCGAGCCGGCCTGACCGAGAATCTTCGGCAGGCGTTCGCGGTAGATGCGCAGGAGCATTTCCGGGTCGGTGCCATTGCGTTGCGCCTGGGCCAGGCTCTGGATGGTCGCGGTGTCGGCCTGGGCCTTGGCCAGGCGTTCACCGGCCTGGGCGTGCGCCACCTGCAAGGTACGGTCGGCCTGTTCGTTGGCGGTTTGCGTGAGCTTTTCGGCGTCGGTGCGGGCGTTGGCCACCGCCTTGTCGGCTTGCTGGCTGGCGGTCAGCACCGCGTTGAAGGCGCTGACCGCCGGCCCCGGCAAACTGGACTGGACGTCGACCCGGGTCACCTCGATGCCGATCCCCTGCCCGGTCGCCGCCAGATCCGCCAGCCGTTGGTTGATACCTTGCACCAGATCGCCACGCAACCGTTCGCGACGCTCGGCGGCCTGATTGTCGGCCCCGATCAGTTCCGGACGCGCCACCAATATCGTGTCGAGATCGCGGGCGGCGGTCAGGGCCAGGGCACTGCGGGTCACCAGCCGATCCAGCGCCGGCAACACATGTTCGCCCTGCAACACGAAGGCATAGGGCTCGGTGACCTTGTAGAACACCCGCACATCCAGCTGCACCACCCCGGCGTCGCCGGTCAGCAAATAACCGGAACCGGCCAGGGCATCGCTCAGCGGTACGGCGAAACTCGCCACCTTGTCACCCTTTAGGGCCGCATCGGAACGCAGCAGGCTTTCCACCCGGCGCTCGATCACCCGGTCCGCGGCGGGCAACAGCACCACCTGTTCGAACGGTTTCGGCCAGGCCAGCAACAATCCAGCGTTCTGAATGCGATCCAGAGCGCCGAAATGCAGGACCACCGCACGGTTCTGTGGATCGATCTGCCGCACATTGGAAAACGCCCAGGCCAGTGCCGCCAGCACGGTCACCGCATACAGGGCGAGAAACGCCAGGCGACCGGCCTGAATCCACGGGCTGCCAAGTTCATGTGTTCCACGTGGAACCAAACTCATGGTTGCGACCCGGCGGCTTTATTGCCGAGGGTCGGCGGCCCGTCCACCAGCACCCGGAACGGTGCGGCATCGGTGCGCAGAATCAGCTTGGTGCCCGGGGTCACCACCGTGCCCAAGGTGTCCAGCGAACGCAGCAGGTTGTACAGCTGCGGCGAACCGGCATAAGCGCGGCCATAAATCTCCGCCGCCTGCACCCGGGATTGCGCTTCGATATCCGCGGCCTTCACCGTGGCGTCGGCCTGGACGATGCGCGCATCGCGCTCGGCGGCGGAACGGATTTGCGCCGCTTCGCGCTTGCCGATGGCCGTGCGTTCGGTGGCGATGGTTTCACGCTCGGCGCGCATACGGTCGACGGTGGCGGTCAGGGTCACCGAGGGTAGGGTCAGGCGTTCCACGCCGACTTGCAGCACGCGCACGCCATAGGTACTCAGCAATTGCTGTTCGATCTGTTTGCGCAACTGGGCTTCGAAGTCGGCGATGCGCACCTTGCTCGCATCGGTGTTCACCAGATTGGCCAGGTCGAAACTGCTGGCGGTGGTTTCCAGGGCCGAGCCGACAAAGGTACGGATCTGCCGCGCCGCTTCGTCCGGCTGGTTCTGCACCGCGCGCATAAAGCGCTTCACGTTGTCCGGGTCGCCCTGCACCTGCCACGCCACATAGGCCTGGACGATGATGCGCAGACCGTCGCGGGTGCCGACATCCTGCAAACCGCTGGACGTGGTGCGCAGGCGCAGGTCCACTGGGATCGCCGCCTCGAACGGTGCCGGCCAGCGCCAGCCGAGGCCCGGCTCCAGCAGCACCCGCGCCGGGTTGCCAAAACGGGTGATCACCGTGGCTTCGCCGGAACGCACTTGCACCAGGCTCGCCGCAGCGACGGCGAACAGCACCAGCAACAGCGCCCAGGCCATGCGCCGCCAGGGAAAGGGCCCCGCCTCTTCCGGCGCGCCGTGGTGGTGATGGTGCCCGTGGTGGTGATGACCACCGTGGCCGTGATCGTGGCCGGCGTGATCCTGATGATCGTGGGAATGGGACTGGCTCAATGGACGGCTCCTGGCTGAGCGGTGTTACCCGGCACCGAAGGCTCGGTTGGCAAAGTGAATGTACGCAGGTCGAGGGTCGGTGCGTTGGCGCCGCCCAGGCGATGATCGAGTACCAGCAACTTGGCGTTGCGCAGGCCCTGGCTCAGCTGGCTCAAATACTGCTCCAGAACGAATGCCTGGCCGGCGCTGGCATAGGCCTTTTGCTCGGCGGAGAAACGCAGGTCGGCCGCTTGCGCCGTGGCCTGCACTTCATGGGCCGAGGCCTGGGCCTGGTCGCGGGCAATGCTGGCCTGCAACTGCGCCTGGTTGGTCTGTTCGCTGGCCGCGCCGCGCTCGCGTGAAATCAGCGCCTGGGCGCCGATCTGCGCGGCCTGGACACCGTGATAAGCATTGGCGGCGCCCGCCGGCGGGTGAATGGCTTCGACCACGGTGGCGAGAATCTCCACCCCGCTGTCGAGCTTCTCCAGGTCGGCCTGCACCGCGCGGCCGATATCCTCGGCCAGGTTGGTACGGTCTTCGCCCAACAGGCCATCGAGGGTGCGCGAGGCAAAGTCGTGGACCAGGATGCGGCTGGCGGTGCTGCGGATCAGCATCGGAATGTCGGCGCTGTTGTAGGTCGCCGCCAGCGCCGCCTGATCGCTCAGGCCGATGCGATAGACGAAGCGCACATCCATGTTGACGATCTGGAAACTCTGTTTGTCGGCACTGCCGCTGGCGATCACCTGGGACTTGTCGTTCACGTGGCTGGCGTCCCACAAGCGGTTGGCCACCAATGGCGGCGGCCCTTCGGCGGATGCCGGTTCGACTACGGTAGGCGCCTCGCCGACGCTGGTGGCCAGTTCATGCACCACGCCGTTCTCCACACTCAGCACCCGCCCCAGCGGCCAGGGCAGACCCGCGTGCAAACCCGGGCCAAAGACCGCCACCGGCTTGCCGAAACGTTCGTAGATACCTCGCCCCTGCAACGGCACTTCATGCAGGCCGGTGAGCAGCCAGCCCACCCCGAGCACCACCAGCAGTACCGGCAGGAACGCCCGGCGCATATAAGTGAAGGCCCAGATCTGCCGCAGATCGATGCCGAAGCGGTTGTGCAATTCGTGCTGCAAGGCCAGCAAAGGCTGCGGCGGCCAGCGCAACAAATCGGCAATCACGCTGTGGGCCAACATGCGCGGTTCCAGTTGCGCGCGCCGCGGGCTGAACAACGACAGCACCGCGCGCAGCAGGAACTCCAGGGCCACCAGCGCCGGCAATACCCCGATCAACACGCCCAGGCGCACCGGCCAGAGCGCCGTGTCGCTGCTGAACAACAGGCACAGCGCGGCCAGTACCAGGCTGATGATCGCCACTCGCGCCAACTGTGCCAGCGCCTCGGCTTCCGGCCATTCGCCGGGGTGTTCCTGGCTCAGCTGGCGCTCGAACACCAGCAAGCCGAAGGCCAGCAACAGCGCCAGCACCGCGCCGACATTGCCCGCCAGGCCCAGGGCCGCGGCGGACAGGCTCAGGTTCCACGCCTGCTCGATGACCAACAGCACCAGCAAGGCCCAGCCACCCAGCCACAGGGTCGGCGCGCCGATCTGCGCCAGCAGCCCGGACCAACGCTGGCTGATGCCGTCCAGCAAGCGTTCGTACCAGCCGTCATCGGGCAAGGGTTCGTCCACAACCGGCTCCGGGCTCGGCGCCACATCTGGCGCGCGCAACACACCCGCGCGCCAGGCACTGACCCAGCCCGCCGCCTGCAGGCCGCCGACCAGCACCAGCAAAGCCGCCGCCAGATTGACCAGCAACGCCGGCCACAAGGATTGCGGGGCAAACAGGTCGACGAAAAACGCCAGCACCAACCCCACCCCGGCCAGCCCCGCCAGCCCGATGCCCCAACGCTTCAGACGGCGCTCGTGAAAGGCCGCCCGCTGAAACCTCGGCAAGGCTTCGACCCCCGCCCCTTCAGTCTCAAGATCGACTTGCATACCACCCCAACGCTGGTCGTTAACCCGTTCCGGCCTGTGGATAACTCTTCGGCAGGCCGCTGTATTTGTCACAAATCGTTACGATATAACGATAGTAGTGAAATTTTCGTCGCTTACCTATGCCTTTATTTGCCATGAGCGCGTCACAAAGCCGGGGAAAACCGCTGCTGCGCTGATGCCAGCCCGCGAGATCTGTGGCCATAATCCGTGGCCCACTTTGTGACAAGGAAACGTCCAGCCATGCTCTCCATCTACCAGCTCAAACCGCGCTTCCAGAATCTGCTGCGGCCTTGGGTCCAGCGCCTGTACGACAACGGCACCACGGCCAACCAGATCACCGTGCTGGCAGGGGTGATTTCGGTGCTGGTGGGGGCCCTGATCGGCAGTTTCGCCAACCACCTCTGGCTGTTCATCCTGATCCCGCTGTGGATGATCCTGCGCATGGCGCTGAACGCCATCGACGGCATGCTGGCCCGGGAATTCGGCCAGCAATCGCGCCTGGGTGCCTACCTCAACGAATTGTGCGATGTGATTGCCGACAGCGCGCTGATCCTGCCTTTCGCGCTGATTGCCGGCGTCAGCCTGCCGCTGGTCCTGCTGGTGACGCTGCTGGCGCTGTTCAGCGAATACGCCGGCGTGCTCGGGCCGATGATCGGCGCCTCGCGTCGCTACGACGGCCCCATGGGCAAGAGCGACCGGGCGTTCGTACTCGGCGTGCTGGCCACCGGCATCGCCCTGGGCTGGCTCAGCGCCGCCTGGATCAATGGCCTGCTGGCGGTGGTCGCCGCGTTGTTGGTCTACACCTTGATCAACCGGGTTCGCCAGGGCCTGCTCGAAGCACGACAGCAAGACGTGCCACAACCAGAAGCACCACAACAAGTGCAGCAAAACGCCCCCTCGGAATAAGGAAGTTGCCATGCGCGAAGCTCTCCACCAGACCTTCACCACTCACGACGGCGTCGAGCTGTTCTACCGCCACTGGCCGGCCACCGCCGCCCCCGCGGACGGCCCGCGCCAGGCCGTGCTGCTGTTCCACCGCGGCCACGAACACTCCGCGCGCATCGCCCATCTGGTGGACGAACTGGACCTGCCGGCCTTCGATTTCTTCGCCTGGGACGCCCGCGGCCATGGCCAGTCGCCCGGCGCCCGGGGCGACAGCCCGAGCTTCGCCACCAGCGTGCGCGACGTGCAGACCTTCTGCGATCACCTGCGGGCCAGCCACGGCATCGACGAAGAACACATGGCCGTGGTGGCCCAGAGCGTCGGCGCGGTGATCGCATCCACCTGGGTCCATGACTACGCACCGCGCATCCGCGCCCTGGTGCTGGCGTCGCCGGCGTTCAAGGTCAAGCTCTACGTGCCTTTCGCCCGCCCGGGCCTGGCGCTGATGCGGCGGTTTCGCGGCAACTTTTTCGTCAACAGCTACGTCAAGGCGCGCTTCCTCAGCCACGACCCGGCGCGGGTGGCCTCCTATGACAGCGATCCACTGATCACCAAGGCGATCTCGGTGAACGTGCTGCTCGGCCTGTACGAAGCTGCCGAACGGGTGGTGGCCGACGCCCAGGCGATCCAGGTGCCGACCCAGCTGTTGATCTCCGGCGCCGACTTCGTCGTCCATCGCCGGCCCCAGGAGCAGTTCTTCGAGCGCCTGGGCAGCCTGCACAAGGAAAAACACATCCTGCCGGGCTTCTTCCACGACACCCTCGGCGAGAAGGCCCGGGCCCCGGCCGTCGCCAGCGCCCGGCGGTTCATCCTGCAGAACTTCGCGCGGCCGCTGAACCGCCCTTCCCTGCTCGACGCCGACCGCCTGGGCCTGACCTGCGCCGAATCCGAGGCACTGGCGGCGCCCCTGCCACGCAACTCCCTGCGCGACCTCTACTGGCGCCTGACCCGCGCCAGCATGCGCCTGGGCAGCCAGCTCTCGGCCGGGGTCAAGCTGGGCTTCGACACCGGTTTCGACTCCGGCAGCACCCTGGACTACGTGTACCGCAACCAAGCGACCGGCACCTCGGCCCTGGGCCGGATGATCGACCGCAACTACCTGGACTCCATCGGCTGGCGCGGCATTCGCCAACGCAAGCTGCATGTGGAAGAACTGCTGCGCCTGGCCATGGAGAAATTGCGCGCCCAGCAGCGCGAAGTGCGCATCGTCGACATCGCCGCCGGCCACGGGCGCTACATTCTCGAAGCCTTGCAGGGCGTCAGCCCGCTGCCGGAATCGATCCTGCTGCGCGACTACAGCGACATCAACGTGCGCGACGGCAGCGCGCTGATCGCCGAGAAAGGCCTGGGCCAGATTGCCCGCTTCGTCAAGGCCGACGCCTTCGACCGCAACGACCTCGCAGCCCTGAAGCCCAAGCCGACGCTGGCGGTGGTGTCCGGCCTGTACGAGCTGTTCGCCGACAACCAGATGGTCAGCGACTCCCTGGCGGGCCTGGCCGCCGCCGTGGAGCCCGGCGGTTACCTGGTCTACACCGGGCAGCCGTGGCACCCGCAGCTGGAGCTGATCGCCCGCGCCCTGACCAGCCATCGCGCGGGGCAGGCCTGGGTCATGCGCCGGCGGACCCAGGCCGAGATGGACCAACTGGTGGAAGCCGCGGGGTTCCGCCGGATCACCCTGCGCGTCGACCAGTGGGGCATTTTCAGCGTGTCGCTGGCGCAGCGGGTGCAATGATGACGGTCGCCGCGACATACACCCGTGAGCCCGGCCTGCTGAAACCCGCGGTGCTCTGGCTGTTGCTGCTGGCGCCGCTGTTTTTCGGCACCTACGGCTTCGCCACCTGGGTTACTTCGCAACGGGCCGAGGTCGGCAGCCTGGTGTTCGACTGGGAGCGGCAGATGCCGTTCTGGGCCTGGAGCATCGTGCCCTACTGGTCGATCGACCTGCTGTACGGCTTTTCCCTGCTGCTGCCCACCAGCCGCGAAGAACTCAAGCGCCACGCCTTGCGCCTGTTGACCGCGCAAGTCATCGCGGTCAGCTGCTTCCTGCTCTGGCCGTTGCGCTTCACCTTCCAGCGCCCGGAGCTGGATGGCCTGTTCGGCTGGCTGTTCGACGTGCTGGCCGGCTTCGACAAGCCGTTCAACCAGGCGCCGTCGCTGCACATCGCGCTGCTGGTGGTGCTGTGGGTCTGCTATGCGCGGCATGTCCAGGGCGCCTGGCGCTGGCTGGTGCACGGCTGGTTCGCGCTGATCGGCGTATCGGTGCTGACCACTTATCAACACCACTTTATCGACCTGCCCACAGGCGCCCTGGCCGGTTGGCTGTGCGTCTGGCTGTGGCCGCTGGACCGTCCCGGCATGCTGCAGAACCTGCGCCTGGCTCGCGATCGCCAGCGCTGGCGTCTGGCGTTGCGTTATGCCCTGGGGGCACTGCTGTTTGCCGTGCCGGCCCTGGCCTTCGCCGCAACCTGGCTGTGGCTGCTGTGGCCCGCCGTGGCCCTTCTGCTGGTGGCGCTGAACTACGGATTGTTCGACGCCAAGGGTTTCCAGAAAGGCGCGGACGGCCGCCTTAGCAACGCCACGCGCTGGCTGCTGGCGCCTTACCTGGCGGCGGCCTGGACCAATTCCCGGCTGTGGACACGCAAGCATCCACAGCCCGACGAGGTTGTGGATAACGTCTGGCTCGGGCGCGTGCCGACCCCGGGCGAGCTGCAGGACAGTCCGTTCAGCGCGGTGGTCGACCTGTGCGCCGAGCTGTCCATGGACGGTCGCCACCTGGCCTATCGCTGCGTGCCGGTGCTCGACCTGACCGCGCCCACCACCGCGCAATGCCGCGAGGCCGCGCAAGCCATCGAAAGCCTGCGCGAGCATGCGCCGCTGCTGGTCTGCTGCGCCCTGGGCTATTCGCGCAGTGCCACCGCCGTGGCCGCCTGGCTGTTGTACACAGGCCGTGCCGCCAGCGTCGATGCGGCCATCGTGCAGATCCGTCGCGCACGCCCGCAGATCGTCCTGCAACCCGCGCACCGCCGGGCCCTGGAGCCTTTATCCACAGCCCAGGGGAAGGTGCATGGCCACTGATATGGAACTGCATGCGGTGGCGAGCCTGTTGCGCCGCGGGCATTCGCTGGACCTGTTATCCACAGGCCTGACACTGCTCGGTGCCCTGCTTGGCCTCGGCCAATGGTTGCTCGGCGTGTCCGCCCCCTGGGCCATTGCCCTGAGCGTCGCCCTGCTGCTCCTGGGAGTGCTGCAAAAGTACTGGGCGCTGCGGGTGGCCTTCGATGCCGAGTTGTTCCAGCGAGTGGCGGACAGCCCGCTGCCGCTGGCCGAACGCAGCGCCGCGCTGGACCAGGCGCTGAGCGCCCTCGGCCTGCAACCGGCGACCGCCGGCGGCCGCCCGTGGCAACAACGCAGCCGCGGCGCCCTCAACCTGTTGCGTCGCCAGGCCTGGCTGCTGGCGGCGCAAGTACTGCTGACACTGGGCTTCATCCTGGCCAGCCCCTGGCTGGCCATCGCCGGATAAGGAATTCTCATGCTCGAACCCCTGGTCGCCACCCTCATCACCTCCGCCGCCCGCACCATCACCGGGGCGCGCAGCCTGTGGCTCGGTTGCGGGCCGCAGGCGGTGCAACGCATCTACTTCGCCAACCACAGCAGCCACGGCGACTTCGTGCTGCTCTGGGCCTCGCTGCCGCCCGCGCTGCGCAAGGTGACGCGGCCAGTGGCCGGCGCCGATTACTGGCAGACCCGCCCTCTGCGCCGCTACATCATCAACCGGGTGTTCAACGGCGTGCTGATCGACCGCGAGCGCAAGGAGCCTGTGGATAACCCCTTGCAGCCGATGCTCGACGCCCTGGCCAACGGCGATTCGCTGATCATCTTCCCCGAAGGCACGCGCAACCTGGAGGAGGAAGGCCTGCTGCCGTTCAAGAGCGGCATCTATCACCTGGCGAAAAGTTACCCACAGGCCCAGGTGATTCCGGTGTGGATCGCCAACCTCAACCGCGTGATGCCCAAGGGCCGCTTCCTGCCCCTGCCGCTGTTGTGCACCACCAGCTTCGGCGCGCCGCTGTCCCTGGAGGACGGCGAAAGCAAAGAGCAATTCCTCGAACGCAGCCGCGCAGCGCTGCTGGCCATGGCCCCGGAGCATTCTTGAGATGGATAGGCAAACCCTGATGTTGTTCGGCGGGATCGGCGCGGTACTGGTGCTGGCCTCGCTGATCGGTTTTCTGCTCAAGCTGCGCACCCGTGGCGCGCCGAGCTCGGTGATCGACAACCTCAACGCGCGCATCAACGCCTGGTGGGTGATGGTGCTGGTGATCGGCGTCGCCTTCTGGCTCGGCACCAGCGCGGTGATCCTGCTGTTCTACGCCGTGTCCTTCTACGCCCTGCGCGAGTTCCTGACCCTGATGCCGACCCGGCGCAGCGACTACCCGGCGCTGGTGGCGGCGTTCTACCTGGCCCTGCCCGTGCAATACCTGCTGATCTACTTCGACTGGTACGGGCTGTTCTCGATCTTCATCCCGGTCTATGTGTTCCTGCTGCTGCCGATCCTCGCGTCCCTGGGCGGCGACAGCACGCACTTCCTGGAGCGTGCCTCGAAGGTCCAGTGGGGGCTGATGATCGCGGTGTTCTGCGTGTCGTTCGTGCCGGCGCTGCTGACCCTGGATATCGCCGGCTACGAAGGGCGCAACCTGCTGCTGATCGCCTACCTGGTGATCGTGGTGCAGATGTCGGACGTGCTGCAGTACGTCTGTGGAAAACTCTTCGGCAAACGCAAGATCGCCCCCCGGCTGTCGCCGTCCAAGACCGTGGAAGGTTTTGTCGGCGGCATCCTGCTGGCCTCGCTGATCGGCGGCGCGCTGTGGTGGATCACCCCGTTCACTATCTGGCAGTCGTTCCTGATCGCCCTGCTGATCAACCTGCTGGGCTTTGCCGGCGGCATCGTCATGTCGGCGATCAAGCGCGACCGCGGGGTAAAGGACTGGGGCCATATGATCGAAGGCCACGGCGGCATGCTCGATCGCCTGGACTCGGTGTGTTTCGCCGCGCCGATCTTCTTCCACCTCGTGCGCTACTGGTGGACCTGAACACCCCACCCCCTCTTCTTCTGTAGGAGCGAAGCTTGCTCGCGATGCGGCCAACGCGATTCAACGGCAGGACCGCGTCGATGCCATCGCGAGCAATCGAGCGTCGACCGGCTGCTCCTACAAGGAATGTGAACACCCCTGCTTGACCGCCAGCCCTTTGCACGCTCATATTACGGTCATAATTTTTTGCTCGACTACCTTTAAACCCGTCTTTGCGATCGCAGGAGAACAGCCATGAGCAGCTACGACGTCGTCATCCTCGGTGGGGGTCCCGGTGGCTACAACGCCGCCATTCGCGCCGGCCAGCTGGGGCTCAAGGCCGCCTGTGTCGAAGGCCGCGCCACCCTCGGCGGTACTTGCCTGAACGTCGGCTGCATGCCGTCCAAGGCCTTGCTGCATGCCTCGGAGTTGTACGACGCGGCCATGGGCAAGGAATTCGCCGAACTGGGCATCGAGGTCAAGCCCAGCCTCAACCTGGCCCAGATGATGAAGCAGAAGGATGACAGCGTGGCGGGCCTGACCAAGGGCATCGAGTTCCTGTTCCGCAAGAACAAGGTCGACTGGATCAAGGGCTGGGGCCATATCGACGGCCCGGGCCAGGTCACGGTGACCGACAGCGCCGGCGGCAAGACCCGGTTGCAGGCCAAGGACATCGTGATCGCCACCGGCTCCGAGCCGACACCGTTGCCCGGGGTGGAGATCGACAACCGGCGCATCCTCGACTCCACCGGCGCGCTGTCCCTCAGCGAAGTGCCCCGGCACCTGGTGGTGATTGGCGCCGGGGTGATCGGCCTGGAGCTGAGCTCGGTCTGGCGGCGCCTGGGGGCCCAGGTGACGGTGGTCGAGTACCTGGACCGCATCTGCCCCGGCGTCGATGGCGAAGCCGGCAAGACCCTGCAACGGGCCCTGGGCAAACAGGGGATCGCCTTCAAGCTCGGCACCAAGGTCACTAGCGCCAGCACCTCGGCCAACGGCGTGCAATTGAGCATCGAGCCGGCGGCGGGCGGCACGGCGCAGCTGCTGGAAGCCGACTACGTGCTGGTGGCCATCGGACGCCGGCCTTATACCCAGGGCCTGGGGCTGGAGAACGTCGGCCTGAGCACCGACTCGCGAGGCATGCTCGCCAACCGCCAGCACCGCACCGAGGCCCCTGGCGTGTGGGTGATTGGCGACGTCACGTCCGGGCCGATGCTCGCCCACAAGGCCGAGGACGAGGCCATGGCCTGTATCGAACAGATTGTCGGCAAGGCCGGTGAAGTGAACTACAACCTGATCCCCAGTGTGATCTACACCAAACCGGAGCTGGCCAGCGTCGGCAAGACCGAAGAGCAGCTCAAGGCCGAGGGCCGGGCCTACAAGGCCGGCAAGTTCCCTTTCACGGCCAACAGCCGGGCCAAGATCAACCATGAGACCGAAGGTTTCGCCAAGGTCCTGGCGGACGCGCAGACCGATGAAATCCTCGGCGTGCATTTAGTAGGACCGAGCGTCAGCGAAATGATCGGCGAATACTGCGTGGCCATGGAGTTTTCCGCCTCGGCCGAAGATATCGCCCTGACCTGCCACCCGCACCCGACCCGCTCCGAGGCATTGCGCCAGGCGGCGATGGATGTCGAGGGGATGGCGACGCAGATGTAGAGCCCGGTCCCGCCCCTGTAGCCGCTGCCGCAGGCTGCGATAAGGCCGAAGGCCTTCAGCGATCTTCAGATCCTGCGCGCCCTTCGGTCGCGATCGCAGCCTTCGGCAGCGGCTACAGATGATCGCGTCAGGCCGGTAGATGCCCCAGCGGCAGCGCCCCCGGGGTCTTCACCGTGTGGATCGCGAAGTTGCTGCGGATATCGCTGACGCCCGGCAGTTTCAGCAGGCTGCCGGTGAGAAAGCGGTCGTAGGCGCGCAGGTCCGGCACCACCACCTGCAGCAGAAAGTCCGACTCGCCGGACACCAGGAACGCCGAAAGCACCTCCGGCAGCGCCGTCACCGCCTTGTGGAAGGCTTCGGAATGCTCGTCGGTGTGCCGCTCGACCTTGACCCCGACGAACACCGTCAGCCCCAGGCCCACTTCATCGCGATCGAGGTTGGCCTGGTAGCCGCGAATCACCCCGGCTTCTTCCAGCATCCGTACCCGGCGCAGGCAGGGTGAGGGCGACAGGCCGATCTCCTCCGCCAGTTGCACGTTGCTCAGGCGGCCGTCGCGCTGCAGGGCGGCGAGAATCTTGCGGTCGTAGGCGTCCAGTTTCATTTTTGGCATTTTCCGATAGTCACTCCATGTCCAGACGGAAGATTATGCCAATTTCCGCCCTCATGCTGGCTGACTACGCAAGCACCTGCCCTGCCCTTCGGCCCTAGACTCTGGCTACCGAATCGACAACGAAAGGGGGTGGCAAGGTGGCACAACTCTGGATGTTTTTCCTGGCGCTGGCGGTGGTCTATCTGCTGCCCGGCCCCGACATGATCCTGCTGCTGCAAACCGGAGCTCGCCAGGGCAAGGGCCTGGCGCTGGCCACCGCGGCAGGCCTGGCGATCGCCCGGGGCTGCCATGTGGCGCTGGCGGCATTGGGCCTGGCCGCCCTGTTCAAGGCCGCGCCCTGGACCTTCGAAGTGGTACGCCTGGGCGGGGCCGCCTACCTGCTGTGGCTTGGCGTGCAGTGCCTGCGGGCC
The DNA here is from genome assembly GCF_028640915.1 of Pseudomonas sp. B3G-3. Lineage (NCBI taxonomy): Bacteria > Pseudomonadati > Pseudomonadota > Gammaproteobacteria > Pseudomonadales > Pseudomonadaceae > Pseudomonas > Pseudomonas sp. B3G-3. Next base: position 167,929 of record NZ_JAQZAB010000064.1, on the reverse strand, counting down.
AACCTGCTGCCCAGCCTGCAAAACGGCGAAGCCGCGAGCGCATTGCGCTGGCGCGAAGCGATCCGCCGCGGCCTGCTGACCAACCTGCTCAACCCCAAGGCGCTGCTGTTCTGCTCGGTGTTGCTGCCACAGTTCATCGACCCGCAGGCCGGCCCCGTGGCCGCGCAGTTCGCCAGCCTCGGCCTGCTGCTGGTGCTGGTGGGGTTGCTGTTCGACAGCACCTACGCCCTGGCCGGCGCCTGGATCGGCCGCTGGCTGGCGCACAACCGCGCCGCCCAGCGGGTCCAGCAATGGCTGTTCGGCAGCCTGCTGATCGGCTTCGCCCTGCGCCTGACTTTCGTGCAACAGGCCTGAACTCTGTAGCCGCTGCCGCAGGCTCGGGCCGCGTTCGGACGATCGCGACCGCAGGGCACGCAAGACCGAAAGACCGCTGAAGGCCTGCGGCCTTATCGCAGCCTGCGGCAGCGGCTACAAAAGCCAGCGTCCTGCCTCATTCAAGCGGGCAAAAGCTCGCGCCGGTTCAGGCCGGCTTGCGGGCAATGATGACCTGGCTCTTGGCGACCACGGCGTCCAGCGCGTGCTTGATCTGTACGCCACGCGGCGAGTTGAGGATGGTCTGCCAGGTGTTCGCCCACTGGTCGAGCAACGGGTGATCAGGGTTGCTGAACTCGACCTTGGCTTCCCAGAACAGCAGCATCCACATCGACCAGTAGAAGCCGTACTGGCTATGGCTGAGCACCTCCAGCCCGGCGTCGCCGACCATCTGCTTGAACTGTTCTTCGCTGATGATGCGGATATGGTTGGGCTTCTGGAAATACTCCGGCGCGGCGATGTCCTTTTGCAGGTCCTCGGAGCTCGGGTGCGGCACGCTCAACAGGTACAGCGCGCCTGGCTGGCCGACCCGCACCAGTTCGGAGAGAAACTGCGCCGGGTCGTCCACATGCTCGATGACCTCGGTGGACACCACACGGCTGGCGGAGCCATCGGCGATCGGCAACGGATTGCAGTCGGTGACATGGCATTCGACGCCGCGGGCCGGCGTATCGCTCAGGCGCTGGCGCGTCGCCTCGACCTTGGCCGCATCGATGTCGGCAATGATGATCTTCGCCCCGCGCATCGCGCAGTAATGCACGTTACCGCCATCACCACAGCCGACATCCAGCAGGGTGTCCTCGGCCGTCACCGGAAAGCCGGTGAACAACTCGCCGTTTTCCTGGTTGAACCAGCCGCTGAGCATGGCGTCCTGCAGGCCCAGCATGTACGGATCGACCTTGGCCGGCGGCGGGGTCTCGGGCGTCACGGCCGCAGGAGCGCTCGCCGTGAGTTTTTTCAGAAGGCTCAGCATGAAGTGACTCCAGTGGAAGGAACGGGAGAGCGGGCTGCCCCCAGGCGCTGCACCAGCTCGGCGCCCCGATTGCGCAGGGGCAACTCGATGACACGGTAGTTGAGTTCGCTCAGCAACAGCAGCAGGCCCGCGGCGCAGGCCATTGCCAGCAGCGGCTGCTCGTTCAGCCCGGTCGTGCCCAGGGGCGCCAGGCGGAACCAGGCTTCGCGGACCAGCAGAAACACCGGGACATGGATCAGGTAGATCCCGTAGGAACGGCTGCCGACCCAGGCCAACAGGCTTTTCAGCAGGCCGCGGGGCAACAGGTAGTCACGGTTGTAGGAAGCGATCCATACCAACAGCGCGCAGAGCACCGCCAGGGCGCCAACCCGGTAACGGGTGACATTAAAACCATCGGTCGCCAACCAGCCCAGGCCCAGGCACGACAGGATCAACAGCAGCGGGCCGAGCCCCGGATACCGTCCCAGCCACTTTGGCTCCCAGTGCCGGTAGCTGCCGCGGGCCGTCCACAGCGCCAGCAATACGCCGAGGGCCATGGCGTCGGTCCGGATGACCATCAGCAGCGCCGAGCGCAGGGTCAGGATCTGCACCAGTACCAGCGCCAGCAACGCCCAGGCCAGGTACTTGCGGCATAACAGCACCAGCAGCGGCAGCAACAGGTAGAACTGCTCCTCCAGCGACAGGCTCCAGTAGACGAAACTGGCGCCGTACTCATAGTGGAAAAAGCTGTCGGCGAACCGCAAATTGGCGAACTGCAACAGGCCGGCAACCGTGGCCCACAGGTTGGCGTGCAGGCTGCCGAAGGCCCCCGAACGATTGAGAAACAGGGTCGCCAGCAACATCAGTAGCAACCACAACCAGGCCGAGGGCAACAGGCGGAAGGCGCGGCGAATCCAGAAGTCGCGGGTCCGTTGCCAGAACTGCGCGGCGCTGGTGCAGGCGCGCAGTTGCGGGACCAGGCTGCGGGCGATGACAAAGCCGGAGATGGCGAAGAACAGGTCCACACCCCACCAGAACTGGCCGTAGGCCGCGACGCTGCCCAGCCAGGCGAGCCCGTCGCGAAACAGACTGCCTTGCAGATGATGGAACACCACACCCAGCACCGCGATGCCCCGCAGCAGCTCGATGTCCATGATCCGCTTGTCGTTCAAGACGGCTCAGCCACTGCGCCAGACAGCGGCTTGCGGGCGATGATGACCTGGCTTTTCGGCATGAAGCCATCCAGCACCTGCTTGATCGCCAGCCCGTCGGGTTGCGCCAGCAGTTCTTCCCAGGTCCGTGCCCAGCCTTCCATCAGCGCCGGGTACGGCGCCTGGATCCGGTCGCGCACGGCGCCCGGCGGCTCGCGGCCGGCAGCCCGTTCGCTGGCCCAGAAGAAGATCATGCCCATGACCCAGAAAAAGCCCGTGGCCTGCCGGTGTTCGATGACCAGCCCGGCGGCCTCGATCATCTGGCCAAAGCCTTCGCGGGAAAAGATCTGCACATGGTTCGGCGCGCGGTAATAGCCGGGCGGCGCGATGCCCTTCTGCAGATGCTCGCCCACCGGGTCCGGAACGCTGATCAGGTATTGCGCGCCGGGGCGGCCCATGCGCACCAGCTCGGCGAGAAACGGCGCGGGTTGTTCGATGTGTTCCAGCACTTCCATACACACCACTTTGCTGGCGCAGCCCTGGGCCAGCGGCAATGGCAGGCTGTTGCTGACCAGCCCCAGGGCGGCTACGTCCGATTGCTCGGCGACTTGCCGGGCCAGCTCGCGCACCTTGTCGAACTCGCTGTCGGTAAAAATCACCGAAGCGCCCTGGCGCATGGCGAACAGCGTCGCCACGCCCTCGCCACAGCCGACATCGAGCAGGGTGTCTTCAGCGCTGATGGCAAAGCCCTTGAGCAGCTCGCCGGTTTCAGAACGGAACCAGCCGTCGAGCAGGGCGTCGCGCAAGCCGCAATCGCGGGGAGAAACCGCCACCTTGGGCGCTTCGGCCAGCAGCGGCGCAGGCAACGGCGCGCCCCTGCGCAAACGTCGCAGAAACGCCCGCATCACGTGGGAAGCCCGGGGGTGGCAGGTGCCTTGCGCCGCTCCAGCACCTGCTGGAAGAACTCACCCAGGCGCTGTTCGGCCATGGCCTGGCTACAGAAACGCCGCAGGCTTTCGATCGCATGGGTCGACATCCGTGCATAACGATCCGGGTCCTGCAGGGCGACATCGTAGCTGGCGCGGTAGGCCCAGCACAGCGAATCCCAGTTGGTGATATAGCGCAGGGTCCGATAGGCGGCCCGCGGATCGTGGGGCCAGGCGGTCAGTTCGTCGGTGGAGTCGACGATGAAGGTGTTGTCGTGGTCGATGTAGTCGGCCATCGCGGTGTTGCACGGCGCCACCGCCGGCTTGCCGCAGGACATGAACTCCATCAGCGGCAGGCACTGCCCTTCGCCGAACGAGGAATTCACCACATAGCAGGTGGCCTCCACCAGCCGCTCGTAGTCCGGATCGGACAGGAAGCCGTGGATCAGCACGATGCGGCACTGGTAGGACTGGTTCTTGTAGAGGTGGTGCAGCATGTCGGCCAGCGCGTTGCCGATATCGTGGTGGGTCAGTTTCAGCACCAGGGTGGCGTCGGCACAGTCGCGAAAGGTGGTGCAGAACGCGCTGATCATGTCCTGCCAGTTCTTGCGCCCGTCGTAGGGGTTGAACACCGAGGTGTAGACCACCCCGTCGAGCAGCAGTTGGCAATCGCGGGCCTGGGTATCGAGCACCAGCGGCGTGCCTTCGCGCAGCGTGCTCGGACCGTAGGCGTTCAGGTCCAGGGTGCGGCTGTCGAGCAACAGACCATGCAGATTGAGGGTCACCCGGGACGCCCGCGCCTGCTTGCCCAGTTGCTCGCCACGGCGGGCGAAGCGATCCCAGACCGGGGCCGGGATCGCACAGATCGGATAGTCCTCGCCCATCACATCGCGCACCGCTCGCACGGTAAAGCTGGAGTGGGTGATTGCCGCGCCCGCGGTGCCCAGGACCAGCCGCCAGTCATGCCGCGGCTCGCCCTGCCAGCTTTCGGTGGGAATGGTGCTGAACTCCCAGGCGAACACCGGGATGGTCGGGCAGGCGTAATGGTTGGGCGTGCGATGGGGCGGCGAGAACGACAGGAAAATGCACGCCTCGCCGCGGCTCTGGCAGTCGAAATACAGGCGGTCCACCAACTCGTCGGGGTTGCTGACCTCCAGCACTTGGCCCAGGCGCTCCAGCACCGGCCGGAACTCCTTGAGCACGAAGTAGTAGCTGTATTCGGGGCGGCCGAGGTTCTGCTGGATGTTGCTCTTATTGGTTTCCGAATGGATGAGGATCAGCATCAGGCGTTACCCGCCACAGCCAGGGAGGACGCGCCGTCAGCCTCGGTCAGCGGGGTCAGGGCGAAGAAGTCCCGCAGGCGCCCCTGCACGCTGGCGAAGCTGCTGTATTCCTGCATGCGCCGGGCCGCGGCCAGGGACATCGACTGGTAGCCCACGGGGTTTTCCTTGGCCATGCGGTAGCTGTCCTGGTAGGCGGTTTTCAACGAGCCCCAGTCCGGGCGGTGGCGCAGGGTGCGAAACAGGATGCGCGAGTCCTGCGGCCAGATCGCCGGCTCCTGGCTGGACTTGACGACGAAGGCCACCTCTTCGTCGATGTAATCCAGCATGGCCGTATGCAGCGGCGCGATCACCGGTTTGCCACAGGCCATGAACTCCATCAGCGGCAGGCACAGGCCTTCGCAGCGCGAGGCGTTGACGTAGAAACTGGCCGCGCCGTACAACCGGGCGAATTGCTCGCCGTCCAGATAACCGTGCATGGCCACCACCCGACAGCTGAACGGAGACAGCTGCGACAGCAGGGTCAGCATTTCGACGTAATAGGTCGACAGGTCGTTCTGGGTCATCTTCAACACCAGGGTGGCGTCTTCGGTGTCACGCATCGCCCAGCAGAACGCGGTGATCAACTGATGCCAGTTCTTGCGGCCGTCGTCGGGGTTGAACACGCTGACATAGACCACGCCATCGACCTGGAACTCCACCTGCTGGTCGGTGGCCGGGAGGACGGCCTGGGGATGTTCTGGCTCGGTCGCAGGTGGCGCTGGCACAACGTGCTCCGGACCTGGCTTGGCCATCAACGCCCGCAGGCGTTCGGGGACCCGGTCACGCAACCCCTCGCGGCAGCATTCACGAATGTAGTGCTTGCTGATGAACAACGGCCGGCGCCATTCGCCGCCGGCCAGCGCCCGATACCATTCGCGCAGATAGTGCTTGGCGATGAACAGCCGGCGCCTGGCGGTCAGCGGCGGGGCTGCGACGATTTCGGCCTCGACTTCGACTGGAGCAGGAGACGGTGGCACTTCTTCCAGTACCGGCGCGATCAGGCCATCGGCGGAAAGCCCCAGCGTCCGGCTGTCGATGATGCAGCCCTTGATTTGCAAGGTAGTGCCGGCGTTGACCGGGACGTTGGGGTATTGCCCGCGGACGCCGTCGAAGCGCTCCCACAACGGGGTAGGCAGCACCAGCACCGGGAAATGCTCACCCAGCACCCGACGCACCGCCCGGGCCGTATGGCTGGACAAGGTGATCACCCGGCCATGGCGGCCAAGGGTGCGGCTCCAGTCCTGATGCGGGTCGTTATCCCAGTATTCGTGGGGGATCGAGTCGAACTCCCAGGCCACCACGCACAGGGTCGGGCAGTCCAGGTCGGCCGGGGTTTTCTGGGGTGGGGTGAACGAAAGAAACAGGCTGTCTTCGCCCTTGAGCCGCAGCTCGTGATACAGCCGATCGACCTCGGCGGGCGTCTGCACCACATGAACGCGCCCAAGGCTTTCCAGCACCGGGCGATAGGCCTTGAGCACGAAGTAATAGCTGTATTCCGGACGCCCGAGGCTCTGGCTGATGGAGCCGTCGTTCACATCCGAATAAAGAATGAAATTCATGGCATCTCACGATGAAGCCGCCATCCTGGCACCTTCACACAATGACGGTAGAGCCATGGCACCACGCCGGTGTTGTGGGCGTGCATCCATCGTTCTCATGCCCGTCTACGTTCTTGTTCTATTGGTCAGTTTTGCATGGCGCCGAGACAGCCATCCTGATCGTTTTGGGGTCGAGACGAGGGGCATTCTAAACACATCCGTTTAAGATTCGGGAACCTCCGAACAAGATTTTTCCTATGCTGAAAAACGAGAACTTACCGGTCACGGTAGGACTTATTGAAATTCCAACGCAATTGGCACAGATTGACCGCCAAACAACTACAACAAGCTTCGTCAATAGAAAGGCCCTGGGAAATAGCAGAGTTTTCGTATTTCTCACATGAATTATGTGTCCAAATATTGCCGAAGCCTCCGTCTAAAGAGGCTGCTGCTTGAAAAAGCGTCTGTTTGTAACGGGCCTGAATGGATTCGTGGGACGTCATCTACGCTCCCGCCTGGGCGCCGCCGATTCAGGCTGGGACCTGTTGCCCGCGCCGCCCTTCGACCTGACCCAACCGCAAAGCCTGCAAGACCTGTGGCCCGAGTTGCCGGATGCGGTGATTCACCTGGCTGGCCAGACCTTCGTCCCCGAAGCCTTCCGCGATCCTACCAATACATTCCAGATCAACCTGCTGGGCACGCTCAACCTGTTGCAGGCTCTCAAGATACGTGGTTTCAACGGCCGTTTTCTGTATGTCAGTTCGGGTGACGTTTATGGCCTGGTCAACGAAAGTGATCTACCTATCAACGAACGCCAGCCGCCCTGCCCGCGTAACCCTTATGCAGTGAGCAAGGATTCAGCCGAATTGCTGAGCCTGCAATGGGGCATGAGCGAAGACTGGCCAGTGATGATTGCTCGTCCCTTTAATCACATCGGCACCGGGCAGCAGAACAGCTTCGCCATCACTAGTGCTGCCCGACAGATCGCCCGTATCAAGCTCGGATTGCAAGGTCCACAAGTGTATGTAGGCGATATCGACGTCACCCGTGACTTTCTCGATGTAAGCGATGTAGTTAGCGCTTACCTGGCGTTGCTGCACAGCGGGATACCAGGCCAGATCTACAACATCTGTTCCGGCAAGGAGCAGAGCATCCGTAATCTGATAGAGCAGCTAGCCGACATCGCTCAGGTAGAAATGGAATTGGTTGAGGACCCTGCTCGCCTACGCCGATCAGAACAGCGTCGCGTCTGCGGAAGTGCCGCCAAGCTGCAACAAGCCACAGGGTGGATGCCCAAAACGCCAATAGAACAATCCTTGCGAGCGATCCTCACTGACTGGGAAACCAGAGTGCTACAAGAATGACAAAAGTCGCACCGTTCGGGGTCTATCTGACCATATTTCCGCTGGATAACAGCTACCAGGCCCATGGGTTGGTAGCGCATCGTAACCGTGGCTCGCATAGGAACAAGACAATGCTCGAAGAAAGCAGGACGGCCTGATGCTGCTCAATCTGTACCGCTCGCTGCGCAGCTACCGGGGCTTCATCCTCGGCAGCGTGCAGCGCGAGTTCCAGGCGCGTTATCGCAACTCGCTGTTCGGCGCCTTGTGGACCGTGCTCAACCCGCTGTCGATGATCGTCGTCTACACGGTGATCTTTTCCCAGGTGATGCGCGCCCGCCTGCCAGGGGTGGAGGACGGCCTGGCCTACAGCGTCTACCTCTGTGCCGGGCTGCTGACCTGGGGCCTGTTTTCCGAGCTGACCCTGCGCAGCCAGAGCATGTTCCTGGAAAACGCCAACCTGCTGAAGAAGATCAGCTTCCCGCGCATCTGCCTGCCGGTGATCGTGCTGCTCAACGCCGGCATCAACTTCGCGATCATCCTCGGCCTGTTCCTCGGCTTCCTGCTGATCACCGGGCGCCTGCCGGGCCTGGCGCTGCTGGCGCTGATCCCGCTGCTGCTGTTGCAGGTGCTGTTCTGCACCGGCCTGGGGATGATCCTCGGGGTGCTGAACGTGTTCTTTCGCGATGTAGCGCAGTTCTTCGGCATCTTCCTGCAGTTCTGGTTCTGGCTGACGCCCATCGTCTACCCCATCAGCATCCTGCCCGAGGCGATCCAGCGCCTGCTGGCGCTCAACCCGCTGACCGCGCTGATGCACAGCTACCAGAACCTGTTCCTGTACGACCAGTGGCCGCAATGGAGTTCGCTGACCCCGATGCTGGTGATCAGCCTGCTGTTCTGTGGCATGGGGCTGCGGCTTTTCCGCCAGCGCGTCGGTGAAATGGTGGATGAGCTCTGATGGGACATATACGCGTCAGCGGCCTGGGCAAGGCCTATAAGCAGTACCCGAACCGCTGGAGCCGGCTGTTCGAGTGGATGATTCCGTTTTCCAGGCCGCGCCATCACCTGCACTGGGTGCTGCAGGGCGTCGACTTCGAGATCGAGCCGGGCCAGGCCGTGGGCATAGTCGGGGTCAACGGCGCCGGCAAAAGCACCTTGCTGAAAATGATCACCGGCACCACCCAGCCGACCTGCGGCGAGATCCACCTGCGAGGCCGGGTGGCGGCGTTGCTGGAGTTGGGCATGGGCTTTCACCCGGACTTCACCGGGCGCCAGAACGCGGTCATGGCCGGCCAGCTGCTGGGCATGCAGGTCGAGGAAATCGAGGCCCTGATGGCGGAAATCGAAGCCTTCGCCGAAATTGGCGAGGCCATCGATCACCCGGTACGCACCTATTCGAGCGGCATGCAGATGCGCCTGGCGTTCAGCGTGGCCACGGCCCGGCGCCCGGACATCCTGATCGTCGACGAGGCACTGTCGGTGGGCGACGCCTACTTCCAACACAAGAGTTTCGAGCGCATTCGCAGCTTTCGCCGCGCCGGCACCACCCTGCTGATCGTTTCCCACGACCGCTCGGCGATCCAGTCGATCTGCGACACCGCGATCCTGCTCGAACAGGGCCGCGTGGCCATGCACGGCAAGCCGGAAGAGGTGATGGACTACTACAACGCCATGCTCGCCGAACGCGAAGGCCAGACGGTGCGCCAGGAAATGCTCGCCAACGGCCAGGTGCGGACCATTTCCGGCACCGGCGAAGCCGGGATCCTCAGTGTGCACCTGCGTGACGAGCGCGAGCGCTCGATCGAAATGGCCGAAGTCGGCCAGCCGGTGGTGCTGGAAGTACAGGTCGAGGTACGCCAGGACATCGAACGGCTGGTACTGGGTTTCATGATCAAGGACCGTCTCGGCCAGCCCATGTATGGCATCAACACCCATCGCCTGGACCAGGCCCTGACCGACTTGAGTGCCGGCGAGAAAGTCACCTTCCGCTTTGCCTTCACCATGGGCCTGGGCAAGGGTAACTACTCGGTGGCCCTGAGCCTGTCGCGGCTGGATTCGCATCTGGATCGCAACTTCGAATGGCGCGACTACGGCCTGGTCTTCCACGTCATCAACAACCGCCAGGAAGACTTCGTCGGCTGTTCCTGGCTGCAGGCGCGGACCAGTATCCTCCGGACACCTCTGGAATCTCTGGAGCCAGCTCAATCGATCACTCAACGAGTGGAACCATGACCAGACTGTTGATTGAATGCACTTATGTGTTCGAACACCCCGAGGCCAACTCAGGCATCCAACGCGTAGTGCGTAACGTCGTTCGCGAACTGCCCGAGAACACCGCCTCAGTGGAATGCATTCCGGTGGTCATGCTTAAGGGCAGGCTCTACCGGGTAGTAAGCCTGAAACCTCTGAAAACAGAGCGCTGGAATCTGATAGACCTACGAGTACGTCTGGAACAGATCGCCAACGTCTTCTGGTTACGTCACCGTGCACTGGAGCGACGCAAACCCTTTGCCAATTCACACTTCGCTCGCCGATTACTTTATGTAGCGTGTCGCCTGACGGCCTTCGCTTTTATCAGTATTCCTCTCCAGTTGTGCAACCGCTTTCTGAACGAGCAGGAAATCCCCCAGCGCTGCGTACCGCTGCAACATCAACCGGGCGATCAACTGGTGTTGCTGGACTCATCCTGGCATGCCGACTTCTTTCCCCTGGCCGAACAACTCAAGCGCGATGGCGTGGGTATCGTCTCGGTGATTTACGACCTGATCCCCCTGACCCACCCGCAGTTCTGCGACGCCGGGCTGGTCCGGGTGTTCAACCATTGGTTCGACTGGATAGCGCGCACCGCCGACGGCTACATCGCCATTTCCGCGACCATCCGCGACCAGGTCCGCGAAGAGATGCTCCGCCGGGTCGGGCGCCAACAGGTGGCACAGCGCTGGTTCGACTATTTCCACCTGGGTTCGGAACTGGACCAGTGCAGTGAAAACGCTCGGATCAACCCGGACCTGGCCCAGCTGTTCAAGGGCCAGGCAGCGGTCTTCCTGATGGTCAGCACCATCGAACCCCGCAAGAACCACGGGTTCCTGCTCGACGCCTTCGAGCGCGTCTGGGCCAGCGGTTCCCAGGCTCGCCTGTGCATCGCCGGGCGCATCGGCTGGAAGTGCGAGGCGCTGATCGAGCGGATTCGCCGGCACCCGGAGTTGAACCGGCGCCTGTTCATGTTCAACTCCCTGGACGACAACAGCCTGGAGTACGCCTATTCCAAGGCGACGGCGCTGGTGTTCCCCTCCTATGTCGAAGGGTTCGGCCTGCCTCTGGTGGAGGCCATGCAGCGCGGCTTGCCCGCCATGGGCAGCGACATCCCGGTATTTCGCGAGATCGGCGGCGAGTTCATGGCCTATTTCGACCTGAACAATCCGCAGAGCCTGGCCGACCTGGTCATCCAGCAGGAAACCAGCGGCGTGTTTCCCGCGGCCCGCCATGTCGATGACTGGCGCTGGCTGGGTTGGCGAGAAGCCAGTACCCAACTGGTCGAACGCATTGTGTTCCACAGGAACCACGCCCCCACGGTCATGGAGACGCACGATGCGGATAGCCCTTAACGCGCGCATTCTCCAGTCGCCCCGCACCGGTATCGGTCATTACGTAGCGGAACTGGCCTCGGCCCTGGCCACCGAACAGGGGCTGGAATTGTCGCTGTTCCACGGCTGGGGCTGGAGCCCCGAGCTGCCGGCGGCGGCCATGCCGGGTTATTCCCAAGTGGCCCCTTGGCTGCGACAGATCCCCGGGGCCTACCAGGCCCGGCGCTGGCTGGAACAACGACGTTTCGACCAGGGGCAGCCTGCAGCGATCGATCTCTACCATGAGCCCAGCCTGTGGCCGCTGGAGTTCGAAGGCCCGACCGTGATGACCCTGCATGACCTGACTCACCTGCATTACCCCTCAACCCAGCCGCCGGCCCGCTTGAAGGAAATCGAGCGGCGTCTTGGCGCAGGCGTGGAACAGGCGCGGCTGATCCTGACGGACTCGCAGTTCATCGCCGATGAAGCCCAGGATTACTTCGGCCTGCCGCGCGATCGCTTTGTCGTGGCGCCACTGGGCGTCGCCCCGCGCTTCCATCCACGTGAGCATGCCGAGCTGGAACACAGCCTCGCAGTCCATGGCCTGCAGCCTCAAGGCTACTTCCTGTGCGTCGGCACGCTGGAACCACGCAAGAACCTGTCCCAGGCCCTGCAGGCCCACGAACAGCTGCCGCCAGCGCTGCGCCAACGTTATCCGTTGCTGATCGTCGGCATGGCGGGTTGGGAGCAAGGACAATTCAGCGACACCCTGCAAAAGGCCCTGGCCAGCGGCCATGTACGACTGCTGGGCTACCTGCCGGACGAACAGGTGGCGCAGTTGGTGGCCGGAGCCAGGGCGCTGATCTTTCCATCGCTGTATGAAGGCTTCGGTCTTCCGGTCCTGGAAGCCATGGCCAGTGGCACGCCGGTGGTAGTGACGCGGCGTTCGGCCATGCCGGAAGTCGCGGGTATGGCCGGCAATTATGTCGAGCCTGGCGATGTGCATGGCTTGAACAGCACTATGCTTCGCTTGATCGACGATGAGCCCCATTGGCAGGCATGCCGCGAAGCGGGTTTGCAACAAGCCGGGCGGTTTTCCTGGAAATACTGTGCGCAGATCACCGCTCGTGCTTATCGTCAGGCCATGGGAGGCTGAAAAGGGTGCCTTACTTTTTTCAAAACCATTTGCCTGACTCGATCGATGGTATCGAACAGGCTGCGCAAATGGGCCTCAAGGCCGAAGCCCGTTACCGGCAGCTGTTCACCGCCGACGAGATGGGTCGCAGGTGGAGCGAGCTGTACCAGGAGCTGCTGGAGGAAAAAGCCCTGTCCTATGCCTGATGTTGGTCTGTAGGAGCGAGCGGGCGGCGATCCGACTTGCCCGCGATGGACTTGAGAGCGCCGCGTTTACCCAGTCAACACGCGTCATCGTTAACGACCATCGCGGGCAAGCCTCGCTCCTACAGGTTTGTGCTCTGGTGCCAGCGCAGGGCCAGCGCCGCGGGCCGGCGCACCAGTTGTTCGACCTCGAAGCGCCACAGGCGCTCGGCGCCCGGGAAGGTTGCGATCTGCGGGTCGTCGAGCACGACTTCAGTGCGCCCGCTGAGCTGCAGCAGATCGCCACGGCTGAAGTCGATGAACAGCAGGCCGGCGCGGGGGTTGAGCAGCAGGTTGCCCAGGGTGTTGAAGTGCAGGTTGCCGGCGAAATCCGGAATGCTCAGGCGGTTGCCCTCGACCCGCACGAAACCGGCCGGGCCGCCGCGGTGGGAAACATCGACCCAGAGCCGTCCCTCGACCTCCACGTAACTGGCGACAAAAAACGTATCGGCGCTCCGGATCATCGCCCTCGCCTCTTCATCCAGCACGTTCAGGCGCTGTACCGGCCGGTGCGCGGCCAGCGGCACCGACTCGAACTGACGCAGCTGGATGTAGCGCGGGCAGTTGCCGAAGGACTGCTCGACCCCCAGGGCAAAACCGCTGTGGTCCAGCTCGACGATCCGCCCGTTGAGGCGGTTGCGCCGCCGGGTGTGCAGCTCGATGCCCAGCAGGCCGATGGCCGCGCCCGGCGTCAGCTGGGCGGGGTCTTCGGCGGCTGGCAGGCTGTCGAGCCTTAGCCGCCCAGGGGTTGGCGAGTGGGCGAAACCGACAGCCCCTTCGAGCACGCTGGCCCAGGGGTTGCCCTGGTTATCCACAGCCCCGAGCAGCATGAACGGCAGCTGTTGATAAAACTGCCGGTGCTGGTCGGGCATCTCGCTGCGGATGACCTTGCGCCCGACGACTTCCATGCGCTCGGCCACGCCGGCCTGGGCTTGCAGGCGGGTTTCGCCTGCGTGCCAGGGGGATTCGGTATTCATCATGAGTCTCCCCTGCGTCGATGACGCAGCAGTCAGCGGGCCCGGGAGGTGCCGGGCCGCCAGATTCAGGCGCTTTGCAGGCCCACCGCGGTGCGCGGCATGCCGACGAAGCCGGGCAAGGCTTCGATGCGCGCCAGCCAGGCGCGGACCTGTGGATAATCCGCCAGCGACACATTGCCCTCGGGGGCGTGGGCGATGTAGCTGTAGCCGGCGATATCGGCGATGGTCGGTTCGCTGCCCGCCAGGTAAGGGCTGGCCGTCAGTTCCTGCTCGACCACCTTGAGCAACGCATGGGAGCGGTCGATGGCCTCCTCGGCGTTGCGCTGCGCGCCGAATACGGTGATCAGCCGCGCCACCGCCGGGCCGAAGGCAATCGGTCCCGCCGCCACCGACAACCAGCGCTGGACCCGTGCCGCGCCAACCGGATCGCTGGGCAACCAACGGCCCTGGCCGTACTTCTGCGCCAGATACACCAGGATCGCGTTGGAGTCGGCCAGCACCACGCCCTGGTCGTCGATCACCGGCACCTGGCCAAAAGAGTTCAGCGCCAGGAAGGCCGCCTGCTTGTGCTCGCCTTTCGCCAGATCGACGAAGATGAGCTCAAAAGGCAACCCCAGCAGCGACAACATCAGTTCGACGCGATGGGCATGACCGGAACGGGGGAAGTTGTAGAGCTTGATGGCGTGCATGGCAGACTCCGCTGGGCAGGGGTGCGGCTCACAAGAGCGGCACTGACGGACGCCATCTTCTCTCTCAGGTCAAAACAACAGAATCACCAGAAAACACAATCCATCATTTCAGCCAGCGTAATGATCCACGCTACGACTGCAACGCCGGATGTTCGCGCAGCGCCTGCACCGTGAAGTCGACGAAACTGCGCACCCGCGCCGGGGCCTTGCGCCCGCCCTGATACACCACATGGATCGGCAGCGGCGCCAATTCGAACTCAGCCAAAACAATCTCCAGCTCACCAGCCGCCACCTTGCCCGCGACCTGGTACGACAGCACCCGGGTCAGGCCCAGCCCCAGGCACGCGGCACTGATCGCCGCCTGGTTGGCGGTAACCACCAGCCGCGGCTCCGGACGAACGCTCAAGGGGGTTCCGCCCTCGTTGAACAGCCAGCTCCTGGACTGGCCGATGGACGACGGCGCAATCAGCGGCGCCTGGCGCAACTCCTGCGGATGGCGCGGCCGCCCATGCCGGGCCAGGAAAGCCGGGGACGCGCAGATGACCCGCCGCACCTCGCCGACGCGCATGGCGTGCTGGCCGCTGTCGGGCAACTCGCCGATGCGCACCGCGACGTCCATGCCTTCCTCGACCATGCTCACCACCCGATCGACCAGCAGGGCATTGATGCTGACCTCGGGAAAGCGTTCCAGGTAATCCACCATCAGCGGGGTCACGAACAACTCGCCGAACAGCACCGGCGCGGTGATCGTCAGTTGGCCGCGCGGGAGGGCATGGATGCCGGCGGCCGAGGCCTCGGCGTCCTGCAACTCGGCGAGGATGCGCCGGCTGTCTTCCAGGTAACGCTGGCCGGCTTCCGTCAGCAGCACATTGCGCGTGGTGCGGGTCAGCAATTGGGTGCCGATACGCTGCTCCAGCGCCGCCACCGCCCGGGTCACGCTGGGCGCGGACAGCCCCAGGCGCCGGGCCGCGGCAGCGAAGCCCTGCTCCTGGGCGACGCTGATGAACACCTGCATTTCCTGGAATCGGTCCATGGCGGTCCTCGCAGTACGGCGCCCTGCCCCGGCACCGTCCCGCATGGACCGCCCGGGCTCAGGCAGGGACCTGGAGTCGCTGCCACAAGGCCTCATCGTTGAAGTCCCGGATGATACTCCGCGCACCCGCCTCGCGAAGCTGAGTTTCCTCGAGCCCCGACAGCATGCCGAAGGTGTGGATGCCCGCCGCCGCCGCGGAGCGCACACCGGCCAGCGAGTCCTCGAAGGCCAGCGCCTGATCGGCGCTCACCTCCAGCAGTTGCAGGGCGGTCAGGTAAGGCAGCGGGTCGGGCTTGCCGCGCGCCAGCTCACCGCCGATCACCAGCGCATCGAAACGCTCGGCAATCCCCAGGCCCTGGAGCATGGCTTCGGCGTTTTCCCGGGGTGCGTTGGTCACCACCGCCATGGGGATGCCGGCCGCCTGGGCATAATCCAGGGTGCGCAATACGCCAGGCACCGGCGTGGTCTCGCGCAGTTGGGCGCGGAACATGGCCTCCTTCTGCGCCGCCAGCTCCGGGTACTGCGCTGCCGGAGCATTGGGAAACAGGCCGGAGAAAATCATGTCGTCGGGAAAGCCCATCACATGGGCCTTGTAGTAATCCAGGCTCATGGACTTGCCCCAGCGCGCCAGCAACTGGTTGTAGGCGTTGAGGTGCAGGTCATCGGTGTCGATGAGGGTGCCGTCGAGATCGAACAGCAGGGCAGAAAGCTTCAAGGGCGTGCTCCGGGAAAATGCAGACCGCGCGCGATCGGCAGCATGAGAAAGGGATAAACGATCAACAGGCTGAAAGCCGCTTCGACACCGATCCGCGCGGACAGCAAGCCGAGCAGGAACGGCGCCAGCAACAGCGCCACGCCCACCGCCTGGGAGGCCTGGGCGCTGATGGCCGAACTGGCCCGGGGCGCGACACGCATCGCCGAACCGAGGATCAACGGGAAGAAATTGCCCAGGCAGGCACCCAGGACAAAGATCAACAAGGCAGTGAGCAGTTGGGTCTGGCTGAAGTACAGCAGCACCAGGGTGGCGATGGCCCCGAGCATCACGCCGACCAGCAGCGGCAACGGGCTGATGCGGCTCAACGCATAACGGCTGGCCAGGCGCCCGCACACCGTGCCGGCAAAATACAGGCTCATCAGCGTGGCCGCGGCCGAGGCGCTGACCTGGACGTGCACGGCCAGGTATTCCGCGCCCCAGAAACCGACGCCCCATTCCGCGGAGATCCCCAGCAGCACCAAGGCCCACAGGCTCAGCTGAACCCGCCGGGTCATGAGGCTCTGCCCGCTCTCGCTGGCTTGATGGGCGGCGGCGAGTATCGCCGGGGCGTTCCAGGTACTCAGCGAGAGCACGGTCACCAGCAGCGCGATGGCGGCGATGCTGCCCGGCACCAGGCGCCAGGACAGCCCCAGGCCGGTCATGCTCCCCACCAGCAAGGCGCCGCCGAGCACGCACAGCCCGGCGACTATGTGCGCCTCCACCAGCCTCGGCGCGGCCTGCTCGCGATAACGCTCGCCCAGGGCCGCCTGCCCCACCGCCAGCACAAACCCACCCGACAGGCCCATCGCCCCGGCGGCGAGCAAGGTCAGCGACCAGTGCCCGGCCAGCGCGAACAGGCTGCTGGCGATCACCACCGAGAGGCAGGCGATGGTGCTCATGCTCGTCGACCGCGCCCGTCGCTCCAGCCAGCGATAGGGCCAGCCGACCAGCGCCAGGCCGGCGGCATAGGCGGCGAAATGCAGGCCGGCCCAACCGAGGTCGAGCGCCAGGGTTTCGCGCAGGAACGGCATGATCGGCCCGAGCAACCCTTGCTGGGCGCCGAACAACCCGAACAGCAGGTAAACGAACCACGGGCGCGCTTCACGGACCTGCTCCTGGCGGCCGAGCGCCTGACTGGAATCCCGCGCGGCTTCAGCCATGAGCCGTCTCCCGGGAGAACAGCGCCTGCCATTGCCGGCAGCGCGCGGCCTTGTCCCGACTGGCCTGCACGGCCGGCAGCGGTTGCAGCGCTCCGGTCGGATGGGCCTGGCCCGGCACCACCTTGCCATAACGCTGGCTGATCGCCGCCGCGGCAGGCGTGAGCATCCACTGCAACGCCTGCTGCGCATGGGCGGCGTTGGGCGAGCCGGCCCGACAGGCGAACACCTCGTCCTCATAACAGCGCGCATCTTCCGGCACGCACCAGCGCAGGTGCGGGTGCTGTTCGGCGGCGCGAGTGGCCGCGGTCGACACCGTTACCCCCAGCCAGGCCTGCCCCTGCACGACCGCCTCGATCGGCGCCGTGGAGGAACCGCTGATCGAAGGGGCTTGCCTGGCCACCTGGGCCAGCAGCGCCCAGGCCTGCTCGCCGTAATGTTCGAGCAGCGCGCCAAGGTGCAGGTAGCCGGCGCCGGAGCGCCCGGGGTCGGGCAAGGCCAGCCGCCCGGACCACTCGGGAGCGGTCAGGTTCTGCCAACGGGTCGGCACCGCCAGGCCCTCGCGGGCGAGGACCTTGGGGTCATAACAGAAGGCCGGGACGAAACCCGATGCCGCGAACCAGCGGCGATCCGTGGCCACCGCCGCCTCCGGCAGGCCGGCGAATTCGATGTCCGTCAGTGGCATCAATTGCCAGGCCAGGGCGGGGTCGAGCAAGGCGGTGGCCGCCGTGCCCAGCAACAGGTCCCAGGCCCCGGCGCTGCCGCTGTGCAGGCGTTCGATCAGCTCCGAGGTGGAGCAACGGGTCAGGCGCACCGGCATGCCGATGTGCTGGCTGATGCCGGCGATGAATTCGGCCAGCTCGGCATGCTCCATCGAGCTGATGGCGTTGAGCTCAGTCATCGGCGGCCTCCAGCAAACGGTGCAGCTTGGCGTACTGCAGCAGCATGATGGTCTTGCCGTCGCAGATCTCGCCGCTGTCGATCATGGCCAGGGCACGGTCGATCGGCAGCTCCAGCACTTCGATCTCTTCGCCCTCGTGTTCCAGGCCACCGCCCTCGCTCTGCTTGTCTTCGTCGAAATATTCGCCGACGAAAAAGTGCAGGCGCTCGGTGACCGACCCCGGGCTCATGAAGGCCTCGAACACCTTGCGCACCTCACGGATGCGGTAGCCGGTTTCCTCCTCCGTCTCCTTGTGGATGCAGGTACGGGCATCGTCCTTGTCCAGCAGCCCGGCGCAGGTTTCGATCAGCATGCCGTCGTGTTCGTTGACGAAGGCCGGGAAGCGAAACTGCCGGGTCAGCACCACCGTCTGCTTGGCCCGGCTGTACAGCAGGATGGTGGCGCCATTGCCGCGGTCGTAGGTTTCCCGGTCCAGGGTGCGCCAGACGCCGTCGCGGCCCTGGAAGTCGTAGGTGGTCTTGCGCAACACGTACCAGTTGTCCGAAAGCACTTCGACCTGATGGATCCGCACACGGTCCTTGGTGGGGATGGCCTGGTTCATCGATTCATTCCTTGTTCGCGGACAAATGAGTGGCATTGGGCGCAACGCTCAACAGGCGCTCGACCATGCGCGGGTCGCGGTGCTCGGGAGCGGTCATCACCGCGGTGTCCAGGGCGCGGTCGCAACCGCAGGGGCAGGCCCCGGCGTGCCGGCCCAAACGGGTCACGGCTTCGGTCACCAGGCGTCGGGTCAGGTTGAAGGTCTCCGCCATGCGTTGCGCCACCAGCGTAGCGTTCACCGGCTCGTGGGATTCGTGCCAACAGTCGAAATCGGTCGGAATGGCGATCATCGCGTAGCAAAGCTCGGCCTCGCGGGCCAGCTTGGCTTCGGGCATCGCGGTCATGCCGATCACCGTGCCGCCCCACTGGCGGTACAGGTGAGACTCGGCGCGGGTCGAGAACTGCGGGCCTTCCATGACCACGTAAGTGCCGCCGTTGCGTGCCTGGATATCGCTGGCCTCGGCACTCTCGGCGAGCACGCCGCGCATGCGCGCGCAGACCGGCTCGCCGAAGGGCACATGGCCGACCAGCCCGGGGCCGAAAAAGGTTTTGTCACGCTGGATGGTGCGGTCGATGTATTGGTCGATCAGCACAAAGCTGCCTGGAGGCGCATCGTGGGTCAGGCTGCCTACCGCGCTGACCGACAGCAGTTGCGTGCAACCGACGCTGCGCAGCGCGGCGATGTTGGCGCGGGCATTGATCGAGGCCGGCGGAATCACATGGCCCACGCCATGCCGTTGGACAAAGGCCACGGGCACGCCATTGAGCGTGCCCAGGGTGAGCGGCGAGGACGGCGTGCCGAAGGCGGTCGTGCACTCCACCTGCTGAATGTCCTGCAGGCCCGGCAGCTGTTGCAGGCCGCTGCCGCCGATGATGCCGATACGTTGAACGTGCGGGGTTGGAGTGGAATGGGTCACAGGCTACCTCTCGACTTCAGGGGGGACGGTTCGTGTTCGCTGCACACCAGGCGTTCATAGAGTTCGGACAGGGCCGTGGGCGCATTGCCGCGGGGCAACAGCAACCCTTCGCTGGCGTTGGTGCTGTAGCGCGGTTCGTGGATTTTCAGGTGCCGGTCGATCGCCGGCAGGTAGTTCCAGCGCACGCCGGGGTACAGGGAATGCGCCAGGTGATAGGCGTCGGACGTCGGGGCGATGAACACCCGCACCAGCCAGCCGGATACCCCGAAGTAATCGGTGGGTCGTCCCGCCAGGTATTCCAGCTCGCGGCGGTTGCGCGCGCTGCCTTCGATGAACCAGCGGTGCTCGGTCAGCAGCGAGATCCAGGCAAACACCGGATAGGACGTCAGCAACGGCAGCAACCAGCCGAACAACACGCCTTTCCAGCCGCCGAAGGCGTACAGCAACGCCGCCACCGCCGCCACACTCAGGCAGCGCGCCAGGGTGGTCAGGCGGGAGTGGTTGAGCAGGCTGCTGCGCACCAGGGTGGTGAGATTCACCCAGGCCCCGCGAGGGGTCAGCGGGTACAGCAACAGGCCATAGAAACCGCTGGGCGACAGGCCGGCAACGTAGCCGCCGGCCTGCACCCGGGCGCGGTTGGGATCAAGTTCGGGATGGTTGGGGTGGCGATGGTGCTCCAGGGTATGGGTCTGGTGCCGGCTGCGCATGTCGCGCTTGAACATCGGGAACTGGTAGAACAGGTTGCTCAGCCACCACTGCCAGCCATGGTGGCGACACAGGGCGAAGTGCACCGCGTTGTGCCCGAACTCCTGCAACGCGCGCATGCGCCCGCCGCTCCACAACAGCACGGCCAGCCAGGCCAGCGGCGACGAGTAGATCGACGCCGCCTGCACCGCGGCGACTATGTCCAGCCACGTCCAGACAAAGGGCAGCGGCGCGAACCAGGTATCCAGCGGACGGTAGTACTGCTCCCGCCGCCCTTCCAGGCGCGGTATCAGCTTGAGCAGGCGCAGCACCCGCTGCGCATCCCGGTAATAGAACGCCACCAGCCCGCGCAACAGCAGCGAAACAGCGATCAGGCCAAGCAGGACAATGTGCGCAGTGTCCATGATCAGGCCCCCTCGCGAACGACGGCGCGCCGCTCGGCGCTGGCGTAATGGCCCAGCAATTCGCCCAGCCCGCCGAAGACCGGGGCGTCGGCCTGCCGCAGGCGGTCGATGTCCTGATGGCCGGTGCTGACCAGCAGCGGCTTCCAGCCGACGGCCCGCGCCACGTCGTAGTCGTGCAGGGTGTCGCCGATGAACAGGGTGCACCCGGCCGGCGTGCCGAGCTTCTCCTGGAGCATCAGGGCCTCGGCGGTCTTGCTGGTGGCCTGGTTGTGGCTCAGCCCCACGACATGCTCGAAATGCCCGCGCAGGCCCTTGGCCTCCAGGGTCTGGAGCAGCACGTCGCAATGCGAGGCGGACACGATGGAGACGCCGATGCCGGCATTGCGCGCCGCCTCCAATACCTCGAACACCCCATCGTGCAGCGGGCACTGCGCGACATTCGTATCGAAGTGCTCCAGGTAGTGTTCGACGATTTGCGCGAAGGGCGTGCGCTGCAGATCGAACCCCAGGGAGGCGTAGAAATCGGCAATCGGAAAGTCGAACAGCGCACGGTAACGAACGGCATCGATGGGCGGCACCGCATAGCGCTCGCCACAGCGATTGACCGCGCTGACCGCCAGGGCGATGTCGTCGATCAGGGTGCCGTTCCAGTCGAATACCAGGTGTTCGATCCCCGAGAAGTGCAGTCGATCATCGATCATGGTCGGGTTTTCTCCGCAAGAAGGGCGTTGAGGGCGATGCGCGAGGCGATCGCCGGTGTGTATAGCTTGCTGGGCTCCATCACCAGGTTGGTCACGCCAATCTGGGTTTCCAGGGCCCGCCGATTGTTCGCCGAGACCTGGCCCAGGCCGGCGCCGTACCAATGATGGAAACGGGTGCGCCAACTGCGCTGGCCGACGGTTTCGGGAAAGCGGAAGTCTTCGGTGGTGGCCATGCTCCAGGCGCCATCGACCACCCCGCACAGGCGGCCCTGCAACTGGCGAAAGCCCTGGCCTCCCTGCAGCAATACCTCGTCGATGTGGCGGTCGATGCAATCGGCCTCCAGCGCGCCGATGGTCATGCCCTGGCTGTACAGCGGGTTCATGCTGCTCAGGGCGTCGCCGACCACCAGCAGCCCGGCGGGCCAGTGCTCGACCCGGTCGAAGTGGGTGCGGCGACTGCCGGGCATCTTGAAGGTATGGACCGGCGACAGCGGTTCGGCGTCGCGAATCACCTCATGGATGTCCGGCACCGGAAGCGCCGCCAGCGCCTGCAGGAACTCCTGCGGGTCGTTGCCGGGAAAGTGGCCGAACCAGCCGCCGGTGGTGACCATCCAGCGGTCGCCTTCGATCGGGCTGATCACCCCCATGGAACGCTGCAACGGCGCCTTGGGCAGCACCAGCAGCACTTGCCACTGCTCGGCATAGGCCGGCAGGCGCCGGTAGATGCGCGACGCATAACCCAGCTCGGTCTTGACCACGCTGGTCTCGACCTCGCCGAAGCCGGCCTCTTTCAGCCACGTCGGCAAGCGCGTGCCACGCCCGCTGGCGTCCACCAGCAGGTCGCAGCGCAGCGTCCGCTCGCCATGCCCATCGTCGACGGTCACCGCCTCGACCCGCCGGGACGGATCGGCCCCGGTGAACTCGATTCGTGTGACCCGGGTGCTGGACAGCACCTCGACGTTCAGCACGCCGAGCAAGGCCCGGCGCAGCTGGTTGTCGATCAGCCGCCGGCTGCAGTAATGGGCATAGATGCCACTGCGGTAGCGGTTCTTCCAACGCCCGCCCTGGTACCACTTCACGTCATGGCCCAGGTCGGCCACTTGCGCGCCCCCCTGCTCCAGGGCGCTCAGGGTGCCGGGGAAGATGCCTTCGATGATCTGCTTGCCGCGCAGCAACAACAGGTGGACGTGATGCTCCTGGGGCAGGCTCTGGCGCGGCCCGGTCTCGTCGAAGAAATCGCTCTTCTCGATCACCGTGACCCGCTGGAAACGCCGGGCCAGGACCGCGGCCGTCAGGCAGCCCGTCACGCTGCCGCCGATGACCACGGCATGGCGACCGCCCGCGGCGGTATCAGGCTGGGGAGTAGTCATTGAGCACCTTTGCAATGTAGGCCAGGTCGTCGTCCGCCAGGCCCGGGTGCAGCGGCACCGTAGTCAGCGAACGCAGCAACCGGGCGGCGTTGGGGCAATCGCGGCGGTACTGCGCCAGCAGCGGCAACTGGTACAGCGGCTGGTTGTCGTACTTGCCGATGTCCGAAGGGATGCCATGACGCTGCTGGTAATGCACCAGTTCACGCCCGTCGTGCCCCACCGCCTGCAACAGCAAGGCATAGGCGTTGGCCTCTCCACCGGGGGTCAGCGGCAGCTCGCGCAGCGCCGGGTTGTCCAGTTGCTCCAGCAGCCGCCGGCGGTTGTCCTGGCGCTGGTGCAGACGGCTTTCCAGCTGCCGCGAACGCGCCAGCCCGAGGGCGGCCTGCAGGCCACCGAGCTTGAGGTTGATGCCCAGGGTTTCGCCGGTGAGGTTGCCGAAGCGGGTGTAGGCCCGGATACGGCTGGCGCGCTCGTCGTCATCGGTCATGACAAAGCCGCCCTCACCGGTGGACATGAACTTGCAGTCATGGGTGCTGAAGCAGCTGATGTCGCCATGCTGCGCCAACCAGCTGCCGTTCAGGCGTGTCAGGTGCGCATGGGCCAGGTCCTGGATCAGCGGGATGCCGGCCTGGCGCGCGGTGGCCCAGGTGGTGTGCGAGGCAATCGGATAGCCCCACATCGGCACCTCGATCACCGCGCATGTCCGCGGGCCGATGCAGCGTTGCAGGTCATCCGGGTCGAGCCCGAAGTTGTCCGGCGCCACATCGCAGAACACCGGGACCAGGCCCAGGGACAGGATCGGCAGGACGGTGCAGATCGGGCACGTGGGCGCGACTATCACTTCGTCCCCCGGCTGGAAGCGCACGCCGGCCAGGGCCGCGGTGACCGAAGCGGCCCCCGACGACACGGCGATCACGTGGCGCACGCCGTACAGCACGGCGAGCGCGGTCTCATAGTCCTCGACGATCTGCGAGGTGCCGGTCAGCCCTGTCGCCAGGGCGCGTTGCAGCTCGGGCACATCGTCGGCGGTATCGTGGCCGCACTTGTCCGCGATGACCCGGGAGGGTCGGGAGATGGCCTGGTTCATGGCGCCACCTTCCTGCCGACCATGTCCCACACCTCGGCATCGGCGAACACCCGGTCCACCATGCGCCGGAAGTTGGGGAACATCTTCAGCTCGGCAGTTTCCTGCCGGCTGAAGAAGCGCGCGTTTTCCACCTCGCGCTCCGGCGGGCAAGCCCGCAGGTCGGTGGCGGTAAGGTAGATCAGGTCCAGGTGGTAATGCGGCCCGCGCTTGTCATCGATGAACTCGCAGAGGATCCGGTAAGGCTGGTGCAACACCGTGACATCGGTCTCGGCATCGGCCAGTTCCAGGTCACGCTCGCCCAGCAGGGCGGCGTGAATCCCGGTTTCCTCGTAGATCTCGCGCAGCACTGCCACATCAGGGGTTTCCCCCTGCTCTATATGGCCGCCCGGGTACAGCCAGACCCCCAGCTTGCGATGGTGCAGCAGGAGCATCTTGCGGTCCGGATTCAACACGAACGCCGAGGCCGTGAAATGCCGGTCCAGGGTCGAACGATCGGGGACGTCCGTCATCATGGCGCACCGTACTGGTTGATCCGTTCGGCCATGTAGTCCAGTTCGGCGCGGGTGATGTCCGGATGGACCGGGATGGTGGTCATGCTGGCCAGAAGCGCCTCGGCGTTTGGACAGTCGTTGCGGTACTGGGCCAGCGCCGGGAACTCGTAGAGTGCCTTGCAGCCGTAGCGCTTGATGTCCGACGGGATGCCCGCCTCGTCCAGGTAATCGATGAAGGCCCGGTTGTCGGCGAAATGCAGCTCCAGGTTGAGGAAGTAGTAGTTGGTCCGCCCGCCCTCGATGATGACCTTTTCCCGCACCTTGCTATGGTCGAGCTGCTGCAGGAAGTAGCTGGCATTGGCGCGTCGTTGCTCGATCTGCGCGGCCAGCGAATCCAGGCGGTTGGCGCCCAGCGCGGCAGGCAGCGCGGCCAGCTTGTAGTTGAGGCCGAAGTCCTTGCCGTTGAGGTTGCCGAAACGGCTGTAGTCGCGGCAGCGCTGGGCCAGTTGGTCGTCGTCGGTGAGGATGAAACCGCCCTCGCCGGTGGCCAGCGGCTTGCGTTCGTGGGTGCTGAAGCACGACAGGTCGCCATAGGCCGACAGTGGCCGGCCGTTGAGGGTGCTGCCATGGGAATGCGCCAGGTCGAGGATCAGCTTGATCCCCAGCTCGCGGGTCAGGCCTTGCAGCTCATCGACTTCGGTGGGGTAGCCCCACATCGGAATATCGATGATCGCCCGGGTGCGCGGGGTGATGCGGGCCTTGATCGACTCCGGGTCGGCGCCGAAACCGTGACGGCGGGTGTCGACGAAGATCGGGTTGGCACCCGCGGCCATGATCGGATAGATGGTGCACAGCGGGCAGCTCGGCGTCAGCAGCACATCGTCGCCGGGACCGACGCCGGCGGCGTAGATCGCCACGCTCAGGGCCGCGCCACCCGAGGAGACCGCGATCGCATGCCGCGCCTCGAACCAGGCCGCCAGCTTGGCCTCGTATTCGCCCACCACATCGCTGGTGCCGGATAGCGGCCGTTCCAGGGTGTTCTGCAGGGTCAGCAGATCGTCGGCGTACACCGGACGGTACTTGTCGGAAACGGAAATGCGGGCAGCGCTGGAGAGATTAGAGGACATTGGTCTGGGCTCCGAGAAAGGCTGGGGACTTGGCGGCATGGGTGGAGTGGAGGGCAAGCACGGGGGCGACATCGGCGCGGGCGCTGTCGGCATGACAGATCTGCTCGATCACACGGAAGGTCGGCAGCAGGCTTTCGAAGCTGGCCTCGTAAGGCGAACGGTTGCGCACCGCGTCGAAGAACTTCTCCAGTTCGCCGAAATAACCGCTGCGCTCATAACCCGAATCCAGCGGCCCTGGCTGCCACGCGCCGCGCCAGCGCTTGGCGGTGCCGGTTGCCCCGGTGCCATGCACCGGCTCGTGCAGGGTGATGTTCCACAGGTTGTTGAGCTCGACCATCATCGAATTGGAGCTGACGATCTTCATGTCGAATTCGAAGTACGGGAACATGGTCCCGCTCAGCAGGCTGACCGTCGCGCCGGAGCTGAAGCCGAGCTCCAGGCTCACCAGCAACGAGTCCTCGTGGCGCTGCACCCGGGATTCGATATCGCGCAATTCGCCACCGCCGAAGGTCACGCCAAGGTCGATGGTGTGAATCGCCTGGGCCAGCAGGAACGAACGCAGGGTGGAATCCAGCCCCCACAGCGGCGCGGTGGGTTTGCTCGCATAGTGGTTGAGCTGGATGTGCACGACCTTGCCGAACTGCTCGGTGCGCGTCATATCGCGCAGCTGGCGCATCGGCTTGGCATATTTGAAGTTCATCCCCACACCGGTGACCACCTGGGCCTGGCGAGCCGCGCCGATCAGGTATTCGAGCTCGGCGAGGGTGAAGCACGGCGGCTTCTCGACAAAGACATGCACGCCCTTGGCCATTGCCTTGATCGCCAGGTCGCGGTGCGCCTGGGGCGGACAAGCCATGACCACCGCATCCAGCGCAGCGGTATCGAGCATCTCGTCGAAGTCGTCGGTGATTGCGACCTCGGAGATGAAACGGTGAATCTGTCCGGCGCGGTTCAAGTCGCTGTCGCACACGGCGACGATGCGAATATCCGGCATTTGCAGAAGCGTAGGCAGCAGGTTTTCTTGCATCTGCGCGCCGAGGCCGACGATGCCAACTCTGAGTACAGTCATAACCATCTCCATCCTGGAAAAGTGGGTACTGCGTCATGAAAAGGTTGGACGAACGACTACACGGGATCCGCCTCGGGTCACCTGCGGGGTGAGCCGATCCGGTCCGACATTCGCTTCAATCGAGGCAGGATTGCCTCAGAACAACGGATCACCTTTACAGAGTCCGTTCGGGCTGTTGCCCAGGGTCACCCGGGTGGAACACTCGGATGTTTCACGCCACACGCCGACACCCGGTTGAGACCGAGGAGCCATAGAGGCGCGATGGGCAGAAGGGATAGCGCCGCGAAGGCGATAGGTAGGAGGGGAATCAGGTCGAATCGAGCGCTGGTGGCAATGAGCTACCTGGCCGAAAACCTGGATCGAAGAATTGTGGCTTCGTTGAAAAACGGAACAACGACCGAAATGCCGATACGCATGCATGGCTGAATCATCCTTGAAGCGCTGTTTTATCCTTGTTATGCAGGAGCTCCGGTTCCGTGAGCCCTTGCTTGCCACACACCTCATCAATGTGTGGCTTGGAGGTATAGATCAGCCTTTTTAGGAGCGCAAATCAGTTGCTATATCGTTTCATCATATTGTTTTGAACAATCCGGACATAAGGCAACGGGCCATATAGGCCCGTTGTCAAAGCGCCGACCGGGTCGAAAAAATCAGCCCGGTTGTGGATAACTCACTCCACCGTCACCGACTTGGCCAGGTTGCGCGGCTGGTCGACGTCAGTGCCCTTGAGCACCGCGACGTAATACGACAGCAGTTGCAGCGGGATGGTGTAGAGGATCGGCGACAGGATGTCGTGGATATGCGGCATGTGGATAACATGCGTGCCCTCGCCGTTGGTCATGCCGGCCTGCTCGTCGGCAAAGACGATCAGCTCGCCGCCACGGGCGCGGACTTCCTGCAGGTTGGACTTGAGCTTTTCCAGCAGCTCGTTGTTCGGCGCCACGGTGACCACCGGCATGTCGTTATCCACAAGGGCCAACGGACCGTGCTTGAGCTCGCCGGCCGGGTAGGCTTCGGCGTGGATGTAGGAGATTTCCTTGAGCTTGAGTGCCCCTTCCATCGCCACCGGGAATTGCGCGCCACGACCGAGGAACAGGGTGTGGTGCTTCTCGGCGAACAGTTCGGCGATTTTTTCCACCGTGCTGTCCATCGCCAGGGCTTCGCCCAGGCGGGTCGGCAAGCGCCGCAGTTCTTCCACCAGGGTGGCTTCGACGCCTTCGCCCAGGGTGCCGCGGACCTGGCCCAGGGACAGGGTCAGCAACAGCAGGCCCACCAGCTGGGTGGTGAAGGCTTTGGTGGAGGCCACGCCGATCTCGCGACCGGCCTGGGTCAGCAGGGTCAGGTCGGATTCACGCACCAGCGAGCTGATGCCGACGTTGCAGATCGCCAGGCTGGCGAGGAAACCCAGCTCCTTGGCATTACGCAGGGCGGCCAGGGTGTCGGCAGTTTCGCCGGACTGGGAGATGGTCACGAACAGGGTGTCCGGCTGCACCACTACCTTGCGGTAGCGGAATTCGCTGGCCACTTCGACCTGGCACGGAATCCCGGCCAGCTCTTCCAGCCAGTAACGGGCAACCATGCCGGCGTGGTAGCTGGTACCGCAGGCGACGATCTGCACATTGCGCACTTTGGCGAACAACTCGGCGGCCTGTGGACCGAAGGCCTGGACCAGCACCTGGTTCGGGCTCAGGCGGCCTTCGAGAGTGCGTTGCACCACGGCTGGCTGCTCGTGGATTTCCTTGAGCATGAAGTGGCGGAATTCGCCTTTCTCGGCGGCTTCGGCACCATCGCGGTATTGCACGGCTTCGCGCTCGACCGCTTTGCCGTCGACATCCCAGATCTGCACGCTGTCGCGGCGAATCTCGGCGATATCGCCCTCTTCCAGGTACATGAAGCGGTCGGTTACCTGGCGCAGGGCCAGTTGGTCGGAAGCCAGGAAGTTCTCACCCAGGCCCAGGCCGATCACCAGTGGGCTGCCACTGCGGGCGGCGACCAGGCGGTCCGGCTGGCTGGCGCTGATCACAGCCAGGCCATAGGCGCCATGCAGCTCCTTGACGGTGGCTTTCAGGGCCACGGTCAGGTCGCCCAGGTCCTTGATCTTGTGGTCCAGCAGGTGAGCGATGACTTCGGTGTCGGTGTCCGAAGTGAACACGTAACCCAGGCCTTTGAGCTGCTCGCGCAGGGCTTCATGGTTCTCGATGATGCCGTTATGGACAACTGCCAGGTCACCGGAGAAATGCGGGTGGGCGTTGCGTTCGCACGGCGCGCCGTGAGTGGCCCAGCGGGTGTGGGCGATGCCCAGACGACCGATTAATGGTTCGCTGGCCAGGGCCTGTTCCAGTTCGCTGACCTTGCCCGGACGACGCAGGCGCTCAAGCTTGCCATCGTTGGTCAGGACCGCCACCCCGGCGCTGTCATAGCCACGGTATTCGAGGCGCTTGAGGCCTTCGAGCAGGATGGGCGTGATATTCCGTTCAGCAACGGCACCGACAATTCCACACATGGTTTCTCTCCTAGATGACTGCCGCGCAAATCAGCGTGATGCCGCGGGCCTGAATCTGGTCGCGGGCCTCTGCAGGCAGGCGATCATCGGTAATAAGGGTATGGACGCTGCTCCAGGGCAGCTCCAGGTTGGGAATCTTGCGGCCGATCTTGTCGGCCTCGACCATCACCACGACTTCCCGCGCCACCTCGGCCATCACCCGGCTCAGGCCGAGCAACTCGTTGAAGGTGGTGGTCCCGCGCACCAGATCGATGCCATCGGCACCGATAAACAGCTGGTCGAAGTCGTAGGAACGCAATACCTGCTCGGCGACCTGCCCCTGGAACGACTCGGAATGCGGGTCCCAGGTGCCGCCGGTCATCAACAGCACCGGCTCGTGCTCCAGTTCGCTCAGGGCATTGGCCACATGCAGCGAGTTGGTCATCACCACCAGGCCCGGCTGCTGGCCGAGTTCGGGGATCATGGCCGCGGTGGTACTGCCGCTGTCGATGATGATGCGTGCGTGTTCGCGAATCCGCGCCACCGCCGCGCGGGCGATGGCTTGTTTATAGCGGGAGACCGGCTGGCCAATATCGCCAACCAGTTCCTGCGGCATGGTGATTGCGCCGCCGTAGCGCCGCAGCAACAGGCCGTTGCTCTCCAGCGCTGCCAGGTCCTTACGGATCGTAACTTCCGAAGTTTCGAAGCGTTTAGCCAGCTCGTCCACGCTCACCTCGCCCTGTTCATTGAGCAAGGCAAGAATGTTGTGACGGCGTTGGGGTGTGTTGCGTTTCGACATGAGCACTTAAGTTTCGATTCGAAAGATAACGGAAGTAATCAAAACCTATTGCCGGAAATTCGTCAAGCGAGGGAAATGAAAAAATACTGTGGATAACAAGCTGAAGGAATTATCCACAGGGATGGCGCTTCGCGGGCTACAGGAGGATGGGTATCAATCCTGTAGCCGCGAGTTTGCTCACGATAGGTAGATTGAACAGCACCGACCTTGCATCGGACTGTGGATAACTCAGCTCTTCTTGATTTTCACCGGGCGTTTCCAGCCGTCGATGTTCCTCTGCCGGGCACGGGCCACGGCCAGTTGGGCTTTTTCCACAGTCTGGTTGATGGTGGAACCGGCCGCCGTAGTGGCGCCATCCTGGATATCCACAGGTGCCACCAACGAGTTGTTGGAACCGATGAATACGTCTTCGCCCAGCACCGTCCGATGCTTGTTGGCGCCATCGTAGTTGCAGGTAATGGTGCCGGCGCCGATATTGCTGCGCGCACCGATCTCGGCATCGCCCAGGTAGGCCAGGTGACCGGCCTTGGCGCCCTCGCCCATGTGCGCGTTCTTCAACTCGACAAAGTTACCCACATGGGCACGGGCATCAAGGACGGTACCCGGACGCAGGCGAGCGAACGGACCGGCATCGCTGCCCTCGCCCAGCACAGCGCCTTCAATATGGCTGTTGGCCTTGATCACTACGCCCTTGCGCAGGGTGCTGTCCTTGATCACGCAGTTCGGGCCGATCACCACGTCGTCCTCGATGACCACGCGACCTTCGAGAATCACGTTGATGTCGATCAGCACGTCGCGGCCGACGCTGATTTCGCCACGCACATCGAAACGCGCAGGATCGCGCAGGGTCACGCCCTGGGCCATCAGGCGACGGGCCGCCCGCAGCTGGTAATGACGCTCCAGCTCGGCCAACTGCTTGCGATCGTTGGCGCCCTGCACTTCCATGGCGTCGTGGGGTTGCTCGGTGGCCACCGCCAGGCCGTCGCTGACCGCCATGGCGATCACGTCGGTCAGGTAATACTCGCCCTGGGCGTTGTTGTTCGACAGTCGGCTCATCCAGTCACCGAGGCGATTGGCCGGTACCGCGAGAATGCCGGTGTTGCCTTCGGTGATCGCGCGCTGGGCTTCGTTGGTGTCCTTCTGCTCGACGATGGCGGCCACCTTGCCGGCAGCGTCACGCACGATGCGGCCGTAACCGGTCGGATCGGCCAGCTCGACAGTGAGCAGGCCCAGTTGCTCAGGGCCCGCCTGCTTGAGCAGGCGTTGCAGGGTTTCCACCTCGATCAGCGGCACATCGCCGTACAGGATCAGCACGGTGTCAGCAGTAATGAAAGGCACGGCCTGGGCCACAGCGTGGCCGGTGCCGAGCTGCTTGTCCTGCAGCACGAAATTCAGGTCATCCGCCGCCAGGCGCTCGCGCACCGCATCGGCACCGTGGCCGATGACGACATGGATGCGTTGTGGATCGAGTTGCCGGGCGCTGTGGATAACATGACCAAGCATCGAGTCGCCCGCCACCGGGTGCAGAACCTTGGGCAACGACGAACGCATGCGAGTGCCTTGACCGGCAGCGAGGATAACGATTTCGAGAGACATGACTGGCTACCAATCCTGGGTGGTCGGCGGCTGCGACCAAGAGGTGAATTACAAAAAAGAAAAAAGGGTAGCCGAGGCTACCCTTTTTAATCAATCACGCGGAAATCCCGCGGCTTAGCCGCCGAACTT
Organism: Pseudomonas sp. B3G-3; assembly: GCF_028640915.1. NCBI lineage: Bacteria > Pseudomonadati > Pseudomonadota > Gammaproteobacteria > Pseudomonadales > Pseudomonadaceae > Pseudomonas > Pseudomonas sp. B3G-3. Next base: position 136,400 of record NZ_JAQZAB010000064.1, on the reverse strand, counting down.
CTTGCGGATCTGCTGGACGGTGCGCAGCTGGGCTGCGGCCTCGGCCAGACGTGCAGCAGCGGCACCGTAGTCGAACTCCGAGCCTTTTTCATGCAAGGCCTTCTCGGCAGCCTTGACGGCTTCCTGAGCGGAGGCTTCGTCCAGGTCGGCAGCACGCTGCACGGTGTCGGCAAGAACCTTGACCATGTTCGGCTGAACCTCGAGGAAACCACCGGAGATGTAGAACACCTCGGTTTCCCCGCCCTGTTTGATCAAGCGGATCGGACCTGGTTTCAGGTTAGTGATCAGCGGAGCGTGACCCAGGGCGATACCAAGATCCCCCAGCTCACCGTGTGCGATCACCATCTCGACCAGACCGGAGAAGATTTCTCCTTCCGCGCTGACGATATCGCAATGGACTGTCATAGCCATCTGCTTGCCTCAACCTAAATTAGCGCCCGTTGCCGGGCGCCGGGATTACAGTTTCTTGGCTTTCTCGATCGCTTCTTCGATGCCACCAACCATGTAGAACGCTTGTTCTGGCAGATGGTCGTAGTCACCGTTGAGGATGCCTTTGAAGCCAGCGATGGTGTCTTTCAGGGAAACGTATTTGCCTGGAGAACCAGTGAAGACTTCAGCCACGAAGAACGGCTGCGACAGGAAGCGCTGGATCTTACGAGCGCGGGATACCAGTTGCTTGTCGGCTTCGGACAGTTCGTCCATACCCAGGATCGCAATGATGTCCTTCAGCTCTTTGTAGCGCTGCAGCACGTACTGAACGCCACGAGCGGTTTCGTAGTGCTCGGTGCCGATCACGTTCGGGTCCAGCTGACGGGAAGTCGAGTCCAGTGGGTCTACCGCTGGGTAGATACCCAGGGAAGCGATGTCACGGGACAGAACGACGGTGGCGTCCAAGTGGGCGAAGGTGGTCGCTGGCGACGGGTCGGTCAAGTCGTCCGCAGGTACGTATACCGCTTGGATCGAGGTGATCGAGCCTTGCTTGGTCGAAGTGATACGTTCTTGCAGAACGCCCATCTCTTCAGCCAGGGTCGGCTGGTAACCTACTGCCGAAGGCATACGGCCCAGCAGTGCGGATACTTCGGTACCGGCCAGGGTGTAACGATAGATGTTGTCGACGAACAGCAGAACGTCGTTACCTTCGTCACGGAACTTCTCGGCCATGGTCAGGCCGGTCAGAGCTACGCGCAGACGGTTTCCCGGCGGCTCGTTCATCTGGCCGTATACCAGTGCCACTTTGTCCAGAACGTTGGAATCCTTCATCTCGTGGTAGAAGTCGTTACCCTCACGAGTACGCTCACCCACACCGGCGAACACGGAATAACCGCTGTGCTCGATGGCGATGTTACGGATCAGTTCCATCATGTTTACGGTTTTGCCCACACCGGCACCACCGAACAGACCGACTTTACCGCCCTTGGCGAACGGGCAAACCAGGTCGATAACCTTGATGCCGGTTTCCAGCAGGTCGTTGCCGCCAGCTTGTTCAGCGAAGGTCGGCGCAGGACGGTGAATGCCCCAACGCTCTTCTTCGCCGATCGGGCCAGCTTCGTCGATCGGGTTGCCCAGTACGTCCATGATCCGGCCCAGGGTCGCTTTACCGACCGGTACGGAGATGGCTGCGCCAGTGTTGTTGACGTCCAGACCGCGCTTCAAGCCCTCGGTGGAGCCCATCGCAATGGTACGTACCACGCCGTCGCCCAGCTGCTGCTGAACTTCCAGAGTGGTTTCGGCGCCTTGAACCTTCAAGGCGTCGTAGATGCTCGGTACGCTGTCGCGTGGAAATTCCACGTCGATAACGGCGCCGATGATTTGAACGATACGTCCGCTACTCATAGCTGGATCCTCTGAATATTTGAACCGTTAAACCGCGGCAGCGCCGCCGACGATTTCCGAGATCTCTTGGGTGATCGCAGCCTGACGCGCCTTGTTGTAGATCAGCTGCAAATCGCTGATCAAATCACCGGCGTTGTCGGTAGCGTTCTTCATCGCGATCATCCGCGCAGCTTGTTCAGCCGCGTTGTTCTCGACCACCGCCTGGTAGACCTGCGACTCCACGTAGCGAACCATCAAGCCGTCAAGCAGCTCTTTGGCGTCCGGTTCGTAGAGATAGTCCCAGTGGTGCTTGAGTTCTTGATCCGGGGTTGCCACCAGCGGAATCAACTGCTCCACCGTAGGCTGCTGCGTCATGGTGTTGATGAACTTGTTGGACACCACGGACAGGCGGTCAATCCGGCCGTCCAGGTAGGCATCCAGCATCACCTTGACGCTGCCGATCAGATCATTGATCGACGGCTCTTCACCCAGGTGGCTGATTGCAGCGACGACGTTACCGCCGAAGTTACGGAAAAAAGCCGCACCTTTGCTGCCAACCACGCACAGATCGATCTCGACGCCATTTTCGCGGTTTACCGCCATGTCCTTGACCAAAGCCTTGAACAGGTTGGTATTCAAACCACCGCACAGACCACGGTCACTGCTCACCACGATATAACCGACGCGCTTGATGGCACGGTCGATCATGAACGGGTGGCGATATTCCGGGTTGGCGTTGGCCAGATGACCAATAACCTGGCGGATGCGCTCCGCGTAAGGACGGCTAGCAGCCATGCGCATTTGTGCCTTGCGCATTTTGCTGACCGCCACTTTTTCCATGGCGCTGGTAATCTTTTGCGTGCTTTTGATGCTCGCAATCTTACTGCGAATCTCTTTTGCGCCTGCCATGTAACACCTATCAGGTTAGCAAGCGGGAGCCTCGCGGCCCCCGCTGCGGCTTACCAGGTTTGGGTGGCCTTGAACTTCTCGATACCGGCTTTCAGGCCAGCGTCGATTTCGTCATTGAAGTCACCCTTCACGTTGATCTTCGCCATCAAATCGGCGTGATCGCGGTTGAAGTAAGCAATCAGCGCTTGTTCGAAGCTGCCGATCTTGGCGATTTCGACGTCAGTCAGGAACCCACGTTCAGCGGCATACAGCGACAGCGACATGTCAGCGATGGACATAGGCGCGTATTGCTTCTGCTTCATCAGCTCGGTAACGCGCTGACCGTGTTCAAGTTGCTTACGGGTCGCTTCGTCCAGGTCAGAAGCGAACTGGGCGAATGCCGCCAGTTCACGGTACTGAGCCAGAGCGGTACGGATACCACCGGACAGCTTCTTGATGATCTTGGTCTGAGCGGCACCACCTACACGGGATACCGAAACACCGGCGTTCACTGCCGGACGAATGCCGGAGTTGAACATGGCCGATTCCAGGAAGATCTGACCGTCGGTGATGGAAATCACGTTGGTCGGAACGAACGCGGAAACGTCGCCAGCCTGGGTTTCGATGATCGGCAGTGCGGTCAGGGAACCGGTCTTGCCAGTTACCGCGCCGTTGGTGAACTTCTCTACGTACTCTTCCGAAACGCGGGATGCGCGCTCCAGCAGACGGGAGTGGAGATAGAACACGTCGCCTGGGTAAGCTTCACGGCCTGGTGGACGGCGCAGCAGCAGGGAAATCTGGCGGTAAGCCACTGCTTGCTTGGACAGATCGTCATAAACGATCAGCGCGTCTTCACCGCGGTCGCGGAAGTATTCGCCCATGGTGCAACCGGAGTACGGTGCCAGGAATTGCAGGGCAGCGGATTCGGAAGCACTGGCAGCCACGATGATGGTGTTGGCCAGAGCGCCGTTTTCTTCCAGCTTGCGAACAACGTTGGCGATGGTCGATTGCTTCTGACCCACTGCTACGTATACGCAGAAGATGCCGCTGTCTTTCTGGTTGATGATCGCGTCGATCGCCAGAGCGGTCTTACCGATCTGACGGTCACCGATGATCAGCTCACGCTGGCCACGGCCGACTGGGATCATGGCATCGACAGCCTTGTAGCCAGTCTGTACAGGCTGGTCTACCGACTTACGCCAGATCACGCCTGGAGCAACTTTCTCGACCGCGTCGGTCTCGGTATTGTTCAGCGGACCTTTGCCGTCAACTGGGTTACCCAGTGCGTCGACTACGCGACCCAGCAGTTCCTTACCAACCGGAACTTCGAGGATGCGGCCGGTGCACTTGGCGCTCATGCCTTCAGCCAGAGTCGTGTATGCGCCCAGTACAACGGCACCTACGGAGTCTTGCTCGAGGTTGAGTGCCATACCGTAGACACCGCCCGGAAACTCGATCATCTCGCCGTACATGACGTCGGCCAGACCGTGAATCCGCACGATACCGTCAGAAACGCTGACGACAGTGCCTTCGTTACGGGCTTGAGAGGTCACATCGAGCTTTTCGATGCGGCCCTTGATAATTTCACTTATTTCGGAAGGATTGAGTTGCTGCATTGCTCTGCTGCCCCTTCAAACTCAAGATTTCAATGCTTCGGCAAGTTTCGCGATTTTGCCGCGAATCGAGCCATCGATAACCAGGTCGCCGGCGCGGATGACGACACCACCAATCAGGGCAGCGTCCTCCGCAACTTGCAGGCGCACTTCCCGGTCGAGTCGTGCACTGAGAACCTTGGCGAGTTTGTCTTGCTGTTCTTGGTTCAACGCAAAAGCACTGGTGACTTCCACATCTACCGACTTCTCTTGCTCGGCCTTGTACAGGTCGAACAGAGCGGCGATCTCCGGCAGAAGCAGGAGACGGTCGTTTTCGGCAACGACGTGGATGAAATTCTGTGCCTTGGCATCGAACTTGTCGCCGCACACGTCGATAAACGTGGCGGCCTTGTCTGCGCTCGTCAGTCGCGGGGCCTTGAGCACGCGCCGCATGGTGTCGTCTTGCGACACCGCTGCAGCCAGGCCGAGCATGGCTGACCAAGAGGCCAGCTGCTGGTGGGCCTGAGCGTGCTCGAAGGCCGCCTTAGCGTAAGGTCGGGCCAACGTGGTCAGTTCTGCCATGATCGCCCTCGCTTAAATTTCAGCAGCCAGTTTGTTAACCAGCTCCGCGTGCGCGTTTTGATCGATTGTGGCGCCCAGGATCTTCTCGGCGCCGCCAACGGCCAGCACACCCAGTTGGGCACGCAGCGCGTCTTTGACACTGTTCAGTTCCTGCTCGATCTCGGCCTGAGCCTGAACCTTCACACGGTCAGCGTCGACACGGGCTTTTTCAACAGCCTCTTCGACGATCTGGTTACCGCGTTTCTTGGCTTGCTCAATGATTTCGGCTGCCTGAGCTTTTGCTTCGCGCAGTTGCTGACCCGCTTTCTCTTGGGCCAGTTCCAGGTCGCGAGCTGCTCGGCTGGCAGCGTCCAGTCCATCCGCGATCTTCTTCTGACGTTCGTGCAAAGCCGCGATGACCGGAGGCCACACGAACTTCATGCAAAACAGTACAAAAATGAAGAACGCAACGGACTGGCCAATCAGGGTTGCATTAATGTTCACGCCAACACCTCGCTCGTTCGTTGTCCATCACACCAATCAACTCGAAAATTCGAGTGATTAGCCAGCGAGTTGACCAACGAAGGGGTTCGCGAAGGTGAAGAACAGAGCGATACCAACGCCGATCATGGTTACGGCGTCGAGCAGGCCGGCAACGATGAACATTTTAACTTGCAGCATTGGAACCATCTCTGGCTGACGCGCAGCGCCTTCCAGGAACTTGCCACCCAACAGGCCGAAACCAATTGCGGTACCCAGTGCGCCCAGGCCGATCAACAGTGCAACAGCGATAGCGGTTAGACCAACTACAGTTTCCATCTTTCCTCCCGACTTTTACGTCGTATGGTTTAGGTTTTTTAGATTAAAGCGGTAAAACAAATCGTTTCATCGTGCCCTATACGGGCCCCCTCCCGTTTGACCGGGAGGGACATCAGACTGATCGAGACCGGTCTTAATGGTTCTCTTCGTGCGCCATCGACAGGTAGACGATGGTCAGCATCATGAAGATAAACGCTTGCAGGGTGATGATCAGGATGTGGAACACAGCCCACGCCCATTGCAGCACCACGCCCAGGCCGCTGAGCCAGAGCAGGCCGCTGCCGAACATCACGGCGATCAGGATGAACACCAGTTCGCCAGCGTACATGTTGCCGAACAGACGCAGTGCCAGGGAGATTGGCTTGGCGATCAGCGTCACGAATTCAAGCAGGAAGTTCACCGGAATCAGCAGCGCCTGAACGAAGATGTTCTTGCTGCCGAACGGGTGCAGGGTCAGTTCGCCGATGAAGCCGCCGATGCCCTTGATCTTGATGCTGTAGAAAATGATCAGTGCGAACACCGAGAAAGCCATGGCCAGCGTGGCGTTCGGGTCGGTAGTCGACACGGCGCGGAACGGAATGTGCGCATCGCCGGAGATCAGGATGGCCAGCTGAGGAATCCAGTCGACCGGGATCAGGTCGATGGCGTTCATCAGGAACACCCAGACGAAGATGGTCAGTGCCAGCGGTGCAATCACTGGGCTACGGCCATGGAAGCTGTCTTTCACGCTGCCATCGACGAACTGGACCAATACTTCAACGAAGTTCTGCAAAGCACCTGGCTGACCGGAAGTTGCCTTCTTGGCCGCCATGCGGAAAAGAAGAACGAAGATCAGACCCAACGCCACAGACCAGCCGAGGGTATCGACGTGGAATGCCCAGAAGCCCATTTCTTTGGCTTCTGCTGCGGTGTGGGCAAAGCCCCAGCCGCCATTAGGTAGCTGACCGAAGGTCAGGTTCTGCAAGTGGTGCTGGATATAGCCCGAAGCGGTTGTTTCTGCCATGGTTGCCTCAAACGCCCTAAGGTCTCGAAAGTCTTGTTCTCATAAGCAGGGGAGCGAACCAGCTGACCAGTTGGGTCAGCACGAAGACGCCGAATACAGCTAGCGGCGCCAATGGCTTCACACCTGCGAACGTCAATGCAAAGAGCACTGCCGTCAAAATCAGTTTGCCCGCCTCGCCAGCATAAAAAGACCGGACGATGGCTTGAGCTGCTCGGGCGCCGGAAAACCGAAATGCCCTATGAGCGAAATACACATTGGGTAGCAAGGCTATCAGTCCCCCGCAAAGGCCTGAGTATCCGGCTACGACTCCATGCCATTGCCAGAGCGCCAAGGCGGCCAGCAGTAAAACGACCAATTGAGCCAATAAAACCGGGAAAACCGCCAAGCGATGGAACGGCAAGCGGTTTGGCGTGCGGGTTTCCATCACTCTTGCTCCTCATGGGTCGGCTGCCAGAATTCAATAACTTGGCATAATTTGTGCCGACAAAATGCGCGCAGAGTATAGGGGCGGTTCAGCCCCTATTCAACTGCCGGGTAGTGATTTCCGACTGCACGCTACATGAGGAAATGTTTCAGCGGATGTGTGCAAGGACGCCTTGAAGCTCATCGAGGGAGTTATACCCGATGACCAACTGACCTTTCCCTTTCTTTCCGTGACGAATCTGCACCGCAGAGCCTAGGCGCTCGGCCAGGCGCTGCTCCAGGCGCGCGATATCCGGGTCGGGTTTGACCGGTTCGGCAGGCTGCTGTTTGCCACTGAGCCACTGGCGAACCAGGGCTTCGGTCTGGCGTACGGTGAGGCCACGTGCGACAACGTGTCGCGCCCCTTCAACCTGTTGATTTTCCGGCAAACCCAGCAGGGCACGGGCATGACCCATTTCCAGGTCGCCGTGGGACAGCATGGTCTTGATCACTTCAGGCAAAGCGATCAGGCGCAACAAGTTGGCTACGGTGACGCGGGACTTACCCACAGCCTCGGCAACCTGCTGCTGAGTCAGCTGGAATTCCTGCTGCAGGCGCTGCAGGGCAACCGCTTCCTCGATGGGATTGAGATCTTCGCGCTGGATATTCTCGATCAGCGCCATGGCGATGGCGGTTTCGTCCGGCACATCGCGGACCATCGCCGGGATGGTTTCCTGGCCCGCCTGCTGGCTGGCGCGCCAGCGGCGCTCGCCGGCGATGATTTCAAAACGGCCGGAGCCGATCGGACGCACCACGATCGGCTGCATCACGCCCTGACTCTTGATCGAGCTCGCCAGTTCTTCCAGGGCCTGTGGGTCCATGTCCCGGCGCGGCTGATACTTGCCGCGCTGGATCAGGTCCAGCGGCAGATGCTGCAGCTCGCGCACATCGGCTTGCACCGCTTGTTCTTCCAGTGCACTGACAGTCGGACCACTCAACAGTGCATCCAGTCCACGTCCGAGACCTCGTTTCTTGACGGCCATGGGGATTCCTTAAGTTGGCTGGGCAGCGGCTGCACGTGAATTTTTCCGTTGCCGACGAACCATCTCGCCAGCGAGGGCCAGATAGGCAATGGCACCGCGGGACTGTTTGTCGTAGGCCAACGCCGGCATGCCATAACTGGGGGCTTCCGCCAGACGGATGTTGCGAGGGATCACCGTGTCGTACAGCTGATCGCCGAAGTGTTCCTTGAGCTGCGCGGAAACATCGTTCATCAGGCTTAGCCGCGGGTCGTACATGGTCCGCAGCAGGCCTTCGACCTTGAGGTTCGGATTGAGCAATTCGGAGATGCGCTTGATGTTATCCACAAGGTCGCTCAGCCCTTCGAGTGCAAAGTACTCGCACTGCATGGGGATAATGACCCCATCGGCGGCGACCAAGGCGTTGAGCGTGAGCATCGACAGTGACGGTGGGCAGTCGATCAGAATGTAATCGTAGTTTTCCCGGATCGGCGCCAGGGCGCTGCGCAGGCGGCTTTCTTTCATCTGCATTTCCAGCAGAACGACTTCCGCGGCGGTCAGGTCGCGGTTCGCCGGCAGCAGTTGATAACCGCCGTGCTCGGAGTAGTGCATGGCCTGGGCCAGGTCGCATTCGCCGATCAGCAGGTCGTAGACCGAATTTTCCAGGCCGTGTTTATCCACACCGCTACCCATGGTGGCGTTGCCCTGTGGATCAAGATCGATCAACAGCACCCGGCGCTTGGTAGCAACCAGCGATGCTGCGAGGTTGATGCAGGTGGTGGTCTTGCCCACACCACCTTTCTGGTTCGCTATCGCGAATACCTTAGCCATTCTTGCTTGTGTTCCCAATCATGCCGTGCGGCGCAGTATCAGCAGATGGCGTTGGCCTTGGCAACCGGGTACGGCCAGGGCGTGTTCGCTATCGAGGTGGAAGTCTGCCGGCAATGCTACCAGCTCATCGGCGGGATGAACGCCCTTCATTGCCAGCCAACGTGTATCGCGGTCGCCGAGGTGGCGAGTCCAGTTGGTGAAGTTCTCCATGCTGCTGAACGCCCGGGAAATGATCCCGTTGAATGGCTGCTGCGGTTGGAAAGCTTCGACACGACTGTGGATAACATTCAGGTTATCCAGCTTCAGTTCCAGTTTGACCTGGGTCAGGAAGCGGGTTTTCTTGCCATTGCTGTCCAGACAGGTCACTTGCGAATCCGGAAACAGGATAGCCAATGGAATGCCCGGCATCCCGCCGCCGCTGCCCACATCCAGCCAGCGACCGTTTTCGATGAACGACATCACGCTCAGGCTATCGAGCAGATGACGCGAGACCATTTCATCCGGATCGCGCACGGCGGTCAGGTTGTAAGCCTTGTTCCATTTGATCAACAGGGCCAGATAACCCAGCAGCAATTCGTGCTGGGCTTCTGTCAGGTTGACACCGAGTTGGCGAGCACCTGTGGATAACTCTTCTGCATGTTGCGAGGTGACCTGCGAACTCAAGCGCTTTGCTCCAACTGACGGCCCGCGCCGCGTTTTTTCAAGTGAATCATCAACAGGGAAATCGCCGCCGGTGTAACGCCCGGGATCCGCGAAGCCTGGCCCAGGGTTTCAGGACGCGTGGCGCCGAGCTTGCTCTGGATCTCTTTCGAGAGGCCGGAAATGGTGCTGTAGTCGATATCCACAGGCAGCTTGGTGTCCTCGCTGGCCCGCAGACGAGCGATTTCGTCCTGCTGGCGATCGATGTAGCCAGCGTACTTGGTCTTGATCTCGACCTGTTCGGCAACCTGTGGATCTTCTGCGCCCTGCCCGGTCACTGCGACCAGACCAGCGTAGTCGATTTCCGGACGGCTCAGCAGATTCAGCAAGTTGTACTCATGGGTCAGCGGCGTGCCGAACTTTTCAGCGATCGCATCGCCCTGTTCGGTGCCCGGGCGAACCCAGGTGCTTTTCAAACGCTGTTCTTCCTGGGCAATGCCTTCGCGCTTCTTGCAGAACGCAGCCCAACGGACATCGTCGACCAGACCCAGTTCCCGACCTTTTTCGGTCAGGCGCAGATCGGCGTTGTCTTCGCGCAGGATCAGGCGGTATTCGGCACGGGATGTGAACATTCGATACGGTTCCTGGGTTCCCAGGGTAATCAGGTCGTCGACCAGCACACCGATGTAGGCCTCGTCGCGACGCGGACACCAGCTGTCTTTGCCCTGCGCGCGCAATGCGGCGTTGGCGCCGGCGAGCAAACCCTGGGCGCCGGCTTCTTCGTAGCCGGTGGTGCCGTTGATCTGGCCGGCAAAGAACAGGCCGCCGATCACTTTGGTTTCCAGGCTGTACTTCAGGTCGCGCGGGTCGAAGTAGTCGTACTCGATGGCGTAGCCAGGACGCACGATGTGGGCGTTTTCCATGCCGCGGATCGATTGCACGATCTGCAACTGCACATCGAACGGCAAGGATGTGGATATCCCGTTCGGGTACAGCTCGTGAGTGGTCAGGCCTTCCGGTTCGATGAAGACCTGATGGCTTTCCTTGTCGGCAAAGCGATGGATCTTGTCTTCGATCGACGGGCAGTAGCGCGGGCCGATTCCCTCGATCACCCCGGAATACATCGGCGAACGATCAAGGTTGGAAGCAATGATCTCGTGGGTACGGGCATTGGTATGGGTGATCCAGCAGCTGACCTGCCGCGGATGCTGCTCTTTCGAGCCCAGGAACGACATCACCGGAATCGGCGTATCGCCCGGTTGTTCGGTCATCACCGAGAAATCCACGGAACGACCATCGATACGCGGCGGCGTGCCGGTTTTCAGGCGGCCGACACGTAGCGGCAATTCACGCAGCCGATGGGCCAGGGCGATCGAAGGTGGATCGCCGGCGCGACCGCCGGAATAGTTCTGCATCCCGATGTGGATAAGTCCACCGAGGAAGGTACCGGTGGTCAACACCACGGATTCGGCGAAGAAACGCAGACCCATTTGGGTCACTACGCCGCGAACCTGGTCCTGTTCGACGATCAGGTCATCCGCCGCCTGTTGAAATATCCACAGGTTCGGCTGGTTTTCCAGGATTTCGCGGACAGCGGCCTTGTACAGGATGCGGTCGGCCTGGGCACGGGTAGCCCGCACGGCTGGGCCTTTGCGGCTGTTCAACACCCGAAACTGAATACCACCTTTATCGGTAGCCATGGCCATCGCGCCGCCGAGGGCATCGATTTCTTTGACCAGATGACTTTTACCGATCCCGCCAATCGCGGGATTGCAGCTCATCGCTCCGAGGGTTTCCACGTTGTGCGTCAGCAACAGGGTTTTTGCCCCCATGCGTGCTGATGCAAGTGCTGCCTCGGTACCGGCATGACCGCCGCCGATGACGATCACTTCAAAACGGGAAGGGAAATCCACCACGCACCTCGTGCCTGCTTATATGGGTAAAAAAGGATGGGTTCTTGGGATAACGGACAAGTATAGGGTCTTCGCCCTTCCTAAAGAACCCTTTGCACAAAATTTAACCAGCTGTGGATGACTCACGGACAATAGAAATTAAAAAGAAAGAAATTTATTAAATCTTTGTTTTTATGTTTATTCTTAGGCACCGACCTATCTGTGGATAGATTCATGCAGCCCTTTGTTTTCAATGTGTACAGCGACTCAAAAGTCTGTGGTTAGGTGGCAACGAGGCCCTTGGATAACCGGTGTAAGCCTGTGGATTAAAGTGATGCTTATCCACAGAGCGGGTTTTCCTCAGTTTTGACGCTCTGTTATCAACTGAGCCTAAGGGCAGTTATTCACAGGGCTTAATCCACAGAAAAAAGGCTCAGCCGACCAAAGGGCGCCCACGAGAAATCCACCGAAGCGCTCGATGGCGCCCGGCAAACTCGGAAATGGTGGGAAGTACAAAGGATTGCAGGAGCGGGTTCGCCCGTGATGTCGGGCAGAACATCGCCACTGAGCATCACGAGCAACCAAGCCGCTGAACGGCTGCTCCTACAGGAAGATGGGGTTATTTACCGATACAGAAGCTGGAGAAAATCCGGCCCAGCAGGTCGTCCGAGCTGAAAGCGCCGGTAATTTCTCCCAGGGATTGCTGGGCTTGACGCAGGTCTTCAGCCAGCAGCTCGCCGGCGACGGCCAGGGTCAATTGCGAACGCCCGTGTTCAAGTGCCTTACTGGCGTGGTGCAGGGCTTCCAGGTGACGCCTGCGTGCACTGAAGCTGCTTTCGGACGTCTGCTCGTAACCCATGCAAGCCTTGAGGTGCTCACGCAGCAACTCCAGGCCCTCGCCTCCCGCCTTGGCACTGAGGCTGATAGTCACGTGGCCATCGTCGCTGACTTCCAGGGCAATCGCTTCGCTGGTCAGGTCGGCCTTGTTACGGATCAGCGTAACTTTCGCCGGATCCGGCCGCTGTTCCAGGAACTCCGGCCACAAGGCAAAGGGGTCCAGCGCTTCCGGTGCCGTGGCGTCGACCACCAGCAATACGCGGTCTGCCTCGCCAATGGCCTTGAGGGCACGTTCCACACCGATCTTTTCCACCTGGTCTTCGGTATCGCGCAGTCCCGCGGTATCCACAACGTGCAGCGGCATGCCGTCGATGTGGATATGTTCGCGCAGCACATCCCGAGTAGTGCCGGCGATCTCGGTGACGATGGCAGCTTCGCGTCCGGCCAGGGCATTGAGCAGGCTGGACTTGCCGGCATTCGGTCGGCCAGCGATGACCACGGTCATACCGTCACGCAGCAAGGCGCCCTGCCCGGCTTCGCGGACCACGGTGGATAACTCGTCGCGCACGGTGTCGAGCATCTGCAGCACATGGCCATCGGCCAGGAAGTCGATTTCTTCCTCGGGAAAATCGATGGCCGCCTCGACGTAGATGCGCAGCGCGATCAATTGCTCGGTCAGGTTATGCACACGCTTGGAGAACGCTCCCTGCAAAGAGCGCAAGGCATTACGCGCGGCCTGTGCGGAACTGGCCTCGATCAGGTCGGCGATGGCTTCGGCCTGGGCCAGGTCGAGCTTGTCGTTGAGGAAGGCGCGCTCGCTGAATTCCCCCGGCCGGGCCAGGCGACATCCCAACTGCAGGCAGCGCTGCAGCAACATATCCAGGACGATCGGACCGCCGTGGCCCTGAAGTTCCAGTACGTCTTCGCCGGTAAAGGAGTTCGGCCCCGGGAAATACAGGGCGATCCCCTCGTCCAGGACCTCGTCCCGATCGCTGAAAAACGGCCCGTAATGAGCGTAACGCGGTTTCAACTCGCGGCCGCTGATGGCCTTGGCGGCGACGCTGGCCAGTGGTCCGGAAATACGCACGATGCCCACACCACCACGCCCCTGGGCGGTGGCGACGGCTGCGATGGTTTCACGAGGGACATTCATAACCCGCTCCAGACATAAAGAGGCAGACAAAAGTGACAGATAGCAAAACGCCCCACTAGGGGGCGTTTTGAGTGGTTATCCACAGAGTAGGTCAGGCCGCTGCTTTCTTGGTAGCGGCTTCGATCTTACGTGTGATGTACCACTGTTGTGCGATCGACAGGCAGTTGTTCACAACCCAGTACAGCACCAGGCCCGCTGGGAACCACAGGAAGAAGAAGGTGAAGATGATTGGCATCATTTTCATCACCTTGGCCTGCATCGGATCCGGAGGAGTCGGGTTCAGCTGCTGCTGGATGAACATGGTGGCGCCCATGATGATCGGCAGGATGAAGAACGGATCCTTGATCGACAGGTCGGTAATCCACAGCATGAATGGCGCCTGGCGCATTTCCACGCTTTCCAGGAGTACCCAGTACAAGGACAGGAACACCGGCATCTGCACGAGGATTGGCAAGCAACCACCCAGCGGATTGATCTTCTCTTTCTTGTACAGCTCCATCATGGCTTGCGACATTTTCTGCCGGTCGTCGCCATGTTGCTCTTTCAGAGCCGCCAGTTTCGGCGCCACCGCACGCATGCGCGCCATGGATTTGTAGCTGGCCGCCGACAGCGGGAAGAAGATCCCCTTGATCAGCATGGTCAGGAAGATGATCGACCAGCCCCAGTTACCCACAATGCTGTGGATATGTTGCAGCAGCCAGAAGATCGGCTGGGCAATGAACCACAGAATGCCGTAGTCGACGGTCAGTTCCAGGCCTGGGGACAACTCTTTCAGAACGGCCTGGCTCTTCGGACCGGCGTACAGAGTGGCGGTGGTTTCAGCCTTGGCACCAGGTGCAACGGTCAGCGCCGGGCCAGTGAAACCGATGATGTAGTTGCCTTGGTTGTCCTTGCGGGTCTGCACCACGTTGCTTTCGTTCTTCGCCGGGATCCAGGCAGTCACGAAGTAGTGTTGCAGCCAGGCAACCCAGCCACCTTGCACGGTTTCTTTCAGCGAGCCCTTGTCGATATCTTTCATCGACACTTTTTTGTACGGCTCGGAACTTGTCCACAGGGCGGCGCCCAGGTAAGTCGCGGTGCCGGTGGCGGTGCTGGAAGAAGGATCGGAGCTGGCGTCGCGTTTGAGCTGGGCAAACAGGTTGCCAGTCCAGGCCTTGTCGCTGGTGTTGTCGATCAGATAGGTGACTTTCAGATCGTACAGACCGCGGGTAAAGGTGAAACGCTTGATGTAGTTGACGCCGGCGTCGCTGAATTTCAGGTCGACATTCAGCTGGTTCTGGCCGTCAGCCAGTTGATAAGTCTTTTTCTCGGCCGAATAAACCGGGCGTCCTGCAGGACGAGCATCCGGACCGTTGACACCGGTCAGGCCGCTTTGCGCCAGATAAGTACGTTCGCCACCGTTATCGAACAGTTGGAACGGAATTTCCGGATGGTCCTGGCGACGTGGATACAGCGGCAGCTTCAGCTGGGCGATATCACCACCTTGAGGATCGATAGCCAGATCGAGCACATCCGTTTTTACCTGGATGAGGTCTTTGCTTGCCGCCACCGGAGTTTCGGTAGGGGTACTGGTATCGGTATTCGCGCTGGGTACATCGGCACTGGCGGAAGCATTGTTACCAACAGGCGTATCCGGTAGAGCCGGGGTGGCGGTGTTGGCAGCAACATTCTGAGTCGGCAGGGCAGCCTGGCCATAATCCTGGTTCCACTTAAGAACCATGACGTAGGACACGATTGCCAGGGCGACGATCAGGATCGTGCGTTTAATATCCATGATTACTCGGCCATCGAAGAAGAACGGGAGGTAGGGATAGGTGGAACCGGGTCATAACCACCGGGATTCCACGGATGACAGCGACCTAAACGACGAAAGGTCAGCCAGCCACCGCGCAGAAGGCCATGATTTTCGATGGCTTCATACGCGTAGCAGGAACAGCTGGGGTAGAAACGACAGTGACTGGCCATCAAAGGACTAATGGCATAGCGGTAAAACTGGATCGGAACGAGTGCCAGTTTACGCATTGGTACTGTCTACCCCTACAGTTTCGGTTTTGACTGCTGGTGCCGGCTTGTTACGGGCCAGACGCTTCCAGAGCTTGTCGAAATGCTGAATCAATTCGGGGTTTTCTACATCGCCCAAACCTTTGCGCGCGACGATAACGATGTCCCAGCCGACCAGAGCATCCTGGTTCAGGCGAAACGATTCGCGCATCAGACGTTTGAGGCGATTGCGCTCAACGGAGAGCTTGACGCTCTTTTTTCCGATAACCAGCCCCAGACGGGGATGATCCAGATCGTTGTTGCGCGCAAGGAGCAGGAGATTCTTCCCCGGAACCTTGCCGGTAGGGGAGTCAAAGACTGCCTTGAAATGCCGGGGGGTAAGCAGACGCTTTTCCCGACTGAAGTCCTGACTCACCTCCAGTGCCGGAGTATCAAACTGCCAGACGCGCACGACCTTTGGCGCGACGACGCGACAGGACGGCACGACCGTTCTTGGTAGCCATGCGAGCACGGAAACCGTGGGTACGAGCGCGTTTGATAGTGCTTGGTTGGAAAGTACGTTTCATTGTCGTGTTACCTGGTTCGTCCACAACGGGCCGGAATGGCCCCCGTTTTAAGAGATCGGCGATTCTAGAGAAAGCAAGCCTCTAGGTCAATTTCCAACCAGCTTTTCCTTTATCTGGGTATGTCCGCCTCTGAGGCTGAAGAACCGGGTCAGCCAGATATAAAAATAAAGAAGGGAATTATTTAAAGCTTTTCTGTAAAGCTTATAAAGGCTAGGGACGTCCCTGTCTGTGGATAACTACATTGAGCCCTTATAGGACGTGCTGTACAGAGAATGACAACACTGTCGAGAAACGGTGCTTTGCCTGTGCTGCGCTATCGGAAAAGCTGTGTGTGGAAAGGCGAGTTATCCACAAGCGGGTTATCCACCGATTTTCGCCCCCAGTTGTGCAATGCCCTTAGGTGTGGTTATCCACAGA
Organism: Pseudomonas sp. B3G-3; assembly: GCF_028640915.1. Classification (NCBI taxonomy): domain Bacteria; kingdom Pseudomonadati; phylum Pseudomonadota; class Gammaproteobacteria; order Pseudomonadales; family Pseudomonadaceae; genus Pseudomonas; species Pseudomonas sp. B3G-3. Next base: position 119,968 of record NZ_JAQZAB010000064.1, on the reverse strand, counting down.
GCTTATGCACATACCATTGGTCGTGTTTTTTCGGGATAAAGCGTTGATTCATAGTGGCCTGCGATCAACCTACATGTGGATAAGTGTGCGTCTGGTCGTTACAATGGCGGCTTGTTTTTGCCTCACCGGCTTTCAACTTAGGGGATATCCGTGTCAGTGGAACTTTGGCAGCAGTGCGTGGAGCTTCTGCGTGATGAGCTGCCTGCCCAGCAATTCAACACTTGGATCCGTCCGCTACAGGTCGAAGCCGAAGGCGACGAGTTGCGTGTATACGCACCGAATCGTTTTGTTCTCGATTGGGTCAACGAAAAGTACCTGGGCCGCGTGCTCGAGCTGCTGGATGAGCATGGCAATGGCATGGCGCCGGCGCTTTCCTTATTAATAGGCAGCAAACGCAGTTCCGCTCCTCGTGCGGCACCCAATGCTCCGCTGGCCGCTGCGGTTGCCTCTCAGGTTCAGCAGGCAGCAGCTGCCGCCCCGGTCGCTGCGCCGGCTCCGGCCGCCCCGACCAAGGCGGCGACCCAGAAAGTCGCCGAAGTCAGCGAAGAACCCTCTCGTGACAGCTTCGACCCGATGGCGGGGGCCAGCTCGCAGCAGGCTCCAGTGCGCGCCGAACAGCGCACCGTTCAGGTGGAAGGTGCGCTCAAGCACACCAGTTACCTGAACCGCACCTTCACCTTCGAAAACTTTGTGGAAGGTAAGTCCAACCAGCTGGCCCGCGCCGCGGCCTGGCAGGTAGCCGACAACCCCAAGCATGGTTACAACCCGCTCTTCCTTTATGGCGGCGTAGGTTTGGGTAAGACCCACTTGATGCATGCTGTGGGTAACCATCTATTAAAGAAGAACCCGAATGCCAAGGTCGTGTACCTGCATTCCGAGCGCTTCGTGGCTGACATGGTCAAGGCGCTGCAACTCAACGCGATCAACGAATTCAAGCGCTTCTACCGTTCGGTGGATGCGTTGCTGATCGACGATATCCAGTTCTTCGCTCGCAAGGAGCGTTCCCAGGAAGAGTTTTTCCACACCTTCAACGCCCTGCTCGAAGGCGGCCAACAGGTGATTCTCACCAGTGACCGCTACCCGAAGGAGATCGAAGGCCTGGAAGAACGCCTGAAATCGCGCTTCGGCTGGGGCCTGACGGTGGCGGTGGAGCCACCGGAACTGGAAACCCGCGTCGCGATCCTGATGAAGAAAGCCGACCAGGCCAAAGTCGAGCTGCCTCACGATGCGGCGTTCTTCATTGCCCAGCGAATTCGTTCCAACGTGCGTGAGCTGGAAGGGGCGCTCAAGCGTGTCATCGCTCACTCGCACTTCATGGGACGCGACATTACCATCGAGCTGATTCGCGAATCGCTGAAGGACCTGCTTGCCCTGCAGGACAAGCTGGTCTCTGTGGATAACATTCAGCGCACTGTCGCCGAGTATTACAAGATCAAGATCTCCGATCTGCTGTCCAAGCGGCGCTCGCGTTCTGTCGCGCGTCCACGCCAGGTGGCCATGGCCTTGTCCAAGGAACTGACCAACCACAGCCTGCCGGAAATCGGCGATGTGTTCGGCGGCCGCGACCACACCACGGTCTTGCACGCATGCCGCAAGATCAATGAACTTAAGGAATCCGACGCGGACATCCGCGAGGACTACAAGAACCTGCTGCGTACTCTGACCACTTGATGACTCCAGCGCAGCTTATTAAGGCAAGGGACTAGACCATGCATTTCACCATTCAACGCGAAGCCCTGTTGAAACCCCTGCAACTGGTCGCCGGCGTCGTCGAACGTCGTCAGACCTTGCCGGTACTTTCCAACGTGCTGTTGGTTGTCGAAGGCCAGCAACTGTCGCTGACCGGTACCGACCTGGAAGTCGAGCTGGTCGGTCGCGTGCAGTTGGAAGAGCCGGCGGAGCCAGGCGAAATCACTGTCCCGGCGCGTAAGCTGATGGACATCTGCAAGAGCCTGCCGAACGACGCCCTGATCGACATCAAGGTCGACGAGCAGAAGCTGGTGGTCAAGGCTGGCCGTAGCCGCTTTACCCTGTCCACCTTGCCGGCCAACGACTTCCCGACTGTGGAAGAAGGCCCGGGCTCGCTGACCTGCCAGCTGGAGCAGAGCAAGCTGCGTCGCCTGATCGAACGCACCAGCTTCGCCATGGCCCAGCAGGACGTGCGCTACTACCTCAACGGCATGCTGCTGGAAGTCTCCGCCGGCATCATCCGTGCCGTGGCCACCGACGGTCACCGCCTGGCCATGTGCTCGATGCAGGCCGATATCGGTCAGCCGGATCGTCACCAGGTGATCGTGCCGCGCAAAGGCATCCTGGAACTGGCCCGTCTGCTCACCGAGCCGGATGGCAACGTCAGCATCGTGCTGGGCCAGCACCACATCCGCGCTACCACCGGCGAGTTCACCTTCACTTCCAAGCTGGTCGACGGCAAGTTCCCGGACTACGAGCGTGTGCTGCCGAAGGGCGGTGACAAGCTGGTACTGGGCGACCGTCAGGCGCTGCGCGAAGCCTTCAGCCGTACCGCGATCCTGTCCAACGAGAAGTACCGCGGTATCCGTCTGCAACTGGCCAACGGTCAGCTGAAAATCCAGGCGAACAACCCGGAGCAGGAAGAGGCGGAAGAAGAAGTAGGCGTGGAATACAACGGCGGTTCGCTGGAGATCGGCTTCAACGTGAGCTATCTGCTCGACGTGCTGGGCGTGATGACCACTGAACAGGTACGCCTGATCCTGTCCGATTCCAACAGCAGTGCGCTGGTGCAGGAATCCGACAACGACGACTCGGCCTACGTTGTCATGCCGATGCGCCTGTAATCATGCTCAGCAGAAGCTAGATGTCCCTCAGTCGCGTCTCGGTCACCGCGGTGCGCAATCTGCACCCGGTGACCTTCTCCCCCTCCCCTCGCATCAACATCCTCTACGGCGCCAACGGCAGTGGCAAAACCAGCGTGCTGGAAGCCATCCACTTGCTGGGGCTTGCTCGCTCGTTTCGCAGCGCCCGTTTATTGCCGGTGATCCAGTACGAGCAACTCGCTTGCACGGTGTTCGGCCAGGTCGAGCTGGCGGAAGGCGGACATAGCAGCCTGGGGATATCTCGCGACCGCCAGGGTGAGTTCCAGATCCGCATCGACGGGCAGAACGCCCGCAGTGCCGCGCAGCTGGCGGAGATCCTGCCCCTGCAGTTGATCAACCCGGACAGTTTCCGCTTGCTGGAAGGCGCACCCAAAATCAGGCGCCAGTTCCTCGATTGGGGCGTGTTCCACGTGGAACCCCGCTTCATGTCAACCTGGCAGCGCTTGCAGAAGGCCCTGCGGCAGCGGAACTCATGGCTGCGGCATGGTACACTTGACGCCGCTTCGCAAGCAGCCTGGGATAGGGAACTGTGTCAGGCCAGCGCTGAAATTGATGAATACCGCCGCGCTTATATCAAAGCCTTGAAACCAGTCTTTGAGCGGACCTTGAGCGAGCTGGTAGAGCTCGAGGGCTTAACGCTTAGCTATTACCGTGGTTGGGATAAAGAGCGAGAGCTCAGTGCAGTGCTCGCGACATCCCTCCATCGTGATCAGCAAATGGGTCATACCCAGGCCGGCCCCCAACGTGCTGATTTGCGTCTCAGATTGGGCGCACACAACGCTGCGGACATCTTGTCCCGCGGTCAGCAGAAGTTGGTGGTCTGTGCCTTGCGGATCGCCCAGGGGCACCTGGTCAGCCAGGCCCGGCGCGGTCAGTGTATTTATCTGGTGGATGACTTGCCGTCCGAGCTGGACGAGCAGCATCGCCGCGCACTTTGTCGCTTGTTGGAAGACTTACGCTGCCAGGTGTTCATCACCTGTGTAGACCACGAATTATTGAGGGAAGGCTGGCAGACGGAAACGCCAGTTGCCCTGTTCCACGTGGAACAGGGCCGTATCACCCAGACCCACGACCATCGGGAGTGAAGGCATGAGCGAAGAAAACACGTACGACTCGAGCAGCATTAAAGTGCTGAAAGGTTTGGATGCCGTACGCAAACGTCCCGGTATGTACATTGGTGACACCGACGATGGCAGCGGTCTGCACCATATGGTGTTCGAGGTGGTCGATAACTCGATCGACGAAGCTCTGGCCGGCCATTGCGACGACATCAGCATCATCATCCACCCGGACGAATCCATTACCGTGCGTGACAACGGTCGCGGCATCCCGGTAGACGTGCATAAAGAAGAAGGCGTTTCCGCGGCCGAGGTCATCATGACCGTGCTGCACGCTGGTGGTAAGTTCGACGACAACTCCTACAAAGTATCCGGCGGTCTGCACGGCGTGGGTGTGTCGGTAGTGAACGCCCTGTCCGAAGAACTGGTCCTGACCGTTCGCCGCAGCGGCAAGATCTGGGAACAGACCTACGTTCACGGTGTGCCTCAGGCGCCTATGGCGATCGTCGGTGACAGCGAAACCACCGGTACCCAGATTCACTTCAAGGCTTCCAGCGAGACCTTCAAGAACATCCATTTCAGCTGGGACATCCTGGCCAAGCGGATTCGTGAACTGTCCTTCCTCAACTCCGGTGTCGGTATCGTTCTGAAGGACGAACGCAGCGGCAAGGAAGAACTGTTCAAGTACGAAGGCGGCCTGCGTGCGTTCGTTGAATACCTGAACACCAACAAGACCGCGGTCAACCAGGTGTTCCACTTCAATGTGCAGCGTGAAGATGGCATCGGCGTGGAAATCGCCCTGCAGTGGAACGACAGCTTCAACGAAAACCTGCAGTGCTTCACCAACAACATTCCGCAGCGCGATGGCGGCACCCACTTGGTGGGCTTCCGTTCGGCACTGACGCGTAACCTGAACAACTACATCGAACAGGAAGGTCTGGCGAAGAAGCACAAGGTCGCCACCACCGGTGACGATGCCCGCGAAGGCCTGACCGCAATCATTTCGGTCAAGGTGCCGGATCCGAAGTTCAGCTCCCAGACCAAAGACAAGCTGGTGTCTTCCGAAGTGAAGACCGCGGTCGAACAGGAAATGGGCAAGTACTTCTCCGACTTCCTGCTGGAAAACCCGAACGAAGCCAAGCTGGTGGTCGGCAAGATGCTCGACGCCGCCCGTGCCCGTGAAGCGGCGCGTAAGGCTCGTGAGATGACCCGCCGTAAAGGCGCGCTGGATATCGCCGGCCTGCCGGGCAAACTGGCGGACTGCCAGGAAAAAGACCCTGCCCTTTCCGAACTCTACCTGGTGGAAGGTGACTCTGCTGGCGGCTCCGCCAAGCAGGGACGCAACCGTAAGACCCAGGCGATTCTGCCGCTCAAGGGCAAGATCCTTAACGTCGAGAAAGCGCGCTTCGACAAGATGATTTCCTCGCAAGAGGTCGGCACCTTGATCACTGCACTCGGTTGCGGCATCGGCCGCGAAGAGTACAACATCGATAAGCTGCGTTATCACAACATCATCATCATGACCGACGCCGACGTCGACGGTTCGCACATCCGCACCCTGCTGCTGACCTTCTTCTTCCGTCAGCTGCCGGAGCTGATCGAGCGTGGCTACATCTACATCGCTCAACCGCCGCTGTACAAGGTCAAGAAAGGCAAGCAAGAGCAATACATCAAAGACGACGACGCCATGGAAGAGTACATGACGCAGTCGGCCCTGGAAGATGCGAGCCTGCACCTGAACGAAGAAGCACCGGGCATTTCCGGCGAGGCGCTGGAGCGCCTGGTGAACGACTTCCGCATGGTCATGAAAACCCTCAAGCGTCTGTCGCGCCTGTACCCTCAGGAACTGACCGAGCACTTCATCTACCTGCCGGCCGTGAGCCTGGAGCAACTCTCCGATCACGCGGCCATGCAGGATTGGCTGGCCCAATATGAAGTCCGCCTGCGCACCGTCGAGAAGTCCGGCCTGGTCTACAAGGCCAGCCTGCGTGAAGACCGTGAACGTAATGTCTGGCTGCCAGAGGTCGAACTGATCTCCCACGGCCTGTCGAACTACGTCACCTTCAACCGCGACTTCTTCGGTAGCAATGACTACAAGACCGTCGTTACCCTCGGCGCTCAACTGAGCTCCCTGCTGGACGAAGGCGCTTATATTCAGCGTGGCGAACGCAAGAAGGCGGTGACCGAGTTCAAGGAAGCCCTGGACTGGCTGATGACCGAAAGCACCAAGCGCCACACCATCCAGCGATACAAAGGTCTGGGCGAGATGAACCCGGATCAGCTGTGGGAAACCACCATGGACCCAAGCGTACGCCGTATGCTCAAGGTCACGATTGAAGATGCCATCGGCGCCGACCAGATCTTCAACACCCTGATGGGTGATGCGGTCGAGCCTCGTCGCGACTTCATCGAAAGCAACGCCCTGGCGGTATCCAACTTGGACTTCTGATCCGGGTTGCATCGCCGAAATAAAAAAGGCCAACGCTCAGCGTTGGCCTTTTTTATTGCCCGGCTAAAAGGGGCGTTCTACTCCGCCGCCGAAACACTTTCCAGGCGATAGCCATAACCATAGATGGTCAGCAGCTGCCAGCCACGATCCGCGGTCAGCCCCAGCTTGTTGCGCAGGCGGTAGATGTGGGTGTCCAGGGGGCGGGAGGAGACGATTTCCTCATGGGTCCAGAAACGCTCATAAAGGTATTCCCGGGATAGCGGCCGACCCAGGTTGGCGAACAGGCAGCGGGCCAGGCGGTATTCGCGTTCGGTGAGGCTGATCGGGTTGCCGGCGCGGGTCACGGTCAGCTCGGCGTCGTCGAAGGCCAGGTCGTTGAAGGTCTGTACCTCGACGGCCGCCGAGCGCTGCAAGCCGTGGCGACGCAGGACAGCGGTCACCCGTGCCTTGAGTTCGTTGGGGCGGAAAGGTTTGCTCACATAGTCGTCGGCCCCGGTATTCAGGGCCTGGACGATATCGCTCTCGGCATCGCGGCTGGTGAGCATGATGGCCGCCGGTGGCGCCTCCATGTGCTCGCGGGTCCAGCGCAGCAACGAGAGTCCGCTGAGGTCCGGCAACTGCCAGTCAAGAATCAGCAGGTCGAAGGTTTCGCGCCGCAGCTGCCGCAGCAGGTCCTCGCCACGCTCGAAGCTGTGCAGCGTCCATGGTTGTTCCCCGGGGCCGGGGATCTGTCGCAGTGTCTGTTCCACCCGCGCCAGTTCGGCGGGCTCGTCATCCAGTATTGCGACACGCATGCGGGGCAGTTCCTTTTATCGCGAGAGAATGCTGATGGCTTTATTTGAGGCCTTTCCTGGCGCTGAGTTTAGGCTGATCAGACGAATCTGAACAATTGTGGCGAATTGCTCTGGTTCACACCTTTGCTCGGTACGCTGATGTCATATAGCCGGTAGCCGACAGGAGCACTGTCCATCCGGCCTGCATTCGTTGCAGAACGATACCGGCTCGAACGTGCAAGGAAAAGAACTATGGGGAACATCCTGGGGAAGGGGCGGTTGCTCTACGCAGGCATTGCGCAGGCAGCGGACCTGGCTCGATTTACCACTCTGATGCTCGCGGCTTGCCTGAGCCTGGGGTCGACCGCGGAGCAGCCTGCGCTGCCGTCTTCGGACTATGCCTTGCCGGTGCAGCGTTATTTCAGCCCGTCCGTAACCACTATCGGGTTCAGCGACTCCCAGGGCTTCGCCCCGATCAGCGCGCCACAGACACAGACGGCGCAGCCTATGGTCTATCAGGAGCAGCAGCGTTGGGTGTTCTAGATCAGACAATTCTGAACAAATATTGCAAACCGGCCCGGCCTCCACGGCATGCCGGTAAATTCGTAGTCGCTGAGTGGCACACAGGGGCAATCGGAAGTGCTCCGACACAGGGAGTGTCAACCGCCGGATTGGCGGACGTCAGGCCGGGGCTTGTCTTCGGTTTGCAGTACAGGGGAATACAGGGAGTGCCTCCTCAGGACGTAATGCTCCGACACAGGGATGTGTCATCCCTCCTCTCCCGCGCGGCCCCACGGCGCCGCCAGCCAACAAACAATTCCTCATTTTTTATCTGTGAAGGCCTCTGATGAAGACATTCGGCGCTGAGTTTTTCGGTACGTTCTGGTTGGTCCTGGGCGGGTGCGGGAGCGCCGTGCTGGCGGCCGGCGTTCCGCAATTCGGGATCGGTTATCTGGGGGTAGCCCTGGCCTTTGGCCTGAGCGTCCTGACTATGGCTTACGCATTGGGTCCGATTTCCGGGGCTCACCTCAACCCCGCGGTCTCGGTTGGCCTGTGGTTGAGCGGGCGTTTTCCGGGTAGCCGACTGCTGCCTTATATCGTCGCCCAGGTGCTCGGTGGACTCGCCGCAGGTGGCGTACTGTTCCTGATCGCCTCCGGCAAGGTCGGGTTCGACGCTTCGGCGGGCTTCGCAGCCAACGGTTACGGTGAACACTCCCCTGGCGGCTACTCGATGTTCGCTGCGCTGTTGACCGAAGTCGTGCTCACCGCGATGTTCCTCCTGATCATCCTGGGCGCCACCGCCAAGCGCGCGCCAGCCGGTTTTGCCCCGATTGCCATTGGCCTGACGCTGACCCTGATCCACCTGATCAGCATTCCGGTCACCAATACCTCGGTCAACCCTGCTCGCAGCACCGCGGTCGCCTTCTTCGCCGGCGAGTGGGCAGTGTCCCAGCTGTGGCTGTTCTGGGTAGCACCGCTGTTGGGCGCAGGGCTGGGAGCCCTGGCCTATCGGTTGATCTCCATCGAGCGGGACTGACCTGGGCGGGTCGGATGCGCTGATTCGCATCCGGCCGGCATGGAGCCAAACAGCGCAGCCGCTCTTTAGCGGTTGTGCTGTTTGTCCCGTAATGGAATGACCCTGGCCGGCCTTGGTTCAAGAGGTATGGTCAGAACGCTAACAATGCAGTTCTAATGGCACGGACTTCAGAAGAGCGCGACTACGGACCCATGAACCCATGACCTCCTTGCACATCCGCCACCGGGCCATGCTCGTTTCATTTCTGCTCGGCAGCACACTGGCCTTTTCCATGCCGCAGGCTGCCGTCGCCGCGCCCAAGCGCCCTCCCTATATCGATGAAAACCAGCAATGCCGTGGCCAGCCGCTGCCGGCGACGGTCGAGCATCTCACGGGCGAAGCCTGGAAGCTGGATGCCAAGGGCAACCAGGTACCCCTGGAAGAAGGCATGAGCGTCGATGAACTCGAAGGGGTAAAGACCTCGCCTTCGGCATTCGTCAGCCTGTCCCTGGGCGATGGCTCGCTGGTGGTGCTGCCCTCCAGTTCCCAGATCACCCTGCACCTGAACGAAGAACATGCGATCCCCCAGGTCGCGCTCGAACAGGGGCAGATCGAGTCCTATGTCATCAAGCGCCCGAGCGATTACGACCGTTTCCAGATCGTCACGCCGATCGGCGTGCTGGGTGTACGCGGTACGCACTTCCGGGTGCGTAACGACGATCAGCAGTCGCTGGTGGAAGTGCTCAACGGCCAGGTAGCGGTCAACCGCGAAGACGACGAAGCGCCGAAACAGACCAAGGGCAAGAAACGCCCTGTGGATAAACCGGTCGGGCCGGTTCCCGGTGAAGTGCAGGTCATGGCTCGCCAAGGTTTGCGTATCCAGAAAGAAGGCCCGTTGAAGCCAGTCGATCTGTTACCTGCGCCGCAGCTGATGGGCCAGGCGGGCCAGACGGGCGATCTGCCGGTCTGGCAGCTGATCATGAAGCCCTTGCCGGGCGCCAAGCGTTACCGGGCCCAGGTGGCGACCGACAAAAGCTTCCTCAATATCAAGCAGGAACAGTTCTCCAGCACGCCGGAAGTCAACTTCAGCGGCCTGGAAGCCTTTTTTTATCATGTCCGCCTTTCTGCTTTCGATGAGCACGGACTCGAAGGAGAGACGGGGGTCTATGACATCTTCTATTACCCCAGGACCACGCGTGTTCAGTAAGTGCGCGGCGGTTTGTCGGTGAGGCGCTGGCGCCGACCCGAGGGCCGGGAGCCGACGCAAGCCCAGCGACTGTTTGGCGGTCTGGTGCGGGAATGGGCATGGGTCAGCCTGATCCTGCTGCCCTTGACCGCCCTGTTGTCGCTGAGCCACGGACTGGCGCTGAATAACCTGCTGTATGACAACCTGCGACGGCTCAGCCCGTTGCCGGTCGATTCACGCCTGCTGATGATCACCATCGACGACTACAGCCTGCAGCAGCTGGGCCAGTGGCCCTGGCCGCGCACCCTGCATGCCGACCTGCTGGATCGGCTGACGGCGGCCAAGGTCCAGGGTGTGCTGTTCGACGTGATCTTCAGCGAACCCGACAGCGTTCCCGAGAACGATCAGCGCCTGGCCCAGGCGATCTGCCGCGAAGGCCAGGTATTCCTGCCCCTGCTGCGCGAGAGCGTGGCCCGCTACGGCCAACCGCTGGGTGAGATCGAGCCGGTGGCGCCGTTGAGCCAGTGCGCCAAGGCGGTCGGCCATATCAACGCCGAGGCCGATACCGACGGCACGGTCCGCAGCGTCTATCTGCGCGAAGGCCCACCGCAGGCGCCGAAGGCACAATTGGCCTGGCTGCTTTATCAACAGGCGCACCCGGCAGGCACTGCCCTGTCGATGCCTGGCTCGGACACCGCGCAGATCACCCAGGGCTGGCTGCGCAGCAACGAAATACGCATCCCCTTCATCAGCACCCAGGCCGGGTTCCCCAGTGTTCCCTATGTCAGCGTATTGCGCGGTGAAGTCCCACCGGAGTTGTTGCGTGACAAGCTGATCCTGATCGGCACCACCGCTCCCGGCCTGGGCGACCGTTACGTCACCCCGCAGTCGGCCAGCGTCGGCACCACCCCAGGCATCGAGATCCAGGCCAACCTGCTCAATGGCTTGTTGCAGCAGCGCACCATCGTTGCCCTGGGGCAATGGCCGGCCGCGGCGCTGTCGGTGCTGCTGGTGGCGGCCCTGCTGGGATTGCTGCTGGTACGGCCGCGGCATGCGTTGTGGTTGACCCTGGCCTGCATGGCGGCGGCCCTACTCGGTTCGGCCGGGCTGCTGCGCCTGGGACTGTGGTGGCCGCCGGTGGCCAGTCTGCTGGGGATGCTGCTGGCTTACCTGATCTGGAACTGGCGTCGCCTGAGCGTGATCCTGGCCTACTTTGGCTGGGAGCTGGCGCGCCTGGACAGCGAACCCAAGGTACTGCCCGAACGCCGGCGCACCCAGACCCCCGCCGGGGATGTGCTGCAGGGGCAGATCGTGGCCCTGGAGCAGGCCTTGAGCCGCACCCGCGACACCCGCCGGTTCATTGCCGACGGCCTGGAATACCTGCCGGTGGCCACCCTGATCAGCGATCCGGACGGCCGCGTGTTGCTGGCTAACCGCAACGCCCGTGAAGTGTTTGGCAACGCGCTGATCGGCGAGGACCTGGTCCACCAGTTGGCCGGCCTGGGTTATCCCGGTTTGCAGGACGGGCAACGCCCTGCCCTGTCGCAACTGCAGCCATTGGAATTTCGGGATATCGAACAGCGCAGCCTGCGCGTGGACCTGGCGCCCTTGCTGCCGATCGACAGCGATACGCCGATCGGCTGGCTGCTGAGCCTCACCGACCTGAGCCTCGAGCGGGATGCCGAGCAGCAGCGGGCCACCCTGTTGCGCTTCCTGTCCCATGACCTGCGCGCGCCCCATTCGGCGATCCTGGCCTTGCTCGATGTGCAGCGGCACCAGGGCTCGGGCGATACACGGATCTACAGCCAGATCGAACTGCAGGTGCGTCGCGCCCTGGGGCTCACCGAAGCCTTTGTGCAACTGGCGAAGGCCGAGTCCGAGGCCTATCAGTTCCAGCCGAGCATGTTCGCCATGCTGGTGCTGGATGCATTCGACCAGGCCATGACCATCGCCCAGCTGAAAAACATCCAGCTGGTGCATGACCTCGACGACGATGCCGAAGGCATGGTGCTGGCCGATCAATCCCTGCTGACCCGGGCCTTGTTCAATCTGCTGGAAAACGCCATTAAGTACAGCCCGTCGGGCTCGACCGTCCGGGTGCAAGTCGCTTGCACAGAAGGCTGGCTGACCTGCGATATCACCGACCAGGGCAAAGGCATTGCGGCCGATGAGCTGCCGCAGCTGTTCGTGCAGTACCAGCGCTTCGCCTCGGCCCAGGGCAGCGAAGGCCTGGGGCTGGGGTTGTCGATGGTCAAGGCGGTGGTCGACCGGCATGAAGGGCGGATTGTCTGCCGTAGCGTGGTCGGCCAGGGGACAACCTTCAGCCTGCAATTACCCCTGCTCACGGACTGAATATCGACAGGCGAAAAAAACCGGCTCAAGGGCCGGTTTTTTTCGTATCCAGAAAACTTATGCACGTTTTCCGGAGTTTTATGGGTTTATGAAATATGTATATAAATCATATGCTTACGAATTTTATATAGCGATTATCCATAAAACGGTACACAGGTTATCCACAGAAACTCAGATGGCCATCTTGTCCGGCGCCGCGGCTACCGGAGGCAGCGAACCCATGTCCCGCTGCGCCTGCTCATTCCAGGCCGCGACCCGGTCGTTGAGCTCGGCGATGGCCCGTGGTCCGGAGCCTTCGGCGTACATCGGCGCACCAATCACCACGGTGATGGTGCCGGGGTGCCTGACCCAGCCGGTCTTCGGCCAGTATTTGCCGGCGTTGTGCGCGATCGGCAGCACCGGCAAGTCGGCGTTGACCGCCAGGGCGCTGCCGCTGCGGGAGAACTTGCCCATCTGGCCGTAAGGCACCCGGGTGCCTTCCGGGAAGATCAGTACCCAGACATTGTCCTTGAGCAGCTCGTCGCCCTTGCTGGCGACCTGCTTGAGCGCGGCCTTGGGGTTGTCGCGGTCGATGGCGATCGGACGCAGCATGGCCATGGCCCAGCCGAAGAACGGCACGTACAGCAGTTCACGCTTGAGCACCTGGCTCAGCGGTTCGAAATAGGCCGAGAGAAAGAACGTCTCCCAGGTGCTCTGGTGGTTCGAGACAATCACGCATGGACGCTCGGGGACGTTTTCCGCGCCCTTCACTTCCACGTTGATCTTGAGAAACACCTTGGCCAGCCACAACGCGCAGCGGCACCAATAGACGTTGATAAAGCGATAGCGCGCCTTGAACGGCAGGAAGGGCGCGATAAAAAAGCTCAGGGAGCACCACAGCAACGAACTGGTGCCCAGCAGCAGGTAAAAGAAGAAGGTTCTGATTGCCTGCAGGATCGACATAGCGGCGTTTACCGTTGCGGGCATTGCCCGCCTCTAAAAAAGCGCACTCCCGAACAGTCCTTGGCCAGGATGTCAGAAGAACTCTCTAATTGTGGATAAGTTCAGCGGCAACTGCCGCCAGGTCGTCAAAAATCAAGGTGCCTACCGGTAGGGTTTTCCCCAGGGTCTTTTCGCCTTTCCCGGTCTTTACCAAAACTGGCTGAGAGTCGACGGCTTTTGCGGCTTCCAGGTCACCGAGACTGTCGCCCACAAACCATAGACCAGCCAGATCCACTTCGTAGTGCCGGGCAATGGTCTGCAACATGCCGGGCTTGGGTTTGCGGCAGGCGCAACCTTCGTCCGGGCCATGGGGGCAGTACACGATGAGGCCGAGTTCGCCGCCCTGCTCGGCCACCAGGGCGCGCAGGCGCTCGTGCATGGCGTCGAGGGTGGCGACATCGTAGTAACCGCGAGCGATGCCCGACTGGTTGGTAGCGACCGCTACCGTCCAGCCGGCCTTGCTCAACTGCGCGATGGCTTCGACCGAGCCGGGGAGCGGAATCCACTCCTCCACCGATTTGATGTAAGCGTCGGAGTCGTAATTGATCACTCCGTCCCGATCGAGAATCAGCAGTTTCACGTACGCCTTACCCCAGCAACGAGATGTCGGCGACACCGAGGAACAGACCCCGCAGACGTGCCAGCAGCGCGTAGCGGTTGGCCCGCACGTTGGCGTCTTCGGCGTTGACCATCACCTTCTCGAAGAAGGCGTCGACCGGCTCGCGCAGGGCGGCCAGGCGGGCCAGGGTCTCGCTGTACTGACGCGCCGCGGCCATTGGCTGCACGGCCTGGTCCGCTTGCTGGATCGCCGAGTACAGGGAGAACTCGTTGGCGTTGTCGAAGTACTTGGCTTCCACGGTGGTCGGCACGCTGCCTTCGACCTTGCTCAGCAGGTTCGAAACGCGCTTGTTCACCGCGGCCAACGCAGCGGCTTCCGGCAGCTTGCGGAAGGCCTGCACGGCCTGCACGCGCTGGTCGAAGTCCAGGGCCGAACCCGGCTTCAGGGCACGGACCGACAGGTAGGTGGCGACATCCACGCCTTCGTCTTCGTAACGGGCACGCAGACGGTCGAAGATGAACTCCAGGACCTGATCGGCCAGGCCGGCGCTCTTGACCTTGCTGCCGAACGCGCTGACGGCGAACGCCACGGCTTCGGTCAGGTCCAGGTCGAGCTTCTTGTCGATCAGGATGCGCAGCACGCCCAGCGCGGCACGACGCAGCGCGTACGGGTCCTTGCTGCCGGTTGGCAGCATGCCGATGCCGAAGATGCCGACCAGGGTGTCGAGCTTGTCGGCGATGGCCACGGCGGCACCGGTGACGGTGCTTGGCAGCTCGGCGCCGGCGCCACGCGGCATGTACTGCTCGTTCAGCGCCAGGGCGACGTCTTCCGGCTCGCCGTCATTGAGGGCGTAGTAGTAACCGGCGATGCCTTGCATTTCCGGGAACTCGCCGACCATTTCGGTGGCCAGGTCGCACTTCGACAGCAGGCCCGCGCGCGCGGCGCGCTGGGCGTCGCCGCCGATGCGCGGGGCGATGAACGCGGCCAGTTTCGAGACGCGCTCGGCCTTGTCGTAGACACTGCCCAGCTTCTCCTGGAACACCACGTTCTGCAGGCGCTGGTTGAAGTCTTCGAGCTTCTGTTTCTTATCCTGCTTGAAGAAGAACTCGGCGTCGGTCAGGCGTGGGCGAACGACTTTCTCGTTGCCCTCGATGATCTGGCGCGGGTCCTTGCTTTCGATGTTGGCCACGGTGATGAAGCGCGGCAGCAGCTTGCCGTCGACGTCCAGCAGGCAGAAGTACTTCTGGTTGTCCTGCATGGTGGTGATCAGGGCTTCCTGCGGCACTTCGAGGAAACGTTCCTCGAACGAGCACACCAGCGGCACCGGCCATTCCACCAGGGCGGTCACTTCGTCCAGCAGATCGGCTGGAACGATGGCAGTACCTTCCTGCAGGCGCGCCAGTTCTTCGGTGCGCTTGCTGATCAGCTCGCGACGCTCGTTGGCGTCGGCCAGCACATAGGCGGCACGCAGGTCGTCCAGATAGTTGGCCGGCGAGGTGATGCGCACGCTTTGCGGGTGATGGAAGCGGTGACCGCGGGAGTCGCGACCGGCTTTCTGGGCGAGGATGGTGCAGTCGATGACCTGGTCACCGAGCAGCATCACCAGCCATTGGGTCGGACGCACGAACTCTTCCTTGCGCGCAGCCCAACGCATGCGTTTTGGAATCGGCAGGTCGTTCAGCGAGTCTTCGACGATGGTCGGCAGCAGGCTGGCGGTCGGCTTGCCCTTGATGCTCTGGCTGTAGCGCAGCTTCGGCCCGCTCTGGTCGATTTCGCTCAGGTCCACGCCACATTTCTTGGCGAAGCCCAGGGCTGCCTGGGTCGGGTTGCCTTCGGCGTCGAAGGCGGCCTGACGCGGCGGGCCGTCGAGGTTGATGCTGCGATCCGGCTGCTGGGTGGCCAGGCCGCTGATCAGCACCGCCAGGCGGCGTGGTGCGGCGTAGACGTGCTTGGTCTCGAAGTTCAGGCCGGCGGCCTGCAGGCCTTTTTCGATACCGCCCAGGAAGGCTTCGGCCAGGGTGTTCAGGGCTTTGGGTGGCAGTTCTTCAGTGCCCAGTTCAACCAGAAAATCTTGCGCACTCATTGTGCCGCCTCCAACTTAGCCAACACTTCATCACGCAGGTCCGGGGTTGCCATCGGGAAGCCCAGCTTGGCGCGGGCCAGCAGGTAGGCTTGCGCAACGGAACGCGCCAGGGTGCGCACACGCAGGATGTACTGCTGACGCGCGGTCACGGAGATCGCGCGACGGGCATCCAGCAGGTTGAAGGTGTGCGAGGCCTTGAGGACCATTTCATAGCTCGGCAGCGGCAGCGGCTGATCCAGCTCGATCAGGCGCTTGGCTTCGCTTTCGTAGAAATCGAACAGTTCGAACAGCTTCTCGACGTTGGCGTGTTCGAAGTTGTAGGTCGACTGCTCCACTTCGTTCTGGTGGAACACGTCGCCGTAGGTCACCTTGCCGAACGGGCCGTCGGCCCAGACCAGGTCATAGACCGAATCCACGCCCTGCAGGTACATGGCCAGGCGTTCCAGGCCGTAGGTGATCTCGCCGGTCACCGGGTAGCACTCGATGCCACCGGCTTGCTGGAAGTAGGTGAACTGGGTCACTTCCATGCCGTTGAGCCAGACTTCCCAGCCCAGGCCCCAGGCGCCGAGGGTCGGCGATTCCCAGTTGTCTTCGACGAAACGGATGTCGTGCACCAGCGGGTCGAGGCCGACGTGCTTGAGCGAGCCCAGGTACAGCTCCTGGAAGTTTTCCGGGTTCGGCTTCAAGACCACCTGGAACTGGTAGTAGTGCTGCAGACGGTTCGGGTTTTCGCCGTAGCGGCCGTCAGTCGGGCGACGACTGGGCTGCACATAAGCGGCGTTCCAGGTTTCCGGGCCGATGGCGCGCAGGAACGTGGCGGTATGGAAAGTGCCGGCGCCTACTTCCATATCGTAGGGCTGAAGTACCACACAACCTTGCTCGGCCCAGTATTGCTGGAGGGCGAGGATCAAGTCTTGGAAGGTACGCACGGCTGGCGTAGGCTGGCTCACGAAATTCACCTGTTACTTGGGCTGCGATTTAAAGAGCGGGAGTATACCCGATTCAGTTGTGCGCACGCCCACTGGAGCCTTATGCCACGCTGCTTTTGGTGCAACGAAGATCCCCTGTACATGGCGTATCACGATCAGGAGTGGGGCGTGCCGCTACGCGATGCGCAGCGTTTGTTCGAGTTGTTATTGCTCGAAGGGTTCCAGGCCGGCCTGTCCTGGATCACCGTCCTGAAGAAGCGCGAGCGTTATCGCCAGGTGCTGTTCGGCTTCGATGTGCAGCGCGTGGCGCAGATGAGCGATGCACAAATCGACGAGTTGATGCTCGATCCCGGGATCATCCGCAACCGCCTGAAACTCGCTGCCGCCCGGCGCAATGCCCAGGCCTGGATGGCGCTGGAGGACCCGGTGGCATTCCTCTGGTCGTTCGTCGGCGGGGTGCCCAGGGTCAATCATTTCAAGGACCGCAGCGAGGTTCCGGCGGTGACTCCAGAGGCCGAGGCGATGAGCAAGGGTCTGAAAAAGGCCGGCTTCACCTTTGTCGGGCCGACCATCTGTTATGCGCTGATGCAGGCTTCGGGCATGGTGATGGATCACACCCGCGACTGCGATCGCTACGCCATCCTGGCAAACGGGCGGTTAGAATAACCGGCTTGCGACAAGGTTCATGACCCGGATATCAGGAGTCACCTGTGGATAAGTTTAAAGGCGCCCTGCTGGTGGGCGCTCTGCGATTGTTTGCCCTGCTGCCCTGGCGCGCGGTGCAGGCGGTCGGTTCGGCCATCGGCTGGATCATGTGGAAGACCCCCAACCGTTCCCGCGATGTGGTGCGGATCAACCTGGCCAAGTGCTTTCCGCAGATGGACGCCGCCGAGCGCGAGCGTTTAGTGGGACAGAGCCTGAAAGACATCGGCAAGTCCCTGACCGAAAGCGCCTGCGCCTGGATCTGGCCGGCCGAGCGCTCGATCGCCCTGGTGCGTGAAGTCGAGGGCCTCGAGGTGCTGCAAGAGGCGCTGGCGTCGGGCAAGGGTGTGGTCGGCATCACCAGCCACCTGGGCAACTGGGAAGTGCTCAACCACTTCTATTGCAGCCAGTGCAAACCGATCATTTTCTACCGCCCGCCGAAGCTCAAGGCGGTGGACGACCTGCTGCAGAAACAGCGGGTGCAACTGGGCAACCGCGTGGCGCCGTCCACCAAGGAAGGCATCCTCAGCGTCATCAAGGAAGTGCGCAAAGGTGGTGCGGTGGGCATTCCCGCCGACCCGGAACCGGCCGAATCCGCCGGGATCTTCGTGCCCTTCTTCGCCACCAAGGCGCTGACCAGCAAGTTCGTGCCGAACATGCTGGCCGGCGGCAAGGCGGTCGGGGTGTTCCTGCATGCGCTGCGCCTGCCCGACGGTTCCGGCTACAAGGTAATCCTCGAAGCCGCGCCGGATGCGATGTACAGCACCGATACCGAAACCTCCTGCGCGGCGATGAGCCAGGTAGTCGAGCGCTATGTGCGGGCTTATCCGAGCCAGTACATGTGGAGCATGAAGCGTTTCAAGAAACGTCCGGCCGGCGAAGAACGCTGGTACTGACCGCCTGGCACGATCTGTGGATAACCTTTCGCCCAAGGTTATCCACAAAGGTTGAAGCAGAGCACAGCATATGCCCGATTCGCGCAAATCCCTGAGGATCAAGATCCAGCACGAAAGCTTCGGCGAATGCCTGGGCCAGACGCGCAACCTGTCTGCCAGCGGGGTCTACGTCAAGCACCCGGCGTTGGCGGCGCTGCCCAAGGGCGCGGTGGTCTACGGCCAGGTGCAAGGCCTGCCGATGAGCGCCCCACGGGTAAAGATGGAAGTGGTGCTGGTGGACGCCGAGGGCATCGGCCTGCGTTATCTCTGAAGCGTTCGGACATCGCCTGTAGCCGCTGACGAACTTGCGAGGCTGCGTACGAGGACGCAGTCCTCGCTAAACCTGCGCAGCAGGAGTGTCTGGCAGATCGCGGCGCCTGGTTTTACGACCGCTTCGCGGTCGATCGCAGCCTCGCTCACTCGGCAGCGGCTACAGTCAGCCTTTGGTCTGGCGCTCGAGCTTCTTGAGAAACACCGTCATTTCCTTTTCCGCCTGCTTGTCGCCATGCCCGCGGGCTGCCTCCAGGCCCTGCTCCCAGGCCTGGCGCGCCGCCGGATAATCCTCCAGCCCCTGGTAGGCCTTGCCCAGCAGCTTCCACGCCGCCGAATACTTGGGGTCGAAACCGACGCAGCGTTGCAGGTGCTCGGCGGCCTTGGCGTATTCGTGCAGATCCAGATAACCCTTGCCCAGGCCGAAGCGCAGCAGCGAGTTATCCATACCCTTGGCGAGCATTTTTTCCAGGGATTCGAGCATGGGAGGGCTCCTTCGACGGTTAGGTGGCGTATTCGAGACAGCTATCGCGAGCAAGCTCGCTCCTACAGGGATGTACGCCTTCCATTGTAGGAGCGAGCTTGCTCGCGATTGACCGGTCCTGACAGCGCAGGTCCCGGATCAGAAGAAGCTCAACCCCACGTGGAACAGCTTCTCCACATCGCGGATATGTTTTTTATCCACAAGGAACAGAATCACATGGTCGCCGGCCTCGATCACCGTGTCGTCATGGGCGATCAGCACTTCCTCGTCGCGGATGATCGCGCCGATGGTGGTGCCTGGCGGCAGCGTAATGTCCTCGATGGCGCGGCCGATCACCTTGCTCGATTTGGCATCGCCATGGGCAATCGCCTCGATGGCTTCCGCCGCGCCACGGCGTAGCGAGTGCACGCTGACAATATCGCCACGGCGCACGTGGGCCAGCAGGGTGCCGATGGTGGCCAACTGCGGGCTGATGGCGATATCGATATCGCCGCCCTGGATCAGGTCGACATAGGCTGGGTTGTTGATGATGGTCATCACCTTCTTCGCTCCCAGGCGCTTGGCCAGGAGCGAGGACATGATGTTGGCTTCGTCGTCGTTGGTCAGGGCCAGGAAGATATCGGCGTCGGCGATGTTCTCTTCCATCAGCAGGTCGCGGTCCGAGGCGCTGCCTTGCAGGACCACGGTGCTGTCGAGGTTGTCCGAGAGGTAGCGGCAACGCGCCGGGTTCATCTCGATGATCTTCACCTGGTAACGGCTTTCGATGGCTTCGGCCAGGCGTTCGCCGATCTGCCCGCCGCCGGCGATGACGATGCGCTTGTAGGATTCGTCGAGGCGGCGCATCTCGCTCATCACCGCGCGGATGTTGGCCTTGGCGGCGATGAAGAACACTTCGTCGTCGGCCTCAATCACCGTATCGCCCTGGGGCAGGATCGGCCGGTCACGGCGGAAGATCGCCGCGACGCGGGTGTCGACGTTGGGCATGTGCTCGCGCAGCTGGCGCAGTTGCTGCCCCACCAACGGCCCGCCGTAATAGGCCCTGACCGCCACCAGCTGGGCCTTGCCTTCGGCGAAGTCGATCACCTGCAGGGCGCCGGGGTGTTCGATCAGGCGCTTGATGTAGTTGGTCACCACCTGTTCCGGGCTGATCAGCACGTCGACCGGAATCGCCTCGTTATCGAACAGGCCGGCGCGAGTCAGGTAGGCCGCCTCGCGGACCCGGGCGATCTTGGTCGGGGTGTGGAACAGGGTATGGGCGACCTGGCAGGCGACCATGTTGGTTTCGTCGCTGTTGGTCACCGCGACCAGCATGTCGGCATCGTCGGCGCCGGCCTGGCGCAGCACCGTCGGGAACGAACCGCGGCCCTGTACGGTGCGGATGTCCAGGCGGTCGCCGAGATCGCGCAGGCGTTCGCCATCGGTGTCGACCACTGTAATGTCGTTGGCTTCGCTGGCCAGATGCTCTGCCAGCGTGCCGCCCACCTGCCCTGCTCCGAGGATGATGATCTTCATCCAGTCACTCCCTTAGAACCTTTCTTAACCGCGCGCGGCGGCAATCTTGATCAGCTTGGCGTAGTAGAACCCGTCATGGCCGCCCTCTTGCGCCAGCAACTGGCGACCGTGGGGCTGCTTCAGGCCGGCCGGAGGCTGGCCCAGTTGCCCGCCGATGTCCAGTTCGCGAGCGCCCGGGGTCCGGGCCAGGAACGCCTCGATCACCTCGGTGTTTTCGGTCGGCAAGGTCGAGCAGGTGGCGTACAGCAGGATGCCGCCGACTTCCAGGGTCGACCACATGGTGTCCAGCAGTTCGCCTTGCAAGGTGGCCAGGGCGGCGATGTCGTCGGCCTGACGGGTGAGCTTGATATCCGGGTGGCGACGGATCACCCCGGTGGCCGAACACGGCGCGTCCAGCAGGATGCGCTGGAACGGCTTGCCGTCCCACCAGGCAGCGGTGTCGCGGCCGTCGGCGGCGATCAGCTCGGCGTTCAGCCCCAGGCGGTCGAGGTTCTCCTGGACACGCACCAGGCGCTTGGCTTCCAGGTCCACCGCGACCACGCCGGCCAGCGCGGGCTCGACTTCGAGGATGTGGCAGGTCTTGCCGCCAGGCGCGCAGCAGGCGTCCAGCACCCGTTGTCCCGGCGCCAGCTCCAGCAGCTCGGCGGCCAGTTGCGCGGCCTCGTCCTGCACGCTGATCCAGCCTTCGGCGAAGCCCGGCAGGCTGCGCACGTCGGCGGCTTCATCGAGGACGATGCCGTCCTGGCTGTAGACGCAAGGCTTGGCGGCGACACCGGCTTCGCTCAGCAGCTGGAGGTAGGCCGTGCGGGATTTATGGCGACGGTTGACCCGCAGGATCATCGGCGGGTGGGCGTTGTTGGCGGCGCAGATGGCTTCCCACTGCTCGGGCCAGAACGCCTTGAGGGATTTTTGCAGCCAGCGCGGATGGGCGGTACGCACCACCGGGTCGCGCTCCAGCTCGGCGAACAGCGCTTCGCTCTCGCGTTGTGCACGGCGCAGCACCGCGTTGATCAGCGCCTTGGCCCAGGGCTTTTTCAGCTTGTCGGCGCAGCCCACGGTTTCGCCGATGGCGGCGTGCGCCGGGACGCGGGTGTAGAGCAATTGATAAAGGCCCACCAGCAGCAGCGCCTCGACGTCGGCATCGGCTGCCTTGAACGGCTTCTGCAACAGCTTGGCCGCCAGCGCCGCCAGCCGTGGCTGCCAGCGCGCGGTGCCGAACGCCAGGTCCTGGGTGAAGCCGCGATCGCGCACTTCGACCTTGTCCAGCAGGGTTGGCAGCGAGCTGTTGAGCGAGGCTTTGCCATTGAGGACCGAGGTCAGGGCCTTGGCGGCGGCCAGACGCGGGTTCATTGAGCATCCACCGCTTGTCCGAGCACGGTGCCGGTGGCGAATTTCTCGCGCCGGCTGTTGAACAGGTCGCTGAAGTTCAGCGCCTTGCCGCCGGGCAATTGCAGGCGGGTCAGGCACAGCGCCTGCTCGCCGCAGGCGACGAGCAGGCCGTCCTTGCTGGCGCCGAGGATGGTTCCCGGGGCGCCCTTGCCTTCGGCGAGACTGGCGGCCAGCACTTTCAGGGCTTCGCCATTGAGCGTGCTGTGGCAGATCGGCCAGGGGTTGAAGGCCCGTACCAGGCGCTCCAGCTCCAGCGCCGGGCGGCTCCAGTCGATCCGTGCTTCGTCCTTGTTCAGCTTGTGGGCGTAGGTGGCCAGGCTGTCGTCCTGCACTTCGCCTTGCAGGGTTCCGGCAGCGAGGCCGGCGATGGCCTGCACCACGGCCGGCGGGCCCATTTCGGCGAGTCGGTCATGCAGGCTGCCGCCGGTGTCGGTGGCGCTGATCGGGGTGCGGACCTTGAGCAGCATCGGCCCGGTGTCCAGGCCGGCTTCCATGCGCATCACGGTCACGCCGCTCTCGGCGTCGCCGGCTTCCACGGCGCGCTGGATCGGCGCCGCCCCGCGCCAGCGTGGCAGCAGCGAGGCGTGGCTGTTGATGCAGCCCAGGCGCGGAATATCCAGCACCGCCTGCGGCAGGATCAGGCCGTAGGCGACCACCACCATCAGGTCCGGCGCGAGGGCCGCTAGTTCGGCCTGGGCCTCCGCGTTGCGCAGGGTTGGCGGCTGCAGCACGGGGATATCGTGCTCCAGCGCCAGTTGCTTGACCGGGCTCGGCATCAGCTTTTGCCCGCGTCCGGCCGGCCGGTCCGGCTGGGTGTAGACCGCGACGATCTCGTAGGGGCTGTCGAGCAGGGCCTTGAGGTGTTCGGCGGCAAATTCCGGGGTACCGGCAAAGACGATGCGCAGTGGCTCAGTCATGGGAATTCTCGCTAATAAATACGCAGAAAAGAAAAAGGCTTGCCGCTGCAAGCCTTTGGAAGAAGGGGATCAAGCCTGCTGACGATGCTGCTTTTCCAGCTTCTTCTTGATCCGGTCGCGTTTGAGCGTGGACAGGTAATCGACGAACAATTTGCCGTTGAGGTGGTCGCATTCGTGCTGGATGCACACCGCGAGCAGGCCTTCGGCGATCAGTTCGTAAGGCTGGCCGTCACGGTCCAGGGCCTTGATTTTCACGCGTTGCGGACGATCGACGTTCTCGTAGAAGCCCGGTACCGACAGGCAGCCTTCCTGATACTGGCCCATTTCGTCGGTGAGCGGTTCGAACTCTGGGTTGATGAACACCCGTGGCTCGCTGCGGTCTTCGGACAGGTCCATGACCACGATGCGCTTGTGCACGTTGACCTGGGTAGCGGCCAGGCCGATGCCGGGCGCCTCATACATTGTTTCAAACATGTCGTCGACCAACTGACGCACTTCGTCGTCCACTACGGCCACTGGTTTGGCGATAGTGCGCAGGCGCGAGTCGGGGAATTCGAGGATGTTTAAAATGGCCATAAGCGTAATTGCTACACGTGTGAAGTAAGTTCGGAGTCGGAGGCCTTGCGGGTTCTGGAAGGGCAACCGTTGTAAAACGTGCTCGATCAGGAGCAGGGAGCGCACAGGCGCTGGCGTTTCACGCGAGTACACATAATAAAGGGATTCACCGCATGAGGAAATCACTACTCGCCTTGCTGCTCGTGGGCTGGGCCGGTTTCGGCCAGGCGCAGGTGCCGCTCCGGGAGGGTTACCCACAGCGCTACACCGTGGTGGCGGGCGATACCTTGTGGAGCATCGCCAACCGCTTTCTGCGCGATCCCTGGCAATGGCCGGCGCTCTGGCAGGCCAATTCCAGCCTCGCCGACCCCGATCTGATCTACCCCGGCGACTCCCTGGCGCTGGTACAGGTCAATGGCGAACCACGCCTGACCCTGGAGCGCGGCGCTTCCCGGGGTACGGTCAAACTGTCGCCTCAGGTGCGCCGCACGCCGCTGGCCGAGGCGATCCCGACCATTCCACTGCAGGCCATCGACAGCTTTCTGCTGAGCAACCGCATCCTCGACCGGGCCGAGACCTTCGACAGTGCGCCCTACATAGTCGCCGGCGATGCCGAACGGGTGCTCAGCGGCACCGGCGACCGGATCTTCGCGCGCGGCCGCTTCGACCCGGAACAATCGGCCTACGGCATCTTCCGCCAGGGCAAGACCTACACCGACCCGCAGAGCGGCGAAGTGCTGGGGATCAACGCCGACGAGATCGGCGGCGGCGAGGTGGTCGCGGTCGAGGGCGATATCGCCACCCTGCAATTGCAGCGCACCACCCAGGAAGTGCGCCTGGGCGACCGTTTGTTCAGCGGCGAGCCGCGGGTCATCAACTCGACCTTTGTCCCCAGCCCGCCGAGCCGGGCGGTCGAGGGCCTGATCATCGACGTGCCACGGGGCGTCACCCAGATCGGCGCGCTGGACGTGGTGACGCTGAACAAGGGGCGGCGCGATGGCCTGGCTGAAGGCAATGTGCTGGCGGTGCTGAAGACCGGTGAAACCGTGCGCGATCGGGTGGCCGGCGGCCAGGTGAAGATGCCGGATGAGCGGGCCGGTCTGCTGATGGTTTTCCGCACCTACGACAAACTCAGCTACGGCCTGGTGCTCAATGCTTCCCGCTCCCTGGCGATCATGGACAAGGTGCGTAACCCGTAAACCCTCAACAAGTTACCAACAGAGTTATCCACAGCTTATTCCTGCTTCAGCCGGGCTTATAACGATCAAGGATGATCCTATGTCACTGCCTGCCCAGGCTCCGGTTTCCCCCGCGGAACTGGAAGCCCGTCTACGTTTGCACCGCTTGCCGGACCTTGGCCCGAAGCGTTTTCAGCTGTTGCTCGAAGCCTTCGGTTCGGCCTCCAAGGCCATCAGCGCGCCGGCCAGTGCCTGGCGTGCGTTGGGCCTGCCGGCGAGTGCGGCCGAGGCCCGGCGCAACGCCGAGGTGCGTGATGGCGCCAGCCGTGCATTGGCCTGGCTGGAGCGTCCGGGCCAGCATTTACTGATGTGGGACCAGCCTGACTACCCGCCGTTGTTGAATGAAATTGCCGATGCGCCGCCGCTGCTGTTTGTCGCCGGCGATCCGCGGATCCTGGAAAAACCGCAGTTGGCGGTGGTTGGCAGTCGTCGCGCTTCGAGGCCTGGAATGGACACCGCCGCGGCCTTTTCCCGCAGCCTGGCCGCGGCCGGTTTTGTCATCACCAGCGGCCTGGCGCTGGGGATCGATGGCGCGGCGCACCAGGCCGCCCTGGAGGTCGGCGGGCAGACCGTCGGCGTGCTCGGCACCGGCCTGGAAAAATTTTATCCACAGCGCAATCGGCGCCTTGCCGATGCCATGATCGCCCAGGGTAGCGCGCTGGTTTCCGAGTTCCCGCTGGAGACCGGACCCCACGCCAGCCACTTTCCCCGGCGCAACCGGATCATCAGTGGCCTGTCCCTTGGCGTGCTGGTGGTGGAGGCCAGCGTCGCCAGCGGTTCGCTGATCACCGCCCGGCTCGCCGCCGAGCAAGGCCGCGAGGTGTATGCGATACCCGGGTCGATCCATCACCCCGGGGCCCGGGGCTGTCATCAGCTGATTCGTGATGGCGCGGTGCTGGTGGAAACCATCGAACATATCCTCGAAGCCCTGCGTGGCTGGCAACGACTGCCGTTATCCCCAGCCCCGCCACCAGTCGCGCCCGCTCACCCGTTGCTGGCGCTGTTGCATGCTGCGCCGCAGACCAGCGAGGGCCTGGTGCAGGCCAGTGGCTGGAGCCTGTCCAGGGTGCTGGCGGCGCTTACGGAGCTGGAGCTGGAGGGCCATGCGGTATGTGAAGCAGGCTGCTGGTATGCCCGGGCAAAAGGCTAGGCTTTATAAGCAGGATCGGTAAACTGCGCACAGCCTTAATCCGGAGAGTCAGCAATGGTCAGC
The DNA here is from genome assembly GCF_028640915.1 of Pseudomonas sp. B3G-3. Classification (NCBI taxonomy): domain Bacteria; kingdom Pseudomonadati; phylum Pseudomonadota; class Gammaproteobacteria; order Pseudomonadales; family Pseudomonadaceae; genus Pseudomonas; species Pseudomonas sp. B3G-3. The sequence continues at coordinate 94,015 of NZ_JAQZAB010000064.1, read as the reverse complement.
AGTTGGCGTGTGCAACAAGCCGCACGAGAAATTCGCGCAGGGGCGGTGATTGCCTACCCAACCGAAGCAGTCTGGGGGTTGGGGTGCGACCCGTGGAACGAAGAGGCGGTGGACCGGTTGCTGGCCATCAAGTCGCGCTCCGTGGACAAGGGCCTGATCCTGATCGCCGACAACATCCGCCAGTTCGATTTCCTCTTCGAGGACTTCCCCCAGGAATGGCTCGATCGCATGGCCAGCACCTGGCCGGGGCCGAACACCTGGCTGGTGCCCCATCAGAATCTGTTGCCGGAATGGGTCACTGGGGTCCACGACACCGTGGCCTTGCGGGTCAGCGATCATCCACTGGTGCGCGAGTTATGTGCGCTGGTGGGGCCGCTGATTTCCACCTCGGCCAATCCCCAGGGGCGCCCGGCCGCCCGCACGCGGATTCGCGTCGAGCAGTATTTCCGCGGGCAGCTGGACATGGTCCTGGGCGGCAGCCTGGGCGGGCGCAAGAACCCGAGCCTGATCCGCGACCTGGTGACCGGCAAGATCGTGCGTCCGGCCTGACACCGCGTCATCGTTTATCGCGGGCAAGTCGGATCGCGATGCATTTCAAGGCAGCAGAATGGTCGAACCCGTGGTGCGCCGCGCCGCCAGTTCGATCTGTGCCTTCGCCGCGTCCGCCAGTGGATAACGCTGGCCGATCTCGATCTTCAGCTTGCCGCTGGCGATCATGCCGAACAGATCGTCGGCCATGGCCTGCAGGTTCTCGGCGTTGTTGGCGTAGGTGCCCAGGGTCGGACGGGTGACATACAGCGAGCCCTTGGCCGCCAGGATGCCCAGGTTGACCCCCTCCACCGCGCCCGAGGCGTTGCCGAAGCTGACCATCAGACCCCGTGGCTGCAGGCAGTCCAGCGAGGTCAGCCAGGTGTCCTTGCCCACGCCGTCGTAGACCACCGGGCATTTCTTGCCGTCGGTCAGCTCCAGCACGCGCTTGGCCACGTCTTCATGGCTGTAGTCGATGGTTTCCCAGGCGCCGAGGGATTTTGCCAGCGCGGCTTTTTCCGGCGAGCTGACAGTACCGATCAGCTTCACCCCCAGGGCCTTGGCCCACTGGCAGGCGAGCAGCCCGACACCGCCGGCGGCCGCGTGGAACAGCACGGTTTCACCGCCCTTGAGCTCGTAGGTCTGGCGCAGCAGGTACTGCACGGTCAGGCCCTTGAGCATCACCCCGGCCGCCTGTTCGAAGTCGATGCTGTCCGGCAGGTGCACCAGATTGTCCGCGGGCAGCACATGCAGCTCGCTGTAGGCGCCCAGCGGGCCGCTGCCATAGGCCACGCGATCGCCGACCTTGAAGCGGGTCACGGCGCTGCCCACCGCCTCGACCACCCCGGCCCCTTCGGCACCCAGGCCCGATGGCAAGGCCGGTGGCGCGTAGAGACCGCTGCGGTAGTAGGTGTCGATGAAGTTCAGGCCGATGGCCTTGTTGCTCACGCGGACCTGTTGCGGGCCCGGTTCTGCGGGTTGGTAATCCACATACTCGAGTACTTCCGGGCCGCCATGGGCCCGGAACTGGATACGTTTGGCCATCTGCACTCTCTCCTCGGTCGTGTCGCGAAAGTGCCTTATCGGACTCCTATGCTTGACCGCCGTCAACTGCGACCGGCCCCCACGCAGTGTTATGCTACGCGCCCATTTGCGCAGGCCCTCTGCTGTATCCCTGGCGCCGCGTAGCTTTGCCCGATTCAAGGTGATGCCATGACTACCCGCACCGAGGCCGTAAAAGCCTACCTGCTCGACCTGCAAGACCGCATTTGCGCTGCCCTGGAAGCCGAAGACGGCGGTACGCGCTTCGTCGAAGACGCCTGGACCCGACCGGCCGGCGGTGGGGGGCGCACCCGGGTGATTGCCGACGGTAAGGTGATCGAGAAAGGCGGCGTCAACTTTTCCCACGTGTTCGGCAGCGGCTTGCCGCCGTCCGCCAGCGCCCACCGGCCCGAACTGGCCGGCCGTGGCTTCGAGGCGCTGGGCGTGTCGCTGGTGATCCACCCGCACAACCCCCATGTGCCGACTTCCCACGCCAACGTAAGGTTCTTCATCGCTGAAAAAGCAGGCGAAGAGCCGGTCTGGTGGTTCGGCGGCGGTTTCGACCTGACCCCCTACTACGCCAACGAGGAAGACTGCGTGCACTGGCACCGCGTCGCCGAAAAGGCCTGCGCGTCCTTTGGCCCGGACGTCTACCCGCGCTACAAGGCCTGGTGCGACAGCTACTTCCACATCAAGCATCGCAATGAACCACGCGGCATCGGCGGCCTGTTCTTCGACGACCTCAACGAGTGGGACTTCGACACCAGCTTCGCCTTCATGCGCGCCATCGGCGACGCCTACCTCGAGGCCTACCTGCCGATCGTCCAGCGCCGCAAGGCCCTGGGCTATACCGAGAAGCAGCGCGAGTTCCAGGAGTACCGTCGCGGCCGCTATGTCGAGTTCAACCTGGTCTACGACCGCGGCACCCTGTTCGGCCTGCAATCGGGCGGGCGTACCGAGTCGATCCTCATGTCCCTGCCGCCGCAGGTGCGCTGGGGCTACGACTGGAAAGCCGAGCCGGGCAGCGAAGAAGCGCGCCTGACCGAATATTTCCTGCAGGACCGCGACTGGCTGGCGGGCTCTGCGTAAAGCGTTGCAGCCGGCTGGCCGGCGCTGGACGATAATGCGATTGAACAGAACAGCGCAGCGTCCCTGTCGCCAGCAAGCTGGTTCCTTACAGGGATGTGCATGAGGGTTTTATTGGATGGATCAGTACGTCGTTTTTGGTAACCCGATCGGCCACAGCAAGTCGCCGCTGATTCATCGGCTGTTCGCCGAGCAGACGGCGCAGCGGCTGGTCTACACCACTCTGCTGGCGCCCCTCGACGATTTCGCCGGCTGTGCCCGCGGGTTCTTCGTGGACGGACGTGGCGCCAACGTCACGGTGCCGTTCAAGGAAGACGCCTACCGCCTAGCCGACAGCCTGACCGCCCGCGCCCAGCGCGCCGGTGCGGTGAACACCTTGAGCAAACTCGCCGATGGCAGCCTGTTGGGCGACAACACCGACGGCGCCGGCCTGGTGCGCGACCTGACGGTCAACGCCGGCTTCAGCCTCAAGGGCAAGCGCATTCTGCTGCTGGGGGCCGGTGGCGCGGTGCGTGGCGCGCTGGAGCCGCTGCTGGCGGAGCAGCCGGCGTCGGTGATCATCGCCAACCGCACGGTGGAAAAGGCCGAGCTGCTGGCCGAGCTGTTCAGCGACCTGGGGCCGGTGTCGGCCAGCGGTTTCGACTGGTTGCGCGAGCCGGTGGACCTGATCATCAACGCCACCTCGGCCAGCCTTACCGGCGACGTGCCGCCGATCGCCGCCAGCCTGATCGAGCCGGGCAAGACGGTGTGCTATGACATGATGTATGGCAAGGAGCCGACCGCCTTCTGTCGCTGGGCCAGCCAATACGGCGCGGCGATTTCCATGGATGGCCTGGGCATGCTCGCCGAACAGGCGGCGGAAGCCTTCTTCCTGTGGCGCGGCGTGCGTCCGGACACCGCGCCGGTGCTGGCGGAGCTGCGGCGCCAGCTGGGGCTCTGACCCCGCGCCCCTCTTTCTATTGTAGGAGCGAGCTTGCTCGCGATAGCCGCGAAGCGGCGGTGCGACAGCCACGCCGTATTATCGTCGACGTTCATCGCGAGCAAGCTCGCTCCTACATAGCCGGGTTCAATCCTCAAACCGGATCGGGCATCTCTCCGCGCCTTCGAGCTTTCTCAACTCTTCGATCACCGAGGCCCGCGCGCGGCGCAGGGTCAGGCTGCGGTTCTGCCGCAGCAGGCGGCGGGCTTCCTGGTGCAGCATGGCCACCCCGGAATAGTCGATGAAGTTGATCTGCCGGGCGTCGATCACCAGGCGCGGCGCATGGCAGCGCTGCATGCGCACTTGCAGGTAATGGCTGGCGCCGAAAAAGATCGAGCCGCCGACCCGCAGGATGTCCTCGTCGCCTTCGCGCCCATGCTGCACGCGCGGTTGCGAGGTGCGCTTGAGGTAGAAGAACAGCGATGCCAGGACCCCGGCATAGATCGCCGTCTGCAATTCCAGGAGCAAGGTGGCGACACAGGTCAGGCTCATCACCGCGAACTCGGCGCGGCTGACCCGGAACAGCGCGCGAATGCCGCGATGGTCCACCAATCCCCAGCAGATCAGCAGGATGCTCCCGGCCATGGCCGGGATCGGGATATGGGCGATCAGCGCCGCGCCGGCCACAGCGAACAAGGCCACCCACAGCGCCGAGAACACCCCCGCCAGCGGCGAACAGGCGCCGGCTTCGTAGCTCAGGCCGGAGCGGGTAAAGGAGCCGGACGACAGATAGCCGGAGAAGAATGCGCCAACGATATTCGACAGGCCCTGGGCGCGGACTTCCTGGTTGGCATCGAGCAACTGCTCGGAGCGCGCCGACAGCGAGCGGGCGATCGACAGGCTGGTCACCAGCCCCAGCATGCCCACCGCCACGGCGCTGGGCAGCAGGCGCAGGATCATGTCCAGGTCCAGCGGCAGCGGGCTGAACGGCGGCAGCCGCCCGGTAAAGGCGCTGACCAGCTTCACCTGGCCGAACAGCGCCGGCCACAGCCATACCACCAGAGCGCTGAGGATCAGGCTGATCAGCAGCGAGGGCCAGCGCGGCACCAGCAGTTTCAGGGCCAGGCCGACGATCAGCGTGCCCAGGCCGAGGATCAGCGAGGGGTTATCCACAGCATCGAGATGGGCGAACAGCGAGGTCAGGCTGTTCAGCGCGGTGGCTTCGCTCGGCAAGTCCAGGCCCAGCAGGTTGGGCAGTTGCCCCAGGGCGATCACCACCGCGGCGCCGAGGGTGAAGCCGAGCACCACCGAGTGGGACACGAAGTTCACCAGCGCGCCGAAGCGCAACAGCCCCAATAGCCACTGGAACACGCCAGCGAGCAAGGTCAGCAGCAGGATCAGGGTGATGTAGTCCTGGGATGCCGGCACCGCCAGGGGGCTGACGCTGGCGTAGAGGACGATGGAAATCGCCGCAGTCGGGCCACAGATCAGGTGCCAGGAAGAACCCCAGAGGCAGGCGATCAGCACCGGGACGACGGCGGCATACAGGCCGTATTCCGGCGGCAGGCCGGCGATCAGGGCATAGGCGATGGATTGCGGCAGGGCGAGGATGGCGCCGCTCAGGCCCACCAGCAGGTCGCGCCCGACGCTGGCGCGGGTCTGCCGGGGCAGCCAGCTCAGGAAGGGCAAGAGTGAATGGCGATTGGGCCAGGCCATGGGTCCTCGCGGGTGAAGGTGTTCAGGGGCGTCAGGGTAAAGCATTGCCGGAAGGCTTGCCCCATTCCGCCAGGGTTTCCTGTAGGAGCGAGGCTTGCCCGCGATGGGCTACGCAGTAGCCCCAAAACCTGCATGCAGGGTCCATCTGGAAGACCGTGTCGCCCGCATCGCGGGCAAGCCTCGCTCCTACGACGGGCGTTAGAGTTTGGCCTGCACCGCCGGCAGCGCATCCTTGCCGTCGAGGGTCTTCACCCCGTCCAGCCACTTGTCCAGCACCGCCGGGTTGGCCTTGATCCAGGCCTTGGCTGCGTCAAAGTTGCTGACCTTCTTGTTGGCCACCTCGGCCATGATGCTGTTCTCCATGTCCTGGGTGAAGCTCAGGTTGCTCAGCAGCTTGCCGACGTTCGGGCAGGCCTGTGCATAACCCTTGCGGGTCAGGGTGTAGACGCTGCCGGTGTCGCCGAAGTACTTCTCGCCACCCTTGAGGTAGCGCATTTTCAACTGCACATTCATTGGGTGCGGGGTCCAGCCGAGGAAGGTGACGAACTTCTGCCTTTTCACCGCCCGCGAGACTTCAGCGAGCATCGCCTGCTCGCTGGACTCGATCAGCTTCCACTGGCCGAGGTCGAAGTCGTTCTTCTTGATGATCTCCTGCAACGACAGGTTGGCCGGGGCCCCGGAGCCGATGCCGTAGAGCTTTTTGTCGACTTCTTTTGGGTGTAGCTCGGCGTATTTGTTCAGGTCGCTGAAGTCATGCACGCCGGCGTCCCAGACGTAATCCGGCACCGCCAGGGTGAACTCGGTGCCGTCCAGGTTCTTCGCCAGCTGGGTGACATCGCCATTGGCCACGAACTTGTCGTAGAAGCCCTGCTGCGCCGGCATCCAGTTGCCCAGGAACACATCCACCTGGCCGTCCTTGAGCCCGCCGAAGGTGATCGGCACCGCCAGGGTATCGACCTTGGCCTTGTAGCCCATGCCGTCCAGCAGGAAACCGGCGATGGCGTTGGTGGCGGCGATGTCGCTCCAGCCCGGGTCGGCCATCTTCACCGTCTCGCACCCCTGTTCGGCCCAGGCCAGGGCCGGGATCGAAGCACTGCCCAGCGCCAGAAGCGCAGCCGTCACTGCTGTGGATAACCTTTGCATGCTCTTCCCCTTACGTTATTGGTTTTGGCAGGGTTGTGGATAACGAGCCTTGCGCTCCAGATCGTCGAGGTCGATGTGGTTGCGCATGTATTGCGCACTGGCGTCGACCAGTGGCTGGTGGTCCCAGCTCTTCAGCTTGCCGAGGCTCAAGGCGCCTGCGACGAAGCGGCGGCGGCGCTGGCTGGCGAGTACCTGTTGGTGAATGGCCGGGATATCCCATTTGGCCCGCGCTTCGCGGAGAAAATCCTCGAATAGCGGGCGATATTGCGGCGATTGGCTGAGTTCTTTCTGTTCACGCGGGTCGTTGGCCACATCGAACAGCAGGCACGGGTCGTCTTCGCTGTAGATGAACTTGTAGCGGCCGCGACGAATCATCATCAGCGGGCCGATAGTGCCTTCGGCCATGTATTCGCCGAAGACTTCGTCATGCCCGCCCTGCCCTTGCAGGTGCGGCACCAGGGAGCGGCCATCCAGCGGCAGATCCGCTTGCAGTTGGCCACCGGCCAGTTCCACCAGGGTCGGCAGCAGGTCGGCGGTCGAGACCGCCTGGCCCACCCGGCCAGCGGCGAACTGCCCCGGCGCGCTGACCAGCAGCGGCACCCGCGCGGCCATTTCGAACCAGTGCATTTTGTACCAGAGGCCGCGCTCGCCGAGCATGTCGCCGTGGTCGCCGGAGAAAACGATGATGGTGTCGTCGATCAGCCCGGTTTCCTCCAGGGTTTCCAGGAGTTTGCCGACGTTGCTGTCGATATAGCTGCATGCGCCGAAATAGGCGCGACGCGCGTCGCGAATCTTATCCACAGGCAGCGGCTTGTCCCACAGGTCGTAGACCTTGAGCAGGCGCTGGGAATGCGGGTCAAGCGCGTCCTGGGACGGGGTCTGCGGCAGCGGAATATCCTCGTCGCGGTACAGGTCCCAGAAGGCCTTGGGAATGGTGTACGGGTCGTGCGGGTGGGTCATCGACACGGTCAGGCAGAACGGCTGGTCGCCGTCTTCGCGAACGTGATCGAACAGGTACTGGCGGGCCTTGAACACCACCTCTTCGTCGAAATCCAGCTGGTTGGTGCGCACGCATGGCCCGGCCTGCAGCACCGAGGACATATTGTGGTACCAGCTGGGGTGCACGTCCGGCTCATCCCAGTTCACCGCCCAGCCATAGTCGGCCGGGTAGATATCGCTGGTCAGGCGTTCTTCGTAACCGTGCAGCTGGTCCGGGCCGCAGAAATGCATCTTGCCTGACAGCGCGGTGCGGTAGCCCAGGCGGCGCAGGTAATGGGCGTAGGTCGGGACGTCGGCGGGGAAGTCGGCGGCGTTGTCATAGGCGCCGATCTTGCTCGGCAACTGGCCGCTGACCAGGGTGAAACGCGAGGGCGCGCACAGTGGGCTGTTGCAGTAGGCGGCGTCGAACACCACGCCTTGCGCGGCGAGACGGCTCAGGTGCGGCAGCTTGATGGGCGATGGACCGTAGAACGGCAACATTGGCGCGGCCATCTGATCGGCCATGATGAAAAGAATGTTCTTGCGCTTCATGTATTCGCGGCATTCCATAGTGGGCAGTTATGCGAAAGTGCTGCGATCGAGCATGTAACCCGCGGCTTTTGCGGTAAAGCCCATGTACGGCAATGACTAGGATAAGCACAGCTTATGTATGAAGCGCTTGGCGACCTGTCCCTGGATCTGTTCCGCGTATTCGAGGCGGCGGCGCGCCAGCGCAGCTTTACCGCCGCGGCGGTGGAACTGGGGACCACCCAACCGGCCATCAGCCAGCAGATCAAGCGGCTGGAAGAACAGCTCGGCACCCGGCTGTTCGACCGCATCTACCGTGGCATCGAACTGACCGAGGCCGGCAGCCAGTTGTTCGAACAGGTGCAGGCCGGCTTGCAGAGCATCGACAACGGCCTGAGCGCCATCACCGCCCAGCATCAGCATGAGGTGCTGCAGGTGGCCACCGACTTCGCCTTTGCCGCCTACTGGCTGATGCCGCGCCTGCACCGTTTCCACGCCGCCAATCCGCAGGTGGATGTGAGCCTGGTCACCAGCGAACGCAGCCACAACATGCTGCGCAGCGATATCGACGTGGCGGTGCTGTTTGGCGATGGCCGTTTCAAGCAGGGGGAAAGCCACTGGCTGTTCAATGAAGAGGTGTTTCCGGTGTGCAGCCCGCTGTTGCTCAAGGAGCGGCCGCTACCGCTGGGCGCCCATTCGCTGCTGGAGTTTCCGCTGCTGCACCTGAAGGGCGAAAACAGCAGCCACTGGTTCGACTGGAGCGGCGTGTTTCGTGAGTTAGGGATCGCCACCCCGCCAGCGCCGGGGCAGTTGCGTTTCGACAACTACACCCTGCTGATCCAGGCGGCGATCGGTGGCCAGGGCGTGGGCATTGGCTGGCGCCACCTTGTGGATAACTTGCTGGCGCAAGGTCTGTTGTGCCGGCCGATCAGCGAAACGCTGATTTCCCGCTACGGCTATTACGTGGTCCTGCCCCAGCGCAAACGCCGGGGGGCGCTGATCCAGCGGTTTTTCGACTGGCTGATGGCCGAGCAGGCCGACAGCGCGCAATCCCTGACCGGGCTGGGCCTGCCTTCGATTGCCATCTGAGGTTTGGGGTTGGCGCGCAAGCCATCGCGAGCAAGCTCGCTCCTACATGGGATCGCATAGCCTTCTGTAGGAGCGAGCTTGCTCGCGATAAGGATTCAACACACGAAGTTCACATGCTCGCCCACATGCAGGTTCAGCTGCTGTTCGTCGGCGATGCCGGCAGCTACCCGCGCCAGTCGCTGCACCGGCTCGACCCGCTCGGGTGCAAGGCTGTCGATGGGGTGGCTGAAGTGTTCCAGGGTCAGCCCGGGTACGCTTTGCGGCGCATTCACCAGGGTCCAGCGCAAGCTGCTGCCTTGCAGCGCGTCGAGGATGGTCTCGGCCGTCTGACGGTGTGGATAACCCTCCATCTCCGGCTGGTCCAGCACCTCGAAATTCCCCACCAGAAACAGGCGTCGGACGCCGGCAGCCTGCATGCCGGCGATCAGCGCTTCGACTGCCTGGACTTGTTCCCGGGGTTCGAGCAGCAGGTTTTCCTGTTGTTCGAGGCCCATGGGCAGCCCCGGGGCATTCAGCAGGCAGACCACCACGTCGCCTCCGGCCACGCTTTGCCTGACCCGCACGGCATCGAACAGGTCACCGCATTTGGTGCGCAAGCCGGGAAGGGGCTCGAGGGCCGTCAGGTCGTCGAGGATGGCGATGACTTCATGCTGGCGCCGCAGGAACTCCGCCATCAGCGCGCTGCCCAGGCTGCTCATGGCACCGTAGAGCACCAGTTTGACCACCGGGGTTTCGGCATTTTTCATGGCGCGGCTCGTTTCTTTACACTGGTAAGGTTATGACCTGTGGGCTGTCGCCAGGGTTCGACTTTGTCATGAGAGGTTCCATGCAACGCATCAAGGGCTATCACGCCCACGTCTATTTCGACGCCAGCACCATCGACCAGGCGCGGGCCTTGTGTGAGCAGGCGGCGCAATTGTTTCCATTGAAGATGGGCCGGGTGCATGAACGGCCGGTCGGCCCGCATCCGGACTGGAGCTGCCAGCTGGCGTTCGAACCGCAGTACCTGGGGGAGGTGCTGCCGTGGCTGGCGCTCAATCGCAACGGGCTGGTGGTGTTTCTGCACCCGGATACCGGGGACGACCTGAAGGATCACACTGAGCATGCGGTCTGGATGGGGGCGATCAGGCCGCTGGATCTGTCGATTTTTTGAGATTTTTCGCGAGCAAGCTCGCTCCTACAAGGTCAGGCGCTTTCTGTAGGAGCGAGCTTGCTCGCGATGACGTCCTCTCAAACGCTATCAATCCCCGATCAATACAGCACGCCGTCGAGAATCTCGTAGACGATCCCGCTGCCCACCGCGATCAGCACGATATCGGCGCCCATGCGCCGCCATTCATAACCCGGGTAGTACGGCAGGTGCGCCAGGGCACGGTTGTCCAGGCGTTCGCCGTAGTAGCCGCGGGGCAGCGGCTGGCCGCGTACCAGGTGGATGCCGTGGGGCGGTGGTGCGCCGCGTACGAAGTAGACGTGATTGTCGCGAATGGTTTCGCGCACCGGGCCGAAATCCCGGGGTGGGCCGCCACGCCGATCGGCCTGCGGGCCACGATACTCATCGCCCCGATTGTCCGCGCGATTGTCTCCTCGATTGTCGTAGCGACCCTGTTGCGGGCCTCCGCGATCGTGGTCGTCACGTGGGTCCGCGACCGCGTGCAACAGCGGGCTGGCGCTGAGCATCAGCACGCCGAGACCGGCAATCAGGCGTTTGGGCATTTTCATCGGGTCTTCCTCAGAGCACGAACAACAAAAAGGGGTTCAGAACCTGGTCCTGAACCCCTTGGTCTTGCCGGTTTAGTCTGTGGATCCCGAGGCTAATTCCTCTGTATCAGGAACTTTACCCTCAGCTGACACGGGCTTGACGCACCCCTTCGGCGAGGGAGGCGCACAGGCTCAGCACGCCGTCCACGGCCTGCTCGGAGCTGGCGGCATTGGCGATCTGGTCGATCAGCGCCGAACCCACCACCACACCGTCGGCCAGGCGGGCGATGGCCGCGGCCTGCTCCGGGGTGCGGATGCCGAAGCCGATGCTGATCGGCAGGTCGGTGTGGCGACGCAGGCGGGTCACCGCCTCTTCCACATGCTCCAGGGTGGCGGAACCGGCACCGGTCACACCGGCCACTGAGACGTAGTAGACGAAGCCCGAGCTGCCGTTCAGCACCTTCGGCAGGCGCACGTCGTCGGTGGTCGGCGTGGTCAGGCGGATGAAGTCGATACCGGCGGCCTGGGACGGGTCGCACAGCTCGGCGTTGTGCTCGGGCGGCATGTCGACCACGATCAGGCCGTCGACGCCGGCCTCCTTGGCTTCAGCGATAAAGCGCGGCACGCCGTAGTGGTGGATCGGGTTGAAGTACCCCATCAGCACCAGCGGTGTGTCGTTGTTGCCGGCGCGGAATTCGCGAACCATTTGCAGGGTTTTCGCCAGGTTCTGCTTGGCAGTCAGGGCGCGGATGTTGGCCAGCTGGATCGCCGGGCCGTCGGCCATCGGGTCGGTGAAGGGCATGCCCAGCTCGATCACGTCGGCGCCGGCTGCCGGCAAGCCTTTGAGGATCGCCAGGGAAGCGTCATAGCCCGGGTCGCCGGCGGTGACGAAGGTCACCAGGGCGGCGCGGTTCTGTTGCTTAAGCTCGGCAAAGCGCGTTTGCAGGCGGCTCATCAGTGTTTCTCCTGCTGGGAGTGCTCTTGTTGAGAGTGTTCCATGTGGTGCATCACGGTTTGCATGTCTTTGTCGCCGCGGCCCGAGAGGTTGACCACCATCAGGTGATCCTTGGGCAGGTTCGGCGCGCGCTTGAACACTTCGGCCAGGGCGTGGGCGCTTTCCAGGGCCGGGATGATGCCTTCCAGTCGGCAGCACTGGTGGAAGGCGGCCAGGGCTTCGTCGTCGGTCACCGAGGTGTATTCGACACGGCCGATATCGTGCAACCAGGCGTGTTCAGGGCCGATGCCCGGGTAGTCGAGGCCGGCGGAAATCGAGTGGGCATCGATGATCTGGCCATCCTCGTCCTGCAGCAGGAAGGTGCGGTTGCCGTGCAGCACGCCTGGCAGGCCGCCATTCAGGCTGGCCGCGTGCTTGCCGGTCTCGATGCCGTAGCCGGCGGCTTCGACGCCGATGATCTGCACGCTCTTGTCGTCGAGGAACGGGTGGAACAGGCCCATGGCGTTGGAACCGCCGCCGATGCACGCCACCAGGCTGTCCGGCAGGCGGCCTTCCTGGGCTTGCAGCTGTTCGCGGGTTTCCTTGCCGATCACCGCCTGGAAGTCGCGGACCATGGCGGGATAAGGGTGCGGACCGGCCACGGTGCCGATCAGGTAGAAGGTGCTGTCGACGTTGGTCACCCAGTCACGCAGGGCTTCGTTCATCGCGTCCTTCAGGGTGCCGGTGCCGGCGACCACCGGGATCACTTCGGCGCCCAGCAGCTTCATGCGGAACACGTTGGCCTGCTGGCGCTCGATGTCGGTGGTGCCCATGTAGATCACGCAGTCCAGGCCGAAACGCGCCGCCACGGTGGCAGTGGCCACGCCGTGCATGCCGGCGCCGGTCTCGGCGATGATGCGTTTCTTGCCCATGCGCCGCGCCAGGAGGATCTGGCCGATGCAGTTGTTGATCTTGTGCGCGCCGGTGTGGTTCAGCTCTTCGCGCTTGAGGTAGATCTTGGCGCCGCCGCAGTGCTCGGTCAGGCGTTCGGCGAAATACAGCGGGCTTGGACGGCCGACGTAGTCGCGCTGGAAATAGGCCAGTTCCTTGAGGAACTCCGGATCTTCCTTGGCCGCTTCGTATTCGCGGGCCAGGTCGAGGATCAGCGGCATCAGGGTTTCGGCGACGTAACGGCCGCCGAACGCGCCGAACAGGCCGTTGGCATCAGGGCCGTTGCGCAGGTTGGTCTGGGTCATTGGGGCGCTCCCGGTGATTCGTCAAAAGGGTGAATGCATGGACAGGCAATGGCGTTCACTCTACCCCTGACACCCCAGGCTGAAAACCGATAAGATCGCCACAACCTGTCAGGAAAACTCACATATCCCATGAGCCACGACCTGCCCCCGCTGAACGCCCTCCGGGCCTTCGAAGCCACCGCTCGCCTGAACAGCGTCAGTCAGGCGGCCGAACAGCTGCACGTCACCCATGGCGCGGTCAGCCGCCAGTTGAAGGTGCTTGAAGAGCATCTCGGGGTGAGCCTGTTCGTCAAGGAAGGGCGCGGCCTGAAACTCACAGATGCCGGGGTGCGCCTGCGCGATGCCAGCAGCGATGCCTTCGAGCGCCTGCGCACGGTCTGCGCCGAGCTGAGCCAGAGCACCGCCGATGCGCCCTTCGTGCTCGGTTGTTCCGGCAGCCTGCTGGCGCGCTGGTTCATTCCGCGCCTGGGGCGGCTGAATGCCGACCTGCCGGACCTGCGCCTGCACCTGTCGGCCGGCGAAGGCGATCTCGACCCGCGCCGGCCGGGGCTGGATGCCTTGCTGGTATTCGCCGAGCCGCCGTGGCCGGCGGACATGCAGGTCTTTGAACTGGCCAGCGAGCGCATCGGCCCGGTGCTCAGCCCGCGCTACAGCCGTTACGAGCAACTGCGCGAGGCGCCGGCCAGTGCGCTGCTCAACGAGACGTTGCTACAGACCAGCTCGCGCCCGCAGGCCTGGCCCAGCTGGGCACGGCAGAACGGCATCGACGCCGGGGCGCTGAAGTTCGGGCAAGGTTTCGAGCATTTGTATTATTTGCTGGAGGCCGCGGTGGCCGGGCTGGGCGTGGCGATCGCGCCGCAGCCGCTGGTGGCCGAGGACCTGCGTGCCGGGCGCCTGGTTGCCCCGTGGGGTTTCTGTGAAACCCCGGGGCAACTGGCGTTGTGGCTACCCAAGCGCGCCGCGGATGGGCGCGCCCGGCAGCTGGCGCAGTGGCTCAGTAATGAGCTGCGCCAGACTCCTTAATTGCCGCGTTTGCACAGCAGGTAAGCGGCCAGCAGGCCCAGCGCGCCCACGGCGACGCCGGCGGTGGTCCAGGGGTGTTGCTGGGCGTAGTCGCGGGTGGCGATCCCGGTTTCACGGGTTTTCACTTTGACTTCTTCATAGGCATCGCCGAGCAGGCTGCGCGAATGTCTCAGCGCGCTCTCGGCGTTGCTTTTCAGTGCCTTGAGGGTTTTGCGCGACTCGTCCGAAGCATCGTCCTTGAGGCTTTCCAGGGACTTGAGCAGACTTTCGATCTCGGCTTCCATGCTTTCCAATGAGGCTTTGCGTAGCGAAGTGTTGGCCATGGTGGCTCTCCTGCATTGTTGATTGAGGGGTCTGTAGGGTCCGACTGCGCGGCCTGGCGAAAGTGCATTAAATCTGCATGACGATGGGCCCGGGGCTTATTCCAGTGTTGCTGGTAATCGCTGCTAGGCTTTGATCTACCTCATAAGGAGAGAGCGCCATGTCTGATCATCACACCTACAAGAAAGTCGAACTGGTTGGTTCGTCCCCTAGCAGCATCGAAGACGCCATCAACAATGCGCTGGCCGAAGCCAGCAAAAGCATCAAGCACCTGGAGTGGTTCGAGGTCACGGAAACCCGCGGGCACATCCTTGATGGCAAGGCCGCGCATTTCCAGGTCACGCTCAAGGTCGGTTTCCGCATTGCCAACAGCTGAACCTGGACTAGGCTGTTGAACTTGGGCGCTGGCCGATTGCCATAGGGAATGGCAAAGCGCTATATCTGCCTCGATGCCGAGCAGGCCGGGGCTTGACGCTTATTTTTGATTCGACCAGGGAATGTGACCGATGAAAAAACTGGTAATGGCTTTAGCGTTGTTGAGTGTCGCGGGAACAGCCCTTGCTGCCGGCAAATCATGCGAAGAGCTGAAAAGCGAAATCGCCGCGAAGATCGATGCCAAAGGCGTGTCGGGTTATTCGCTGGAAATTGTCGACAAAGGCAGCGCGACTGACGGCAAAGTGGTCGGTACCTGCGAAGGCGGTACCAAGGAAATCGTCTACAAGCGCGGCTGAGCCCTCGTAGAAATGAACAAAGCCGACGCAATGCGTCGGCTTTTTTGTGCCCGGTTATTACTCAGGCCAGACGCCCCTGTGGCCGCTGCCGCAGGCTGCGATCGCGACCGAAGGGCGCGCAAGGCCTCAGGATCACAGAATCCTTTGGCCCGATTGCACTCAACCTTTCATGACCTGCGCCAGCAATTCGTAGGAATGCAGGCGGTCGGCGTGTTCGTACAGGTCGCAGGTGAAGATCAGCTCATCGGCGCCGGTCTGTTCGATCAGCACTTCGAGCTTGGCGCGGATCTTCGCCGGGCTGCCGATCATGGCCAGGCCGAGGAAGCTGCCCACGGCTTCTTTTTCATGGGGCAGCCACAGGCCGTCCATGCTCTTCACCGGTTTGCGCTGCACCAGGCTCTGGCCGCGCATCAGCGCGAGGATCCGCTGGTACACCGAGGTCGCCAGATAGTCGGCCTGTTCGTCGGTATCGGCCGCCACCAGCGGCACGCCGAGCATCACATAAGGCTTGTCGAGCACCGCCGAGGGCTTGAAGTGATTGCGGTACACGCGAATCGCCTCGTGCATGTAGCGCGGCGCGAAATGCGAGGCGAAGGCGTAAGGCAAGCCGCGCTCACCGGCCAGTTGCGCACTGAACAGGCTGGAACCCAGCAGCCACACCGGCACCTGGGTACCGGTCCCTGGTACCGCGATCACCCGCTGTTCCGGGGTGCGTGGACCGAGGTAGGCCATCAGCTCGGCCACGTCTTCAGGGAAATCGTCGGCGCTGCCGGAACGTTCGCGGCGCAGGGCGCGGGCGGTCATCTGGTCCGACCCCGGCGCGCGTCCCAGGCCCAGGTCGATGCGCCCCGGGTACAGGCTTTCCAGGGTGCCGAACTGCTCGGCGATTACCAGCGGCGCATGGTTGGGCAGCATCACGCCACCGGAACCGACGCGAATGCTCGAGGTGCCGCCGGCCAGATAACCCAGCAGCACCGAGGTCGCGGAGCTGGCGATACCGTCCATGTTGTGGTGCTCGGCGACCCAGAAGCGGGTGTAGCCGAACTTCTCTACATGGCGGGCCAGGTCCAGGGAATTACGCAGCGATTGCGCCGGGCTGCCGTCCTCGCGCACGGGGACCAGGTCGAGGGTGGAAAACTTAACGTCGGACAGTGGTTTCATAAGCCTGCTTCTCCAATGGTGTGCAGGCCTTTGTCATGAGCCAAAACCTGCCGAATGCTGAAAGCCTGTTTCATGCAATGTGGGCATATACCCGAGTTTCAATAGCCAAGCTGAATTTGCTGTCCGGATAAACGGCGGATTCAGACAGGATGAACTTCGCCAGGCCTTCTATCCTCTAGAACCCTGAGTAGCAGAAAACCACAAGGGCGCGGTCTTTCGCGCCCGTTCTCGAGGAGACAGACATGAGCATCACCAAGAAAGCATCGGCTCACTGGGAAGGCGACCTGAAAACCGGCATTGGCTCGATTTCCACTGAAACCGGGGTACTGCGCGATGCACCTTACGGCTTCAAGGCGCGTTTCGAAGGCGGCAAGGGCACCAACCCGGAAGAACTGATCGGCGCCGCGCACGCGGGGTGTTTTTCCATGGCCTTCTCGATGATTCTCGGCGAGGCCGGGCTCAAGGCCGACAGTATCGACACCAACGCCGAAGTGACCCTGGACCAGGTCGATGGCGGTTTTGCGATCACCGCGGTGCACCTGATCCTCAAGGCGAAGATTCCCGGCGCCAGCCAGCAGCAGTTCGATGAACTGAGCAAGAAGGCCAAGGAAGGTTGCCCGGTGTCCAAGGTGCTGAACGCCAAGATCAGCCTGGATGCGACGCTGGTCAGCTGAGCCACGGTCCAACCGTTACAACCGTTACAACCGTTACAACCGTTACAACCGTTACAACCGTTACAACCGTTACATCGCATCGCGAGCCAGCGAACGAGGCCTTTTGCAGGAGCAACCGGCCGCCGTTCGCTGGCTCGCGATTGCGTTTTCTTCGCAACACTCCCGCGCCAGATATGCGCGGCGTCAGAACTCGCTTCATGAAAATGTGGTCGAATGCACGACTGCAGGCTCAGCCCATGACCGTGGGCGCTGCATCAAGGGGAGCTCCACTCATGAAACGTTTTGTCCTGGCAGTTGTTTGTAGCGCGCTGGCCACCTCGGCCCTGGCGGCTCCGAAGGATTGCGAAGAACTCAAGAAAGAGATTGAAATCAAGATCCAGGCTAACGCCGTGCCCTCCTACACCCTGGAGATTGTCAGCAAGGAGGAAGCCGAAAAGCATGACGTGGCCATGGTGGTCGGTACCTGCGAAAACGGCACCAAGGCGATCATCTATCAGCGAAACGACAGCTGATCGTTCAGATCACGCAGTTGACCATGTGGTCTTCGGCCAGCAGCTCACGCTTGGCGTTGTACAGCCGGGCACTGGGAGAGAAACCCAGCGAGCGGGCTTCCAGCAGGTAACGCTGGCCGGCTTCGAAATGGTCGTAGCGCACGCTCAGGTAGCACAGGCGCTCGGCCGGATCGTTCATCATGCCGAAGCGCCCGCTGAACACCTCGAAATCGAAACGCACCATCAACTCGTGACTGCCCGGGGTGACCTGGAAGTAGCGGCCGTCGGTCAGGCGCTGGTTGTCCAGGCGCTCGGCCATCAGCAGCTTGCCGCCCGGCGTCGGGGTGGCGAAATCGACCCAGGCCTGTTGCGGGTCCACCGCCGGCAGGGGGCTGGAGCAGGCAACGAGGCCGGTCAGGGCAAGCAGCAGCAAGGGTTGGCGCATGAGGTCGGGCCGTCCGGGGAAAGGCCTCAAGCATAGCGCCGATCAGGTGCGTTGGCAGCCCGCCGGTTGGCCGGTACCCACCAGATTACGCTGCTGGTCATAGAGCTTGGCCCAGGGCCGGAAGCCGATATTGCCGGTCTGCAACTGGTAGCGCTGGCCGGCGTTGAAGTCCTTGTACTTCACGTTCAGCTGGCAATCGCGCCACAGCGGTTCGCTGTCCGGGCCGATATTGGTGGGCTCCACGGCGAACTGGTAGCGCACCTTCAGCTCATGGTTGCCGGGCTGGACCTCGAAATATCGACGGTCCACCCAAGCCTTTTCGTCGACCTCCAGCGCCTGCAGCGCGCTGTCCTGGTGGGTGTCGAGGTCGATCCAGGCTTGCGTCGGATCGGGGGCGGGCAATCCGGTACAGCCGCTCAGGGTCAACAGTCCGGTGGTCAGCAGCAACACGCGCATAGCGAAACTCCAGGCAGGCGAGATAGTCTTGGGGGCAGACTCTCGAAGGATGATTCGATTTGATTAGGCCGCGTTCAAGCCATGGGTTACTTGATCATCTTTTGCGCTTTTTGTTTCCGGGCTTGCTGCTTTTGTTGCTCAACGGTTGTTCCAGCGTGGGTTACTACGGCCAGCTGGCCAGTGGCCAATGGCGTCTGCTGCAGGCCCGCACGCCGGTCGAGCAGGTCATCGCCGACCCGGCTCGCGACCCGTTGTTGCGCGCCCATCTGGCCCAGTCGCAGAAGGCCCGGCGCTTCGCCAGCCAGCACCTGCACCTGCCGGACAACCAGAGCTACCGCCTCTACGCCGACATCGGCCGGCCTTACGTGGTGTGGAATGTATTCAGCACCCCCGAGTTTTCCCTGAGCCCCAAGACCCACTGTTTCCCGATTGCCGGCTGCGTGGCCTATCGCGGCTACTACAGCCAGGGCGCGGCCCGGGGCGAGGCGGCCTTGCAGAAACAGCAGGGCATGGATGTGGCCATCGGCGGGGTGGAGGCCTACTCGACCCTGGGCTGGTTCAACGACCCGATCCTCAGTTCGATGCTGCATTGGGGCGACGAGCGCCTGGCGACCCTGATCTTCCACGAGCTGGCCCATCAGCGCTTCTATGTGAAGGACGACACCGAGTTCAACGAGTCCTTCGCCACCTTCGTCGAGCAGGAAGGCACCCGGCAATGGCGCGCGGCCCGGGGCCTGGCGCCGGCCAGCGATGCCCTGGTCAAGCAGAAGGACCAGTTCATCCAGCTGATCCTCGATACCCGCCAGCGCCTGGAACGCCTGTATGCCCTGCCGCTGCCAGCCGAGCAGATGCGCCAGCGCAAGGCCGCCGAATTCGAACGGCTGCGCCGGGATTACCGCCAGCTGAAGGACAGCCAATGGCAGGGCGACTCGCGCTACGACTTCTGGATCAACACCCCGCTGAACAATGCCAGGCTGTTGCCTTTTGGCCTGTACGACCAGTGGGTGCCGGCGTTTGCCGCCTTGTTCAAGCAGGTGAATGGCGATTGGCCGGCGTTTTACCAGGCCGTGGAGAAGCTCGGCGCGCTGCCGGCTGAAAAGCGCAAGGCGGCGCTGCAAACATTGATGGATGGTGCCTGAAAGGACGCTATCGCGGGCAAGCCTCGCTCCTACAAAGGGCGTACGTGCTTCTGTAGGAGCGAGGCTTGCCCGCGATGAGGCCGGATCGTCAAACCCATATCGCATCCCAAAGCGAATAATCCCCCACCCGCTTCACCAACCCCGCGCGTAACGGGTTGGCCACGATATACCGTGCGACAGCCTGTAAATCCTCTTCCTTGCGAATGCCTCGATCATGGTACCCACGTTGCCAGACCGCCCCTTTGCGCCGCCGCTGGCGATTCAACGATACGCAAATGCGCGAGCGAGTCCTGCCCATCAACACTGGCAACGTGGAGCCATGCAGTTCGACCAACCAGTGAAAATGATCGGGCATGACGACAAAGGCCAGCGAGTGGGCGAGTTGCTCCTGCTCGGCCTGTTTGAACGCAGCCACTGCCAAGCGGCCCGAGTGGAAATCACTGAATAGCGGTTCCCGGTTTTGGGTGACGGAGGTGAGAACGTAGATTTGACCGGGCTGCGAGTAACGCCCAGTACGCAGGCGATGGGCGTGGGGTTTGCTGGGCATGGGAGATCCTCCTTGATCGTGTTTTCCAGGCTAGATCGAAGAAGGGCGGGACGGTGTATGTCTGTTGTGCGGGATGTGTCTGGGGGGACGCTATCGCGGGCAATCGAGCGTCGACCGGCCTCTCCTACAGAAGCACGCAAGCCCTGCGATAGCGATCGGCTCAGCGTTGCAAGAACGCCTGATGCAGCTCATCCAGGGTCTGGAAGTGATAGGCCGGTGCCTCGGCGCTCAGTTCTTCGTGGCTGCCGAAGCCGTAACCCACCGCCGCCGCATCCAGTCCGTTGCGGCGGGCGCCGATCAGGTCGTGCTTGCGGTCGCCGATCATCAGGGTATCGCTCGGGTCCAGGCCTTCTTCGCTGATCAGGTGGCGAATCAGCTCGACCTTGTCGGTGCGGGTGCCGTCCAGTTCGCTGCCGTAGATCACCTTGAAGTGCCGGGCGAAATCGAAGTGCCGGGCGATTTCGCGGGCGAACACCCACGGCTTGGACGTCGCGATGTACAGCTGGCGGCCCTGCCCGCCGAGGGTTTCCAGCAGGGGCGTGACGCCGTCGAACACGCGGTTCTCATATAGGCCGGTGACCTTGAAACGCTCGCGGTAGAAATTCACCGCCTCCCAGGCCCTGGCTTCGTCGAAACCGTAGAACTGCATGAACGCCTGCAACAGCGGCGGGCCGATGAAGTGTTCCAGCTTGCTCAGGTCGGGCTCGTCGATGCCCAGCTTGCCGAGGGCGAACTGGATCGAGCGGGTAATGCCTTCGCGCGGGTCGGTCAGGGTGCCATCGAGGTCGAACAGAACGGTTTGGTAATGCATGGGGATTCCTGGGCAGTGGGTCGGGGGCTCAAGCCTGGTCGTAGCCTTCGGCCAGGTGCAGGTCCTTGAGCTTCACGTAGTTGGCGGCGCTATAGGTGAAGAACGCGCGCTCCTTGTCGGTCAGCGGGCGAACCTGTTTCACCGGGCTGCCGACATAGAGGAAGCCGCTTTCCAGGCGTTTGCCAGGCGGCACCAGGCTGCCGGCGCCGACGATCACGTCGTCGTCCACCACGGCGCCGTCCATGACGATGCTGCCCATGCCGATCAGCACCCGGCTGCCGACGCTGCAACCGTGCAGCATCACTTTGTGGGCGATGGTCACGTCGTCGCCGATCAGCAGCGGGAAACCATCCGGGTTGAAGGGGCCGGCGTGGGTGATGTGCAGCACGCTGCCGTCCTGCACGCTGGTGCGGGCGCCGATGCGGATGCGGTGCATGTCGCCGCGGATCACCGTGAGTGGCCAGACCGAGCTGTCGGCACCGATTTCGACGTCGCCGATCACCACCGCCGAGCTGTCGACGAAGGCCCGCGGGCCAAGGATGGGCGTGTGGTTCTGATAGCTGCGAATGGCCAAGTTGGATACCTGTTCTGACATTTATTAATGGGGGCGATAGCTGCGGTGTGCGTCGATTGTAATTAAGATGGGGCCACGTTTCTTCCAGCCAAGGTGCCAACCGTGAGTGTGAACAACCCTCTTCTGCAGCCCTACGACCTGCCGCCGTTTTCGGCGATCCGCGCCGAGCACGTACAGCCGGCCATCAAACAGATCCTGGCTGACAACCGCGCCGCCATCGCTGAAATCCTCAAGAACCAGGGCGCGCAACCGACCTGGGCCGGCCTGGTGCTGGCCATGGACGAACTCAACGACCGCCTGGGCGCGGCCTGGAGCCCGGTCAGCCACCTCAATGCCGTGTGCAACAGCGCCGAACTGCGCGAAGCCTATGAGTCCTGCCTGCCGGACTTGAGCGCCTACGCCACCGAGCTGGGGCAGAACCGTGAGCTGTTCCAGGCCTTCGAAGCCCTGGCGAGCAGCCCGGAAGCCGCCGGTTTCGACGTGGCGCAAAAAACTATCCTGGAACACTCCCTGCGTGACTTCCGCCTGTCGGGTATCGACCTGCCGCCAGAGCAGCAGAAGCGCTACGCCGAAGTGCAGAGCAAGCTTTCCGAGCTGGGCAGCCGCTTCTCCAACCAGTTGCTCGACGCCACCCAGGCCTGGACCAAGCACGTCACTGACGAAGCGGCCCTGGCTGGCTTGACCGCGTCGGCCAAGGCGCAGATGGCTGCCGCGGCCCAGGCCAAGGATTTGCAAGGCTGGCTGATCACCCTGGAATTCCCCAGCTACTACGCAGTGATGACCTACGCCGAAGACCGCGCGCTGCGCGAAGAAGTTTACGCCGCCTACTGCACCCGCGCCTCGGACCAGGGCCCGAATGCCGGCCAGAATGACAACGGCCCGGTCATGGAAGAAATCCTCGACCTGCGCCAGGAACTGGCCCAACTGCTGGGCTACGCCAACTTCGCCGAGCTGAGCCTGGCCACCAAGATGGCCGAGTCCAGCGACCAGGTGCTGAGTTTCCTGCGGGACCTGGCCAAGCGCAGCAAGCCGTTCGCCGCCCAGGACCTGCAACAGCTCAAGGCCTACGCCGCCGAACAGGGCTGCCCGGACCTGCAAAGCTGGGACAGCGGTTTCTACGGCGAGAAGCTGCGCGAGCAGCGCTACAGCGTGGCCCAGGAAACCCTGCGCGCCTACTTCCCGATCGACAAGGTACTGGGCGGCCTGTTCGCCATCGTCCAGCGCCTGTATGGCATCGAGATCGCCGAACTGAAAGGCTTCGACACCTGGCACCCGGACGTGCGCCTGTTCGAGATCAAGGAGAACGGCCAGCACGTGGGCCGCTTCTTCTTCGACCTGTATGCCCGCGCCAACAAGCGTGGCGGTGCCTGGATGGATGGCGCCCGTGATCGTCGCCGCACTTTCGACGGCGTGCTGCAAAGCCCGGTGGCCAACCTGGTGTGCAATTTCACCCCGGCCGACAGCGGCAAGCCAGCCCTGCTGACCCACGATGAAGTCACCACGCTGTTCCATGAATTCGGCCATGGCCTGCACCACCTGCTGACCCGCGTCGAACATGCCGGTGTTTCCGGCATCAACGGCGTGGCCTGGGATGCGGTGGAGCTGCCGAGCCAGTTCATGGAGAACTGGTGCTGGGAGCCGGAAGGCCTGGCGCTGATCTCCGGTCACTATGAAACCGGCGAGCCGCTGCCCCAGGACCTGCTGGAAAAGATGCTCGCGGCGAAGAACTTCCAGTCCGGCCTGATGATGGTGCGCCAGCTGGAGTTCTCGCTGTTCGACTTCGAACTGCATGCCACCCACGGCGATGGCCGTGCCGTGCTGCAAGTGCTCGAAGGCGTGCGCGACGAGGTCTCGGTGATGCGTCCGCCGGCCTACAACCGTTTCCCCAACAGCTTCGCGCACATCTTCGCCGGCGGTTACGCGGCGGGTTACTACAGCTACAAGTGGGCCGAAGTGCTGTCGGCCGATGCCTTCTCGAGGTTCGAGGAAGAAGGCGTGCTGAATGCCGAGACCGGTCGCGCGTTCCGCGAAGCGATCCTGGCCCGCGGCGGCTCCCAGGAGCCGATGGTGCTGTTCGTCGACTTCCGCGGACGCGCACCGTCGATTGACGCACTCTTGCGCCATAGCGGCCTGACCGAGGGCGCAGCGGCATGAGCGAGGGGCCAGTGAAGACGAAAAAACGCTTTATCGCCGGGGCGGTCTGCCCGGCGTGCAGCGAGCAGGACAAGTTGATGATGTGGAGCGAAGACGACGTTCCCCATCGCGAGTGCGTGGCCTGCGGGTATTCCGACACCCTGAATGAACAGGGCCTGTCGGTGCCCAAGGAGCTGGGCACGCGGGTCAACACCACGGCCCTCAAGGTGCCGGATGCCAAGGTCCAGTCGGTACAGTTTTTCCCCAACCCCAAGTTGAAGAAAAAGACCGACGAGCCCAAGTAACTGCAAATCCCCTGTAGGAGCGCAGCTTGCGCGCGATAGCGGTGTATCAGGTACACCGCGGTGCTTTGATCGCCAGCAAGCTTGGCTCCTACCGGGATGCGGTCGAAGCTCAATTCTGCAGCTTCACGCAGCCGGTCAATTCGCTGGCTTGCTGACGCTCACCGTCTCGAACCAGCTCTTCACCGAACAGGTGGCGAACACGCTGGTGCTGCAATCGCCATTGGCCAGGGCGGTGCGCAATTTGTCGACATCGGCCTGCATCATGTAGCGAATGCCGTCCTTGAAGTGGGAACTGTCACCAAACCCGCCTCCGGTCATTTCATTCAGCGCCTCCTCCTTGCTCCAACCCTGAACCACCACTCGATACATCGCCGACATCAGTCCGGTGCGGTCCGAGCCGTGCTTGCAGTGCATCAACACCGGGCCGTCGCTTTCGGCGCTCTGGATCGCGCGCAAGGCCGCCAGCACGTCGGCGTCATCCACGTGATTGGTCCGGTAAGGCAATTGCACCTGCTTGATTCTCGGGGCCTGCAGCCAGCTGGAATCGGATTCCGGCAGGAAGTTGATCACCGTGCCCACCTTGAGTTTTTCCAGCAAAGGCACGGCGCCGCCGTCCGGCAAGGCGCTGCGGTACAGCGTCGGCGACATCTGGTACAGGTTGTAGTGGGTTTCCACGGGCTGGGCCCACTGGGCCGGGCGGGTCGTGCCGGTTTCGGCGGCCTGCGCCTGGGGCCAGGCGAGCAGCGTCAGCAGGGACAGGCAGAGAGCGGGAAGGATACGAGAGTTGTGCATGCAGAAGGCCGTGACCGGAAATGGGGTGGAGAGAGCCTAGCTTCCATCCGGACCGGTCAACGCCCTGTGAGGCGCTCGTCAAAGAAACGTGAAGTCGCTGCGATAGAGGTTTTTTCTCGGCAATCGCGACTTTTTTGCAACGCAAACGATTTATTCGAATGCTTAGCCTGCTACCATTTGTAACCAAAATTTGCTGAACTGTGCTTTCCTCGGCCTCGGGATCGACCCGTTGCGCCGCCAGAACGACAAGCCACGCCATGACGCGGCTGCCCAACCCGTGAATGCCTAGTGTGAGGTGCACCCCCATGTCTGATCACGATCAAGACAACCCGCGGCGTGAGTTTCTGCGCAAATCCCTGACCTTGATCCCGGTGGTCACGGTCGCCAGTACCGGCCTGGGCAGCTCGATGCTGATGGCCGCGCCCGAAGCGCCCAAGCCGGTCGAGCCGGCCCGAGCCCCGGTCAGCACCAATGCTGACGCTTACCAGCCAAGCTATTTCACCGCCGAAGAATGGGCCTTTGTCCAGGCCGCGGTAGAGCGTCTGATCCCGGCCGACGAACAAGGCCCGGGTGCCCTGGAAGCCGGCGTGCCGGAATACATCGACCGGCAGATGAACACCCCCTACGCCGCGGGTGCCCTGTGGTACATGCAAGGCCCGTTCAACGCCGACGCCGCGCCGGAGATGGGCTGGCAGAGCAAGCTGGTACCCAAGGAGATCTACCGCCTGGGCATTGCCGCGACGGATGCTTGGTCGAAAGCCTTCAACGGTAAAACATTTGCCGCGCAAGACAGCGCTACCCGAGACGATTTGCTCAAGCAGCTCGAAGCGGGAAAACCCCAATTCGACAGCGTTCCGCCGAAGATTTTCTTCAACCTTCTGCTGCAAAACACCAAGGAAGGGTTCTTCTGCGACCCGATCCACGGCGGCAATAAAGGCATGGTCGGCTGGACGTTGATCGGCTTCCCCGGCGCGCGCGCCGATTTCATGGACTGGGTGGAACGCAACGAGCAATACCCTTTCCCGGCAGTGTCGATTCGCGGCGAGAGGGCTTGAGCATGGCAACGGTAATGAAGAAGGTCGACGCAGTGATCGTCGGGTTTGGCTGGACCGGCGCGATCATGGCCAAGGAGCTGACCGAGGCTGGGCTCAACGTGCTGGCGCTGGAGCGCGGGCCGATGCAGGACACCTACCCGGACGGCAACTACCCGCAGGTGATCGACGAACTCACCTACAGCGTGCGCAAGAAACTCTTCCAGGACATCTCCCGGGAAACGGTGACCATTCGCCACAGCGTCAACGACGTGGCCCTGCCGAACCGCCAGCTGGGCGCGTTCCTGCCGGGCAACGGCGTCGGCGGTGCCGGCCTGCACTGGTCCGGCGTGCATTTTCGCGCCGACCCGATCGAGCTGCGTATGCGCAGCCACTACGAAGAGCGCTACGGCAAGAACTTCATTCCCAAGGACATGACCATCCAGGACTTCGGCGTCACCTACGAAGAGCTGGAGCCGTTCTTCGATTACGCGGAAAAAGTCTTCGGTACCTCAGGTCAGGCCTGGACCGTGAAAGGCCAGCTGGTCGGTGAAGGCAAGGGCGGCAACCCTTACGCGCCGGACCGTTCGGACCATTTCCCGCTGGAGTCGCAGAAGAACACCTACTCCGCCCAGCTGTTCCAGAAAGCCGCCGGCGAAGTCGGCTACAAGCCCTACAACCTGCCGTCGGCCAACACCTCGGGGCCGTACACCAACCCCTATGGCGCGCAAATGGGGCCGTGCAACTTCTGCGGGTTCTGCAGCGGCTATGTCTGCTACATGTACTCCAAGGCTTCGCCGAACGTGAACATTCTGCCGGCCCTCAAGCCGCTGCCGAATTTCGAGCTGCGCCCCAACTCCCACGTGCTCAAGGTCAACCTCGACAGCACCAAGACCCGCGCGACCGGCGTTACCTACGTCGATGGCCAGGGCCGCGAGATCGAGCAGCCGGCGGACCTGGTGATCCTCGGTGCCTTCCAGTTCCATAACGTGCGTCTGATGCTGCTGTCCGGCATCGGCAAGCCGTACGACCCGATCACCGGCGAAGGCGTGGTGGGCAAGAACTTCGCCTACCAGAACATGGCCACCATCAAGGCCTACTTCGACAAGGACGTGCACACCAACAACTTCATCGGTGCCGGCGGCAATGGCGTGGCGGTGGACGATTTCAACGCCGACAACTTCGACCACGGCCCGCATGGCTTCGTCGGTGGCTCGCCGTTCTGGGTCAACCAGGCTGGCAGCCGGCCGATCGCCGGGACCTCCAACCCACCGGGCACCCCGGCCTGGGGCAGCGCCTGGAAGAAGGCCACCGCCGACTACTACACCCATCAGGTGTCGATGGACGCCCACGGCGCCCACCAGTCCTACCGCGGCAACTACCTCGACCTCGATCCGGTGTACCGCGACGCCTACGGCCTGCCGCTGCTGCGCATGACCTTCGACTGGCAGGAAAACGACATCAAGATGAACCGCTTCATGGTCGAGAAGATGGGCAAGATCGCCGAGGCGATGAACCCCAAGGCCATCGCGGTGCTGGGCAAGAAGGTCGGTGAGCACTTCAACACCGCGTCCTACCAGACCACCCACCTCAACGGGGGCGCGATCATGGGCACCGACCCGAAAACCAGTGCCTTGAACCGTTACCTGCAGAGCTGGGACGTGCACAACGTGTTCGTCCCGGGCGCTTCGGCCTTCCCCCAGGGCCTGGGCTACAACCCGACCGGCCTGGTGGCCGCGTTGACCTACTGGTCGGCCCGCGCGATCCGCGAGCAGTACCTGAAGAACCCCGGCCCGCTGGTCCAGGCATAAGGAGCGATGACCATGAAAACCCTCGTTATCGCGACCCTGGCCCTGCTCGGCAGCGCTTCCCTCAGCGCCGCCGAAACCGATCGGCAAGCCTTGATCAAGCAGGGCGAATACCTGGCCCGCGCCGGTGACTGCGTGGCCTGCCACACCGCCAAGGACGGCAAGCCGTTCGCCGGCGGCCTGCCGATGGAAACCCCGATCGGCATGATCTACTCCACCAACATCACCCCGGACAAGACCGGCATCGGCGAGTACAGCTTCGACGACTTCGACAAGGCCGTGCGCCATGGCGTGGCCAAGAGCGGCAGCAGCCTGTACCCGGCCATGCCCTACCCGTCCTATGCGCGGGTCAGCGACGCCGACATGCAGGCGCTGTATGCCTACTTCATGCAAGGCGTGGCGCCGGTGGTCCAGGAGAACCGCGACAGCGACATCCCCTGGCCGCTGAGCATGCGCTGGCCGTTGGCGGGCTGGCGCTGGATGTTCGCGCCGAGCGTGGCGGACCTGCAAGGCAACGGCCAGGCCAAGGCAGGCGAAGACCCGGTGGTCAGTCGCGGTGCCTACCTGGTGGAGGGCCTCGGCCACTGTGGCGCCTGCCACACGCCGCGCGCCCTGACCATGCAGGAGAAGGCCCTGAGCGCCAGCGAAGGCAGCCACTTCCTGGCCGGCAGCGCGCCGCTGGAAGGCTGGATCGCCAAGAGCCTGCGCGGCGACCACAAGGACGGCCTGGGCAGCTGGAGCGAAGAGCAGCTGGTGCAGTTCCTCAAGACCGGTCGTAGTGATCGTGGCGCGGTGTTCGGCGGCATGAGCGACGTGGTGGTGCACAGCATGCAGTACATGTCCGAAGAGGACCTGACGGCCATCGCCCGTTACCTCAAGTCGCTGCCGGCAGTGGATGCCAACGACCAGCCGCACCAGTACGACAAGGCGGTGGCCGAGGCGTTGTGGAAAGGTGACGACAGCAAGCCGGGGGCGTCGGTGTATGTCGACAACTGTGCGGCGTGCCACCGTACCGACGGCCATGGCTATACCCGGGTGTTCCCGGCGCTGGCGGGCAACCCGGTGCTGCAAAGCGCCGATGCCACGTCGCTGATCAATATCGTGCTCAAGGGCGGCACCTTGCCGGCGACTCATACCGCGCCATCGACCTTCACCATGCCGGCCTTCGCCTGGCGGCTGTCGGACCAGGAGGTGGCCGATGTGGTCAACTTCATCCGCACCAGCTGGGGCAACCAGGGTTCCGAGGTGAACGCCGCGGACGTGGCGGGGCTGCGCAAGGGCGACCTGCAAAGCACCTCGAATGACGATCTGGGGCAGGGGACCAAGCACAGCGGTGGCTAACCGGCCTTTTTCGCGAGCAAGCTCGCTCCTACAGGGATGCGTGTGTTCTCTGTAGGAGCGGGCTTGCTCGCGATCAGCGCCGAAGGCGCGCTCCGCCCGACGGCGCTTTGCAGAAATTCGAACCTCCGATACTGTATATGAATACAGTATCGGAGCGCCTCCCATGTTCAGCCCCCTGCCCCCACGCGGCCGTGGCACCGCGACCAATCCGCACAACCGTTTTGCGCCCCAGCGCTCGGTGGCCTTCGATGACGGCTGGTACCAGGAAGCCCCGCTGACCCAGGGCACCGAGGTGCGCTTCGAGACGGCGAAATCCATCATCACCCGCAACAGCTCGCCGGACCTGCCCTTCGACCGCTCCATCAACCCCTATCGCGGTTGCGAGCACGGCTGCATCTACTGTTATGCGCGGCCCAGTCATGCCTATTGGGACCTGTCGCCGGGGCTGGACTTCGAGACCAAGCTGATCGCCAAAACCAATGCCGCGGCAATGCTGGAACAGCAGCTGTCCAAGCCCGGCTACAAATGCGCGCCGATCAACCTGGGTTCCAACACCGACCCCTACCAGCCCATCGAGCGTGAGCACCAACTGACCCGCCGGACCCTGGAGGTGCTGCTGCGCTACCGGCACCCGGTGACCATCGTCACCAAGGGCTCGCTGATCCTGCGCGATCTCGACCTGTTGGTCGAGCTGGCCGAGCAGCGGCTGGTGGCGGTGATGATCAGCCTGACCACCCTGGACGACGAGCTCAAGCGCATCCTCGAACCCCGGGCGGCGGCGCCCAAGGCGCGATTGCGGGCGATCCGGGTGATGCGCGAGGCGGGGATTCCCGTAGGGGTGCTGTGTTCGCCGATGATTCCGATGATCAACGACAGCGAGCTGGAAAGCCTGCTCGCCGAGGCCCATGCCGCGGGCGCGCAAAGCGCGGCCTACATGATGCTGCGCCTGCCCCTGGAAGTGGCGCCGCTGTTCGAGGAATGGCTCAACGCCCATTACCCGCAGCGGGCGGCCCATGTCCTGAGCCTGATCCGCCAGTGTCGCGGCGGCGAGCTGTACGACAGCCGTTTTGGTGCACGGATGCGCGGCGAAGGCCCCTTCGCGGCCCTGTTGGCGCAGCGTTTCGCCAAGGCCAGCAAACGCCTGGGGCTCGATCGGCGCGAAGGCTACAACCTCGATTGCACGGCCTTCTGTCCGCCGGGTGGGCAGATGTCGTTGCTGTAGGGGTTATTGGCCTATGGTGGAGTAGTGCCGGTGCACCTGGCTCTATAGGCTGGTCACCTTTTTGCATCGCCAATAGTGGCGTTTTAGAGCGCTCCGTTCAGTTTGAGTTAAGTTTGGAAGGCTACCTTGTTCACCGAGTGACCGATGGGTCGCTGTCGGCGGTCTGGTCGTTTTTTGATCAATCGCTGGCGTCGTGCCGGATAAAACTGGAAAATTCACCTAATCCGTCAAAAGGGGATGAATCATGAGTGACAAGGATAAACAGCCGTTGGCTGCGTCGGCTTCAGCGTCCACGGAGGTCGCCGAAAGCGCCGATGCAGCGCTGCAGATAATCGTTGACGGCTTTTTGCATTTTCATCACGAGGTCTTCCCACAGCAGGAAGAACTGTTCAAGAAACTCGCCACGGCCCAGCGGCCGCGGGCGATGTTCATTGCCTGCGCGGATTCGCGCATCGTTCCCGAACTGATTACCCAGAGCGCCCCGGGCGACCTGTTCGTGACCCGCAACGTCGGTAACGTGGTACCGCCTTACGGGCAGATGAACGGCGGTGTGTCCACGGCCATCGAATACGCGGTCATGGCGCTGGGTGTGCACCACATCATCGTTTGCGGCCATTCCGACTGCGGCGCCATGCGCGCGGTGCTCAACCCGCAGAGCCTGGAAAAGATGCCGACGGTCAAAGCCTGGCTGCGCCACGCCGAAGTGGCCAAGACCATGGTCCAGGAGAACTGCGACTGCGCCGACGAGAACGCCAGCATGCATGTGCTGACCGAAGAGAACGTCATCGCCCAGTTGCAGCATTTGCGCACCCACCCTTCGGTGGCTTCGCGCATGGCCAACGGCCAGTTGTTCATCCATGGCTGGGTGTACAACATCGAAACCAGCGAAATCAAAGCCTACGACGCGGATCAAGGGTGTTTCCTGCCGTTGGACGGACGCCATCCGATCCCGGTTGCGACGCCTAAAGCGCGCTTCTAAATCCTCCTAAATCC
Organism: Pseudomonas sp. B3G-3; assembly: GCF_028640915.1. Classification (NCBI taxonomy): domain Bacteria; kingdom Pseudomonadati; phylum Pseudomonadota; class Gammaproteobacteria; order Pseudomonadales; family Pseudomonadaceae; genus Pseudomonas; species Pseudomonas sp. B3G-3. The sequence continues at coordinate 63,101 of NZ_JAQZAB010000064.1, read as the reverse complement.
CAGTGGGGTTCAGCCATGACTGCTGTCAGTGCGGTCAGGCTTTGCCACGCCTGAAAAAAGTTCGGGAGAATCATCATGCGTGCAGCACAACTGAAAGCTGTTTTGCCACGGGAGCTGCTCGCTTCCGTGGTGGTGTTCCTGGTGGCCCTGCCCTTGTGCATGGGTATTGCCATCGCTTCCGGCATGCCGCCGGCCAAGGGTCTGATCACCGGGATCATCGGTGGCCTGGTAGTGGGCTGGCTGGCGGGCTCGCCCTTGCAGGTCAGCGGTCCGGCCGCGGGGCTGGCGGTCCTGGTGTTCGAGCTGGTGCGCCAGCACGGTATCGCCATGCTCGGGCCGATCCTGCTATTGGCGGGTTTCCTCCAGTTGGTGGCCGGGCGCTTGCGCCTGGGCTGCTGGTTCCGGGTCACGGCGCCAGCGGTGGTCTACGGCATGCTTGCCGGGATCGGGGTGTTGATCGTGCTCTCCCAGGTGCACGTGATGCTCGATGCCCAGCCCCAGGCGTCCGGCCTGGATAACCTCGCGGGTTTCCCCGAGGCGGTGACCCAAGCCTTGCCCAGCCTGGGCGGCGGCTTTGGCTGGCAGGCCGGGTTGCTCGGCCTGTCGACCATGGCGGTGATGTTCCTGTGGGAAAAACTGCGCCCGCATTCGCTGCGCTTCATCCCCGGCGCCCTGCTGGGTGTCGGCCTGGCGACCTTTGCCAGCCTGCTCCTGGCGCTGCAGGTCAAGCGGGTCGAGGTACCGGAAAACCTCGCCGAGGCAATCGACTGGCTGCGCCCGGCCGACCTGCTCAACCTGGCGGACCCGACACTGCTGATCGCAGCCTTTGCCGTGGCCTTTATCGCCAGCGCCGAAACCCTGCTGTCCGCTGCCGCGGTGGATCGCATGCACAGCGGTACACGTTCGGATTTCGACCGTGAACTGTCGGCGCAAGGGATCGGCAACATGCTCTGCGGGTTGCTCGGCGCCTTGCCGATGACCGGGGTGATCGTGCGCAGTTCGGCCAACGTCCAGGCGGGCGCGACCACGCGGTTGTCGGCGATCTTCCACGGCCTGTGGCTGCTGGCGTTCGTGCTGTTGCTGTCCAGCGTGCTGCAAAGCATTCCGGTGGCCAGCCTGGCGGGCGTGCTGGTGTACACCGGGTTCAAGCTGGTGGACCTCAAGTCGTTCCGCAAGCTGGGCCGTTATGGGCCGATGCCGATGCTGACCTACGGCGTGACCGCGCTGGCGATTGTCTTCACCGACCTGCTGACCGGTGTGCTGATCGGTTTCGGCCTGACCCTGGTGAAGCTGGCCTGGGGCGCTTCGCGACTGAAGATCAGCCTGGTGGACCTGCCCGCCGAAGGCGAAATGGAGCTGCGCCTGGTAGGCGCCGCGACCTTCCTCAAGGTGCCGGCCCTGACCCAGGCACTGGGCAGCATCCCGCCGGGCACCACGGTGCATGTGCCGCTCAATAACCTGGGCTACATCGACCATGCCTGCCTGGAACTGCTCGAGGAGTGGGGACGGGCCAATGCGGCCAAGGGCTCGAAGCTGGTGATCGAGTCGCGCGGGTTGAAGCGCCGGCTGGAGGGGCGTTTGCACACCAACGTCGGCGTGAGCCCGGCCTCGAAGCTGGAGGCGAAAGGCTTGAGCCGGGCGTAAGTCTGTAGCCCTGTAGCCGCTGCCGAAGGCTGCGATAAGGTCCGAAGGGCCTTCAGCGGCGGTGATATCGCTGCGACCGTGCCGGTCGATCGCAGCCTGCGGCAGCGGCTACAGGGCCGCCACCTGCAATCCTCAGGCAGCCGGCTGGTCGAGCTCCAGCTCCACGCCCAACTGGCGCGACAGGCACGGCCAGCGTTTCCAGGCGGCGTCGGTGTCGGGGCTGCTGAGCTTCTCACGGTAGGCCTCGACCGACTCCAGGGCGAAGCTTTCTTCATTGAGCATCGCGTCGACCGCATGGTGCACCGCTTCGTCCAGCTGGTTGGCGAAGGTTTCGCCGATCAACTGGTGGGCGATCAGGTTGGCCACCGTGGTGTCCAGCGGGATCAGCGGCTGGCCGAAATGGGTGATGTACAGGTCGTTGACCTCTTCCACCAGGCGATGGGCCAGATAGGCTTCGTCCAGCAGGCTGTCCAGGCCTTCGTGGCCGGCCATGATGGCGGGCGGCTGGAGGAAGAACTGCTCGGCGATCTTCAGCACCGGCTTGATCTGCGACTCGATGCCGGCTTCGCGCGCGACTTCGTTGGCGGCGTCCAGCAGGTCGGGAACCTGATCGATATAAGCGGCGACAAAACGGGTCATCACCCCCTGGGCGTCCAGTTCGGGGAGCTGGATGGCGGGGTGCAGGTGTGGCAATTGGGTTTCCAGCTGGCGGCGCAAATGCCCGGTGCTGGACTCATGTTGATGGGCTCGTTGGATCTGCTCGCGCAATGCGGCGGTGTTCATGAATACTCCAGGAAACAAGGGCAATTAATTAGGGAAGACATAAGTTAGCCTGCTCACGAAATCGCTTAAGACGTATTTCTCATAATTATTTCATGGTTAGTCGTCTGAGTTATATCGCTTCGCCATCACTCATCCCCTATCCCTTTCCAACCGTGGCCTATAAGGCCGCGGCAAACTGTTTCAGTGGATTTACGGCACCGCGTTGCGAGGTCGAAGTCGCTGTCTATACTCGGGGCTGTATGAAGTTAGCTGATGACGCCCGACTGCATGTGCAGCGAAGGCTCGGCGGTTTAAGTTCGTAGTCTGGGCAGCCGATCCCTTGGCCGCAGGTGAAAGCCGGCGGGATAACAAGAACGATAAGGGGAACCCGCAATGATGCGACATCCACAAGTCTGGATGGGCCTCCTGTTGTGGTCGGTATTCAGCCAGGCGCATGGCGCCTGGACCGTGAATATGGCGCCTGGAGCGACTGATATAAGTCACGCGGTATTCGACCTGCACATGACCATCTTCTGGATCTGTGTGGTGATCGGCGTCATTGTCTTCGGCGCCATGTTCTGGTCGATGATCGTGCACCGCCGCTCCACCGGCCAGGTGGCCGCCAAGTTCCATGAAAGCACGACGGTGGAAATCCTCTGGACGGTGGTGCCGCTGCTGATCCTGGTGGCCATGGCCGTTCCCGCCACCGCGACCCTGATCAAGATGTACGACGCCAGTGAGCCGGATGTGGACATCCAGATCACCGGCTATCAATGGAAGTGGCACTACAAATACCTGGGCCAGGACGTCGAGTTCTTCAGCAACCTGACCACCCCCGCCGAACAGATTCATAACCAGAGCGCCAAGGGCGAGCATTACCTGCTGGAAGTCGATCAGCCGCTGGTGCTGCCGATCGGCGCCAAGGTGCGCTTTCTGGTGACCTCCGCCGACGTCATCCATTCCTGGTGGGTCCCGGCCTTCGCGGTCAAGCGCGATGCGATCCCCGGTTTCGTCAACGAAGCCTGGACCCGGGTCGACAAGCCCGGCCTGTATCGCGGCCAGTGCGCCGAGCTGTGCGGCAAGGACCACGGTTTCATGCCGATCGTGGTCGATGTGAAGACCCAGGCCGACTACGACACCTGGCTGGGCGAACGCAAGGCCGAGGCCCTCAAGCTCAAGGAACTGACCAGCAAGGAATGGACCCTCGAAGAGCTGGTGGCCCGCGGCGACAAGGTCTACCACACCACCTGCGTGGCCTGTCACCAGGCCGAGGGCCAGGGCCTGCCGCCGATGTTCCCGGCGCTCAAGGGCTCGAAGATCGCCACCGGGCCGGTGGCGGATCACCTGAACATCGTCTTCCACGGCAAGCCTGGCACCGCCATGGCGGCCTTCGGCAAGCAGCTGTCGGAAGTCGACCTGGCGGCGGTGGTCACCTACGAACGTAACGCCTGGGGCAACAACAAGGGCGACATGGTGACGCCCAAGGATGTCCTGGCTCTGAAACAGGCGGAAAGCAAATGACCCGGTCCATTGCGTGTTCCCGCAGCCGCTCGGGGCGTGCTGCCCTCGATCGTCCAGCCCAACCGTTTACAGGAGACAGGCCATGAACGCTGTGAGCGATGAGCACGGTCATGCAGTCGTTGGCGATCATGACCATACCCACGGCCCCGCCAAGGGCCTGATGCGCTGGGTGCTGACCACCAACCACAAGGACATCGGCACCCTGTACCTGTGGTTCGCCTTCTCCATGTTCCTGCTCGGCGGCTCGTTCGCCATGGTGATCCGCGCCGAGCTGTTCCAGCCCGGCCTGCAGATCGTGCAGCCGGAATTCTTCAACCAGATGACCACCATGCACGGCCTGGTGATGGTCTTCGGCGCAGTGATGCCGGCCTTCGTTGGCTTGGCCAACTGGATGATCCCGCTGATGGTCGGCGCGCCGGACATGGCCCTGCCGCGGATGAACAACTTCAGTTTCTGGTTGCTGCCGGCGGCGTTCCTGCTGCTGGTCTCGACCCTGTTCATGCCCGGTGGCGGACCCAACTTCGGCTGGACCTTCTACGCCCCGCTGTCCACCACCTACGCGCCGGAAAGCGTGACCTTCTTCATCTTCGCCATCCACCTGATGGGCATCAGCTCGATCATGGGTGCGATCAACGTGATCGCCACCATCCTCAACCTGCGCGCCCCCGGCATGACCCTGATGAAGATGCCGCTGTTCGTCTGGACCTGGCTGATCACCGCGTTCCTGCTGATCGCGGTGATGCCGGTGCTGGCCGGCTGCGTGACCATGATGCTGATGGACATCCACTTCGGCACCAGCTTCTTCAGTGCCGCCGGTGGCGGTGATCCGGTGCTGTTCCAGCATGTGTTCTGGTTCTTCGGCCACCCCGAGGTGTACATCATGATCCTGCCGGCCTTCGGCGCCGTCAGCGCAATCATCCCGGCGTTCTCGCGCAAGCCGTTGTTCGGCTACACCTCGATGGTCTACGCCACGGCGAGTATCGCCTTCCTGTCGTTCATCGTCTGGGCGCACCACATGTTCGTGGTCGGCATTCCGCTGGTGGGCGAGCTGTTCTTCATGTACGCCACGATGCTTATCGCGGTGCCGACCGGGGTCAAGGTCTTCAACTGGGTCAGCACCATGTGGCAGGGCTCGCTGACCTTCGAGACGCCGATGCTGTTCGCCGTGGCTTTCGTGATCCTGTTCACCATCGGCGGCTTCTCCGGGCTGATGCTGGCCATCGCCCCGGCGGACTTCCAGTACCAGGACACCTATTTCGTGGTCGCGCACTTCCACTATGTACTGGTGCCGGGCGCGATCTTCGGCATCTTCGCCTCGGCCTATTACTGGCTGCCGAAGTGGACCGGGCATATGTACGACGAAACCCTGGGCAAGCTGCACTTCTGGCTGTCCTTCGTCGGCATGAACATGGCGTTCTTCCCGATGCACTTCGTCGGCCTGGCGGGAATGCCGCGGCGGATCCCGGACTACAACCTGCAGTTCGCCGATTTCAACATGGTGTCGTCCATCGGCGCGTTCACCTTCGGCGCGACGCAGATCTTCTTCCTGTTCATCGTCATCAAGTGCATCCGTGGCGGCCAACCCGCACCGGCCAAGCCCTGGGACGGTGCCGAAGGGCTGGAGTGGAGCGTGCCGTCGCCGGCGCCTTACCACACCTTCACCACGCCGCCGGAAGTGAAATGAACAGCCTGCCGCGATACCCGCTGACCTCCTCCTGTAGGAGCGAGCTTGCTCGCGATAGCCACGAAGTGGCGCGCTATCAGCCTCATCGAGTCATCGTTGGTGATTTTTTCGCGAGCAAGCTCGCTCCTACAAGGGGGCGCGCTCATGGCTGAGATCTCGATGAAGAAGCTGGTCACCCGCCTGTTGCTGGTGGTGGCGGCGATGTTCGTCTTCGGTTTTGCCCTGGTGCCGATCTATGACGTGATGTGCAAGGCACTGGGCATCAACGGCAAGACCGGCGGGCAGTATTCCGGCGAGCAGCAGGTGGATGTCTCGCGCCAGGTGCGGGTGCAGTTCCTGTCGACCAACGCGATCGACATGGTCTGGGACTTCTATCCCAAGGCCGACGACATCGTGGTCCATCCGGGCGCGGTGAACGAGATGATCTTCATCGCCCGCAATCCCAGCGACCGCCCGATGAGCGCCCAGGCGATCCCGAGCATTTCGCCGAGCAGCGCCGCGATGTATTTCCACAAGACCGAATGCTTCTGTTTCACCCAGCAAGTGCTGCAGCCCGGTCAGCAGATCGAGATGCCGGTACGTTTCATCGTTGACCGCGACATGCCCAAGGATGTGAAGCACCTGACGCTGGCTTACACGCTGTTCGATATCACCGCGCGTCATCCACCGGTGGCCGTGAGCACCAACACCGGCGGTTAAGACGTTCAAGCGTGCCCGATAAGGAGAACAATAAATGGCAACTCATGAGCATTATTACGTTCCCGCCCAGAGCAAGTGGCCGATCATCGCCACCGTGGGCATGTTCGTTACCGTGTTCGGCCTGGCCACCTGGTTCAACGACCTCAAGGCCGCGCGCCCGGAATCCCATGGCCCGCTGATTTTCTTCGTCGGTAGCCTGTTGCTGGCCTACATGCTGTTCGGCTGGTTCGGCGCGGTGATCAAGGAAAGTCGCGCTGGCTTGTACAGCGCCCAGCTGGATCGCTCGTTCCGCTGGGGCATGAGCTGGTTCATCTTTTCCGAAGTGATGTTCTTCATCGCCTTCTTCGGCGCGCTGTTCTACGTGCGCCAGATCGCCGGCCCGGCCCTGGGTGGCGAAGGCAGCAAGGGCATCGCGCACATGCTCTGGCCGAACTTCGAGTTCGTCTGGCCATTGCTCGAAAACCCCGATTCCAAGCTGTTCCCGCCGCCCAAGGAAGTCATCAGCCCCTGGGGCCTGCCGCTGCTCAACACCGTGCTGCTGGTGAGTTCCAGCGTCACCGTGACCATCGCCCACCACGCCCTGAAGAACGGCCATCGCGGCGCGCTGAAAATCTGGCTGGCGATCACCGTGCTGCTGGGTTGTGCCTTTCTCGGCTTCCAGGCCGAGGAGTACCTGCACGCCTACCACGAGCTGGGGCTGACCCTGGGTTCGGGCATCTATGGCGCCACCTTCTTCATGCTCACCGGCTTTCACGGTGCCCACGTGACTATCGGCACGCTGATCCTGTTCGTGATGCTGATGCGCATCATGAAGGGGCACTTCGACGCCGAGCATCAGTTCGGTTTCGAGGCGGCCAGTTGGTATTGGCACTTTGTCGATGTGGTGTGGATCGGCTTGTTTGTCTTCGTCTACGTGCTCTGAGCGCGGGGTTACCAGGGCGCGTGCGACACCAGCTGGCCGCTGAAGAAGCCCCAGGCGATCAAGCCGACGGTGAGCGCGGCCAGGCACACACGCACGGTCAACGACCTGACCAGGCGATGGGAGCTGCTGTCGTCCTTGACCAGAAAGAACAGGCCGCTGAACAGGCTGATGAGCGTGGCGATCAGCAACAGGACGATTGCCGCTTTAAGCATGGTGGGCTCCAGGGGAAACGCGATGCGCTTGAGTATAGCCAGTCGATCTCGCCACTTTCGGGCGCTGCCATGAACGGCTTTCGCCCGGGCGTGCTGCCGACCCTGGTGGTGCTGGCGTTGCTGCCGGTACTGGTGACGCTCGGGTTCTGGCAACTGGGCCGGGGCGAACAGAAGCGCGAGCTGCTGGCCAGCTACGCGGAACGGCGGGTGGCCGAGCCTTTGAGCGTGGATGAGCTGCAGGCTGCCCCTGATCCGGCGTTCCGCCGGGTGCGAGTGCATGGCAGCTTCGATGCAGCCCACAGCCTGCTGCTGGATAACCGCATGCACGAAGGCAAAGTCGGGGTCGAGCTGCTGCAACCCTTTCTCGACCAGGCCAGCGGCCAATGGCTGTTGCTCAACCGTGGCTGGCTGCCCTGGCCGGACCGGCGCACGCCACCGGTATTCAGTACTCCCGAACAACCACTGGACCTTGACGCCTGGGTCTATGTCGCCCCCGGCGCGACCTTTCAACTGCATGCCGATCCGCGCAATGCCCAGTGGCCGCGGCTGGTGACGACGGTCGATCCGGCCAGGCTCTGGAGCGAGCTGGGGCGCAGCGGTTTCGCCTACGAGCTGCGCCAGGAGGCTGGCCCGGGCGCCTACATGACCGAATGGCCGGTGGTGGCCATGGGGCCGGAAAAACATCTGGGCTACGCCGTGCAGTGGTTCGCCATGGCGTTGGCCCTGTGCGCTTTGTACCTCTATCTCGGATGGCATAACGCAAGGGAGAAACACCATGGGAGCGGCCATGAATCCACCCAACATTTCTGAGGCCCAGGCGCCGCACAACCGGCGCCGCGGACGCTGGCAGCTGCTGCTGATCGTGGCCATGGTGATCGGCCCGATGATCCTCGCCACCGGCATGTACAAGTTGCAGTTCTGGGTGCCGGAAAGCCGCAGCTACCACGGTGAGCTGATCGGCAACGGCCAGAGCCGCGCCGATATCGGGGTCCAGGCCGACGAGACGCGCTGGCAGATCCTGGTCACCGCGCCCAGGGACTGCGCGGTGGATTGCCAGCAACTGGTGTACCTGGCGCGGCAGATCCAGATCTCCCTGGGCCGCGACGCCTCCCGGGCCAGCCACGCCCTGGCCGCCGCCCAGCCGCTGGACACCGATTACCAGGCCAAGCTGCAGCGCGAATACCCGCAACTGCAACGCTACCCACTGGACCTGCCGACCTTCACCAAGGGCGCCAATGACCAGGGCGCGCCGCTGCTGTGGATAGTCGATCCGCACGGCAACCTGGTCCTGCGCTACGACGCCCGGGTCAAGGGCAAGGACCTGCTCAACGACCTGCGCCATCTGCTGAAACTGTCGAACATCGGATAAGGGCATCGTCATGGCCAAACCTGGATTTCGCCTCGCCTTGTTTGCCACCTTGCTGGCACTGATCGTGGTGCTGCTCGGCGCCTATACCCGACTGACCCACGCCGGCCTCGGCTGCCCGGACTGGCCGGGGTGCTACGGCTTCATCAGCGTGCCGAAAAGCGAAGCCCAGCTGGCCCATGCCGAGCTGCATTTTCCCGACACCCCGGTGGAAGCCCACAAGGGCTGGAACGAGATGATCCACCGCTATTTCGCCGGTACCCTGGGCCTGTTGATCGTATTGCTGGCGGCACGCTCCTGGACCCATCGGCATCATCCCGGGCAACCATTGAAGTTGCCGCTGTTCCTGCTGTCGGTGGTGTTCGCCCAGGCCTTGTTCGGCATGTGGACGGTGACCCTCAAGCTGTGGCCGCAGGTGGTCACCGCGCACCTGCTGGGCGGCTTCGCCACCCTGAGCCTGCTGTTTTTGCTGACGCTGCGCCTGTCCGGGGTGCTGCCGGCGCTGATCGTGCCGCGCCGCCTGCAGTACTGGGCCACGGCCGGGCTGGTGCTGGTGATCGGGCAGATCGCCCTGGGCGGCTGGGTCAGCTCCAACTACGCGGCGGTGGCCTGCATCGACCTGCCGACCTGCCACGGCCAGTGGTGGCCGGCGGCGGATTTCGCCAACGGTTTTCACTTGACCCAGCACATCGGCCCCAACTACCTGGGCGGGCAGCTCGACAGCGACGCCCGCACCGCCATCCACCTGACCCATCGCATCGGCGCGTTGCTGGTGACCCTGGTGTTGCTCGGCCTGGCCTGGCAACTCAAGCATGTGGGCATGACCCGCCTCGCCGGGTTGGTGCTGGTGGCGCTGGCGGCGCAGATCGGCCTCGGCATCAGCAATGTGCTGTTCCACCTGCCGCTGCCGGTGGCCGTGGCGCATAACGCGGGTGGCGCGGCGCTGCTGCTGACCCTGGTGCTGGTCAACTATCACGCCCGTACCAGCCTGGTCCGCGCCCGCTCGCACCTGCCGCTGGGCTGGCGCCTGAGCCCGCGCAAACACGCCGCCGGGCCCATCACTATTAAAGGAGAAATGCCATGGCGACTCTGATCGGCGAGCGTCACCGCCAGGCGATCTGGCGTGACTACCTGGAGCTGACCAAACCCAAGGTGGTGGTGCTGATGCTCATTACCTCGCTGGTGGGCATGTTCCTCGCCACCCGTGCCGGGGTGCCGTGGACGGTGCTGGTGTTCGGCAACCTGGGCATCGCCCTGTGCGCCGGTGCGGCGGCAGCGGTGAACCATGTGGTGGACCGGCGGATCGACGCGGTCATGGCGCGCACCCACAAACGGCCGCTGGCCGAAGGCCGGGTATCGCCGCCGGCGGCGCTGGGTTTCGCCCTGCTGCTGGCCATCGCCGGGCAAGCCTTGCTGCTGGCGTTCACCAACCCGCTGACTGCCTGGCTGACCCTGGCATCGCTGCTCGGTTATGCGGTGATCTACACCGGTTTCCTCAAGCGGGCGACCCCGCAGAACATCGTGATCGGCGGTCTGGCCGGGGCTGCGCCACCGCTGTTGGGCTGGGTCGCGGCCACCGGCCATGTGACGGCCGAACCGCTGCTGCTGGTGCTGATCATCTTCGCCTGGACCCCGCCGCACTTCTGGGCCCTGGCCATTCACCGCAAGGAGGAATACGCCAAGGCCGACATCCCGATGCTGCCGGTGACCCACGGCGAGCATTACACCAAGGTGCATATCCTGCTCTACACCTTCGCCCTGCTGGCGGTCAGTCTGCTGCCCTATGCGATCCACATGAGCGGCCTGCTCTACCTGATTTGCGCCCTGGGCCTGGGCGCGCGCTTTCTGCAATGGGCCTGGGTGCTGTACCGTGGCAGTCGGCCGCACGCGGCGATCAACACCTTCAAGTACTCTATTTATTACTTGTTCCTGCTGTTTATCGCGCTGCTCGTAGACCACTACCTATTGTTGAACCTATGACTCGAACTCAGAAAACCGTCTTTATTCTCGTGGCGCTGGTGGCCCTGGTGCTGGGGCTCACCGTCAACAAAGTGCTGACCGGCAAGAACCAGGGGGACCCGACCGCGCTGATCGACGCCGGGATCATCCTGCTGCCCCAGAGCCGCAACCTGCCGGATGTGAAGATGACCGACCAGGAAGGCCAGCCGGTGGTGCTCAATGAGCTCAAGGGCAAGTGGAGCCTGCTGTTCTTCGGCTATACCTTCTGCCCGGACATCTGCCCGACCACCCTCGCCCAGCTGCGCCAGATCAAGAGCGAGCTGCCCAAGGAGGCGGTGGACAACCTGCAGGTGGTGCTGGTCAGCGTCGACCCGAACCGCGATACGCCGCAGCAGCTGAAACAGTACCTGGGCTACTTCGACAAGGACTTCAAGGGCCTGACCGCGACCTCGGTGGCGGATGTGCAGAAGCTCGCCAATGCGGTGAGTATCCCGTTCATTCCGGCGGATACCAGCAAGCCCAACTACACCGTCGACCACAGCGGTAACCTCGCGGTGATCGGCCCGGACGGCACCCAGCGCGGCTTCATCCGCGCGCCGCTGAACAACCAGAAACTGGTGGCCCAGCTGCCGGTGATGTTGCAGCGCAAATAATCCGGGACGCCTGAGTCCTGTAGCCGCTGCCGCAGGCTGCGATAAGGTGCGGAGCACCTTCCGAGGCCCTCAAGAGCGCGTCTCCTGCGGAGCCGATCGCAGCCTGCGGCAGCGGCTACAGGGGGCGCGGTAGGCAACTGAAACGAAACGGGGCGCCTTGAGGCGCCCCGTTTGTGTTTCTGTAACCGATCAGAACGCCGGAACCACGGCGCCTTTGTACTTCTCGAGAATGAATTGCTTCACTTCGGGGCTGTGCAGGGCGGCAACCAGTTTCTTCATGGCGTCCGAATCCTTGTCGTCAGGACGGGCCACCAGGATGTTCACGTAAGGCGAGTCCTTGCCTTCGATCACCAGGGCGTCCTTGGACGGGTCCAGCTTGGCTTCCAGGGCGTAGTTGGTGTTGATCAGCGCCAGGTCGACCTGGGTCAGCACGCGCGGGATGGTCGCGGCTTCCAGCTCACGGAATTTCAGGTCCTTGCTGTTCTCGGTGATGTCTTTGACCGTGGACAGGATGTTGTTGGAGTCCTTGAGCTTGATCAGGCCGGCCTTGGCCAGCAGCAGCAAGGCACGGCCGCCGTTGGTGGCGTCGTTGGGGATCACCACGTTGGCGCCGCCTGGCAGTTCTTCGAGCTTCTTGAACTTGTTGGAGTAGGCGCCCAGCGGCTCCAGGTGCACGCCGGCGACGCTCACCAGGTGGGTGCCCTTGGCCTTGTTGAACTCATCCAGGTACGGCTGGTGCTGGAAGAAGTTGGCGTCCAGGCGCTTTTCGGCGACCTGCACGTTCGGCTGGATGTAGTCGGTGAAGACCTTGACCTTCAGGTCCACGCCTTCCTTGGCCAGCGCCGGCTTCACGAATTCGAGGATCTCGGCGTGAGGCACCGGAGTGGCGGCCACGGTCAGGGTGTCAGCGGCGTTCGCGGAAAACGCGGCAACGGCGGCGAAAGCGACGAGTAGTTTTTTCATCCAGCTAGCTCCTTGTGAGGCGCCCGGTGCCGGACGCCTGCCGGCCAGGGCCGACTTATTTTCGGGAAAAGTGCACCACCAGCTTGTCGCCGACGGTTTGCAGAACTTGAACCAGCACCAGCAACAGCACCACGGTGACCACCATCACATCGGTCTGGAAGCGCTGGTAACCGAAGCGGATCGCCAGGTCGCCGAGACCGCCCGCGCCTACCACGCCCGCCATGGCGGTGTAGGAAACAAGGGTAATCGCTGTCACGGTAATTGCCGCGAAAATACCCGGACGGGCTTCCGGCAGCAGGGCGTTGGTGATGATCTGTCGGGTGGTCGCGCCCATCGACTGGGTGGCTTCGATGATGCCGCGGTCCACTTCGCGCAGGGCGGTCTCCACCAGGCGGGCGAAGAACGGCGTGGCGCCGACCACCAGGGGCGGGATCGCGCCGGCGACACCCAGCGAGGTACCGGTGATCAGCACGGTGAACGGGATCATCACGATCAGCAGGATGATGAACGGCAGCGAACGCAGGATGTTCACCATCAGCGACAGCAGGGCGTAGAGGCTCTTCTGCTCCAGCAGTTGGCGCGGGCTGCAAAGGAACAGCAGCACACCCAGGGGCAGGCCCAGCAGCACGGTGAACAGCAACGAACCACCGAGCATCAGCAGGGTGTCGCCGGTGGCCAGCCAGATTTCGTACCAGTCGATATTGGCGAAGAAACTTGTCAGCAGTTCCATTAGCGCAGCACCTCCATATGAACGTCCGCCGCGGTGAAGTGGGCGAAGGCCGCCTCCATGTCACCGCCGGTGATAGCCAGGGTCAGTTGCCCGTAAGGGACGTCTTTGATGCGGTCGATGCGGCCGGCGAGGATGCTGTAGTCCACCCCGGTTTCGCGGGCCACGGTGCCCAGCAGCGGCGCGTAGGTGGCGTCGCCCTGGAAGGTCAGGCGCACGATGCGCCCCGGTACGTGGGCGAAGTCGTCGCGCTGTTCGCTTTCGTCGATCTGCTCGTCTTCCTGGACGAAACGCTTGGTGGTCGGGTGCTTGGGATGCAGGAACACCTCGGCCACCGAACCCTGCTCGACGATCACCCCGGCATCCATCACCGCCACCTGGTCGCAGACGCGACGGATCACGTCCATCTCATGGGTGATCAGCACGATGGTCAGGTTCAGTTCGCGGTTGATCTCAGCCAGCAGTTGCAGGACCGACGCGGTGGTCTGCGGGTCCAGGGCGCTGGTGGCTTCGTCGCACAGCAGGATCTTCGGCTTGGTCGCCAGGGCGCGCGCGATGCCGACGCGCTGCTTCTGCCCGCCGGACAGCTGGGCTGGGTACTTCTTGGCGTGATCGGACAGACCGACGCGGGCCAGCAGCTCGGCCACGCGCTGGTCGATCGCGCTGCGCGACAGTTCGCCGGCCAGGGTCAGCGGCAGCGCGACGTTGTCGGCCACGGTCTTGGAAGCCAGCAGGTTGAAGTGCTGGAAGATCATCCCGACCTGCTGGCGGAAGCGGCGCAGGCCGTTGGCGTCCAGGGCGGTGACTTCCTCGTCGTCGACGATGATCTTGCCGCCGCTGGGGTTTTCCAGGCGGTTGATCAGGCGCAGCAGGGTACTTTTGCCCGCGCCGGAATGGCCGATCAGGCCAAATACCTGGCCATTCTCGACCTTCAGAGTGGTCGGATGCAGGGCGGGAATATCCTTACCGGCGACCCGGTAGGTTTTATGGACGTTTTGAAACTCGATCACGTAGCGAACCTTGTGGGGCGCGTTAGAAAAGGATCAGCGGTTAGCCGGGCGCGCATTTTAGCCTGTCCGTATAGAGGTTCTTAGCATTTATTTTGTATTCATCCTTCGATTTGGCAATAACGCGATCAAAGGTTATGGCACCGGCTCTGGGAGCGGGAGCCCAAGGCGATTGCGGCGAGATGTTGTATAGGAGCACAGCTTGCGTGCGATGGGGGCGCCACGGTCATCTGTAGTACCGCGTTATCGTCCATCGCGGGCAAGTCGGATCGCCGCCCGCTTGCTCCTACAGCCGCGGGCTTGCGGGCGATGGGTTTATTGGGGCTTGCGCGGGCTCAGCACCATCTGTGCCGGGACGTGGCGCAGGATCTGCCGCTCGATCTGCAGGTCGAACTCACCGTCGAGCTTCTTCACCCGCTTGCTCAGCAGGGTCTTCAGCCAGGGGTAATCCTCGGTGCGTGGCGCCTGGATGCTCACGTCGCACTGGTAATTCACCACATCGGCGGCGATCGCATCGAGTTGCCGACGCAGTTGCTTGATATCGCTGAGGTTCAGCGCAATGGTGGTGCTCTCGGCGGCCGGGTCGATCAGCTTGGCTGGCGGCCGGGCTTCAGCGGCCTTGAGCGCGGCTTCGGCTTTTTCCAGCTCGGCTTTACGGGCCTGGGTGATGGCGCCATCGACGCCACCGGTCAGGGCCGGTGCCTTGGGCATCAGCGCGCGGGCGCGGCTCAGGGCTGTGGCGGCGGCGTTGACATCACCCTTTTGCAGCACGATCTGGCTGCGCTGCAGGTAGGCTTCGGCCAGCTGGCGCTGGTATTGCTCGAGCTGCGGGTCGTTGGGCGACTGGGCCTGCAAGGCGCTCAACTGGTCTTCGGCGGTGGCCAGTTCACTGCTGGCGATATTTTGCTGCAGCTGTGCGATGGCCGTGGCGCGGGCGTCGGGCACTTCAGCCGGCGGCGTGCTCTGGCAGGCGCCCAGCAGCAGGGAAAATGCGACAAGGAGCAGATAACGGGAGGCGAACGGCTTCATTCCTGCGACTCTCTAATTGCGCAAAAAGCGAGCAAGTCTACACCCCTCGACGGGGCAGGACAAAACTCAGCAGAAACAATGCGGCCGCCGTGACCACAATCGACGGCCCCGCGGGGGTGTCCTTGAACCAGGACAACGCCAGCCCGCCACAGACCGCGAGTATGCCCAGCAGGCTTGCACCCAGCGCCATCTGCTCCGGGGAACGGGCGTGACGTTGAGCCGCAGCCGCCGGGATGATCAGCAGCGAAGTGATCAGCAACACCCCGACGATCTTCATCGCCACCGCGATCACCACCGCGATCAACAGCATTAGCGCCAGGCGCAACGACGCCACCGGCAAGCCTTCGACCCTGGCGAGCTCCTCGTGCACGGTGATCGCCAGCAACGGCCGCCACAGGGCCACCAACAGCAGCAGGACCGCGGCGCTGCCGCCGAGAATCCACGCCAGGTCGCCGGGGCTGATCGCCAGCAGATCGCCGAACAGATAGGCCATCAGGTCGATCCGCACGTCATGCATGAAGCTTAGTACCACCAGCCCGAGGGAGAGCGTACTGGGGGCGAGAATCCCCAGCAGCGTATCGGAAGCCAGCGGCTGGCGTTGTTGCAGGGTGACCAGCAGCACCGCCAGCAACAGACAGCCGACGGTCACCGCCACCGCCGGGCTGACATCCAGCAGAAAGCCCAAGGCCACGCCGAGCAAGGCGGCGTGGGACAGGGTGTCGCCGAAATAGGCCATGCGCCGCCAGACCACGAACGATCCCAGGGGACCTGCCACCAGCGCTAGCGCCAGGCCTGCGAGCAGGGCGTAGAACAGAAAATCAGCCATGCTTGCAGCTATCTCCGTGAACATGAACGTGACCGGCCGCGGCCCCGGTGACGACCGAGCCGTGCAGATCGTGGGCGTGGTCGTGATGGTGGTGGTAGATCGCCAGGCTCGGCGCGTTCTGGCCGAACAGCTCGACGAAGGCCGGGTCGCCGCTGACCTGTTCCGGGTGGCCGGAGCAGCACACGTGGCGATTGAGGCAGACCACCTGATCGGTGGTGCTCATCACCAGGTGCAGGTCGTGGGAGACCATCAGCACGCCGCAGCCGTGGCGATCGCGCAAACGGGTGATCAGGCTGTACAGCTCGGCCTGGCCGGCGACGTCCACGCCTTGTACCGGCTCGTCCAGTACCAGCAGTTCCGGCTCGCGCAGCAGGGCGCGGGCCAGCAGCACACGCTGCATTTCGCCGCCGGAAATGCTCTGCACCGGGCTGTCGATCACCTGTTCGGCGCCGACTTCGTTCAGCGCGGCCAAGGCTGTCGCGCGGTCCACGCCGGGCACCAGGCGCAGGAAGCGCAGCACCGACAGCGGTAAGGTCGGATCGACGTGCAGCTTCTGCGGCATATAGCCAACCCGCAGCTTCGGCTTGCGCCAGACGCTGCCGCTGTCGGGCTTGAGCAGGCCGAGCACGGCGCGCACCAGGGTGGTCTTGCCGGCGCCGTTGGGGCCGATCAGGGTGACGATCTGCCCTGGTTCGACACTGAGCTGGATGTTGTCCAGCACGCTCTGCCCGGCAAAGGTCACCGCGACCTGGTCGAGGCGGATCAAGGCAGTGCTCATCAAGCCCCCTGGCAACCCGAGCAGAGGCCGACCACTTCAACGGTCTGGCCTTCGACGACAAAGCCGACATCGCGGGCGCTGCTGATGATCGCGTCGCTGATGGATTTTTGTTCAAGCTCGATGGCGGCGTGGCAGACGCGGCAGATCAGGAACTGGCCCTGGTGCGCGTGTTCCGGGTGGTTGCAGCCGACGAAGGCGTTGAGCGAGGCGATGCGGTGCACCAGGCCGTTTTCCAGGAGGAAATCCAGGGCGCGGTACACGGTTGGCGGCGCGGCGCGACGACCGTCCTGTTCGCTGAGCACGGCGAGGATGTCGTAGGCACCCAGTGGCTTGTGGCTTTGCCAGACCAGCTCCAGCACCCGCCGACGCAGGGCGGTCAGGCGCAGGCCTTGGCGCGCGCACAGGGCATCGGCCTCGGACAGCGCGCTGTGCACGCAGTGAGAGTGGTCGTGGGGGCGACTGGCGAGGGGGGTTTTAGGCATGAGCGGCGACGATAATTGTGAGAGACGTTATTATGTTACCCGTTCTCGCCTCTTCGAGTGGTCATCGTGTCCCGACTTTTTGCCCTTTTTGTCGCTTTTACCGCCAGTTTGTTCGTGATCAGCTCGGCCCAGGCCGAGGTCCGGGTCCTGACCAGCATCAAACCCCTGCAATTGATCGCCGCCGCCGTCCAGGATGGCATCGCCGTGCCCGAGGTTCTGCTGCCGCCGGGTGCCTCGCCGCACAACTATGCGCTGCGCCCTTCCGACGTGCGCAAAGTGCAGTCGGTGGAGTTACTGTACTGGATCGGCCCGGACATGGAGAGCTTCCTGCCGCGGGTGCTCAAGGGCCGCACGTTGCCATCGCTGGCGGTGCAGGACCTACCAGGCCTGAAACTCCGTCATTTCGCCGAAGATAACCACTCGCACGCTGAAGAAGCCGACGAACATGATCACGATCATCGTCCGGGCAGCCTCGATGCGCACTTGTGGCTGTCGCCGGTCAACGCGCGGGTCATCGCCGACCGCATGGCGGCCGACCTGAGCGCCGCGGACCCGGCCAACGCCGCGCGTTACCAGAGCAACGCCAAGGCTTTCGACGCACGCCTGGATGCCCTGGATGCCCGTTTGAAAACCCGCCTGGCGCCAATCGCCGGCAAGCCTTACTTCGTCTTCCACGAAGCCTTCGATTATTTCGAAGACGCTTATGGCCTCAAGCACGCGGGCGTGTTCAGCGTCGCGGCCGAGGTGCAGCCAGGCGTGCAGCATGTAGCGGCGATGCGCATGCGCTTGCAGGAAGTCGGCAAGACCTGTGTCTTCAGCGAGCCGCCATTACGCCCGCGCCTGGCCGAAACCCTGGTGGCGGGCTTGCCGGTGAAGCTGGCGGAGCTCGATGCGCTGGGCGGCTACACCCCGGCCTCCGCGCAGGGGTACGAGCAGGTGTTGGAGAAGCTGGGCAACGATCTGGCGGGTTGCCTGGAATCGTTGTAAAGGCGGTTGACGCTATCGCGGGCAAGCCTCGCTCCNGGGATCGTAGGTGCGAGGCTTGCCCGCGATGCTTTCAGATGGCGAACGGCAATGGCGTGCTGACCTGCTGGCGCTGGGCCAGGCGCAGCTGGAACTCCATCGGGTCGTGAATCAGCACGTCCTGTCCGGCGAAGGACTCGGCGGCGATCAGGCGTGACAGCCAGAAGCGCACGCAGGCCACCCGCAGCATGGTTGGCCACAGCTCGGCCTCGGCGGTGGTGAACGGGCGCAGGGTCGCGTAGGCGCCCAGCAGGGCCCGGGCGCGCGAGCCGTCGAGCAGGCCGTCGGCGTCGGAACACCAGTCGTTCAGGGCAATCGCCACGTCATACAGCATCGGCCCGGAGCAGGCGTTGTAGAAGTCGATCAGCCCGGTCAGGTGCGTGCCTTCGAACATCGCGTTGTCGCGGAACAGGTCGGCGTGGATATTGGCCCGTGGCAGCGCGAGGATCTTCACCTTCTGTTCGGCGATTTCATCCAGCGCCCGCTGCAGCAGATCCCGCGCCTGCGGATCGAGATGCGAGAGCATCTGCGAGCCTTCTTCCTGCATCCAGTCCAGGCCACGATCGGTCTTGCGCTTGATCATGTTGTCCTTGGTCGCCAGGTGCAGGTGAGCGAGCAGCTCGCCGACCTGCGCGCAATGCTGGGCATTGGCTTCCTTGATGTGCTTGCCGGCCAGGCGCGGCTGCAGCAGCGCCGGCTTGCCGGCCAACTCGCGCAGGGCCACGCCGTCGGTGGTGCGCAGGGCGTAAGGCACCGGCAGGTCGGCGTCGTGCAGCACGTCCAGCAGTTCGATGAAGAACGGCATTTCCTGGACCGGGCCGCGCTCGACCAGGGTCAGGACGAACTCGCCCTGTTCCAGGCTGATGAAGAAGTTGGTGTTTTCGCTACCAGCGGCAATCCCCTGGAAGTCAAGCAGGCGGCCGAGCCCGTAAGGGGCGAGAAAGGTTTCCAGCTCGGGCCGAGCCAGGGGAGTAAACACAGACATGGTTAAAAACTGCCAGTACGGGCGCCGCTGTCGAGCCAGCGCCGGTTGAAGTTAGGAGTGGTTTACCACTCGAAAATTTTCCACGCCGGAATCAGCATATCCGGCTGGTCCGAACGAATGAAGTTGCCATCGGAACCGTCGGCGCGCACCAGAAAGTAGGGTTTGCCAACCTTCGGCGTGACCTTGATGGCGTACAGGAAACCGTTCTGGCGGTACTCCTGGATGGTCTTGTCGCCTTCCGTGCGAATGGTCACTTCCGGATCCGCCGATGGCGCATCCTCCGCCGCAATCACGGCCATCGGCGCGATTGCAATCAGGCTGGCCAGCAGCAAGCGATTTAGTGTGCGCATGATAACCTTGTCCCTTTGTCGTCAACGGTCCCGCTATTCTAGCGCCGGACCCGCCGAAAAGGTTGATCCTGCTCATGAGCCAAGCCCCCCTCGTCCTGGTGGACGGTTCGTCCTACCTGTACCGCGCCTTCCACGCGCTGCCACCTTTGACCACTTCCAAAGGCATGCCGACCGGTGCGGTCAAGGGCGTGCTGAACATGCTCAAGAGTCTGCGCAAGCAGTACCCGGACAGTCCGTTCGCCGTGGTGTTCGACGCCAAGGGCGGGACCTTCCGCGATGACATGTACGCCCAGTACAAGGCCAATCGCCCGAGCATGCCCGACGACATGCGGGTGCAGATCGAGCCGTTGCACGCCAGCGTGATCGCCCTGGGCTTTCCGCTGCTGTGCGTCGAGGGCGTCGAGGCGGACGACGTGATCGGCACCCTGGCCCGCAGCAGCGCGGCGGCCGACCGGCCGGTGGTGATCTCCACTGGCGACAAGGACATGGCGCAGCTGGTGGATGGGCACATTACGCTGGTCAACACCATGTCCGGTAGCAGCATGGACGTGGAGGGCGTGAAGGAGAAATTCGGCGTCGCTCCCGAGCAGATCATCGATTACCTGGCGCTGATGGGCGACTCCTCCGACAACATTCCGGGTGTGCCGGGCATCGGCCCGAAGACCGCTTCCGGCCTGTTGGTGGGGGTCAACGGTGGCCTGAACGAGCTGTATGCCCAGCTCGATATCGTCCCGAGCCTGCCGATTCGCGGGGCCAAGACCCTGCCGGCCAAGCTCGAAGAGCACAAGGAGATGGCTTTCCTCTCCTATCAGTTGGCGACCATCAAGGTCGATGTGCCGCTGGATATCGGCCTGGACGACCTGCACCTGGGCGAACCGGACCGCGACAAACTGCTCGAGCTGTACAGCCTGCTGGAGTTCAAGAGCTGGCTCGACGAGCTGCAGCGCGATGCCAAGCGCCTGGAGCTGAGTGTCGCCGCCTCTGAGCCGGTGGCCGACTTGTTGACTCAGGTCGAGATCGAAGTGCCGGTGGTTGTCGAAGCGCAGTACGAAACCATCCTCGATCAGGCGCGTTTCGATATCTGGCTGGAGAAACTGAAGAACGCCAAGCTGTTCGCCTTCGATACCGAAACCACCGGTATCGACGCCCAGCAGGCGCAGCTTGTGGGGCTGTCCTTCGCCGTGCAGGCCAACGAAGCGGCTTATATTCCGCTGACCCACTCTTATATCGATGTGCCGGAGCAACTGGATCGCGACACCGTCCTGCGGGCCCTGAAGCCGATTTTCGAAGACCCGAACAAACTCAAGGTCGGCCAGCACGCCAAGTTCGACATGAACATCCTGGCCAACTGCGCCATCGGCGGCGATCAGGCCAACGGCATCACGGTGCGCGGGGTCGCCTTCGACACCATGCTCGAGTCCTATGTGCTCAATTCCACGGCTACCCGGCACGACATGGACAGCCTGGCGGAGAAATACCTGGGCCACACCACAGTGAGCTTCCAGGACATCGCCGGCAAGGGCGCCAAGCAGCTGACGTTCGACCAGATCGCCCTCGAGCAGGCCGGGCCTTATGCGGCGGAAGACGCCGATGTGACCCTGCGTCTGCATCAGGTCCTGCATGAAAAACTGGCTGCGATCCCGAGCCTGGCCAGCGTGCTCAGCGATATCGAAATGCCCGTGGTGCCGGTACTGGCGCGGATCGAGCGCCAGGGAGCGCTGGTGGATGCCGACCTGCTGCGTGTGCAGAGCATCGAACTCGGCGACAAGATGGTGGAACTGGAGCGTGAAGCCTTCGAGATCGCCGGCGAAGAGTTCAACCTCGGCTCGCCCAAGCAGCTGGGGGTGATTCTCTATGACAAGCTCGGCCTGCCGGTGCTGAAGAAAACCGCCAAAGGCCAGCCGTCCACTGCTGAAGAAGTGCTGGCCAAGCTGGCGGAGGACGACTACCCGCTGCCCAAGGTGCTGATGCAGTACCGCTCCATGAGCAAGCTCAAGAGCACCTACACCGACCGCTTGCCGGAGCAGATCAACCCGCGTACCGGGCGGATCCACACCTCCTACCATCAGGCGGTCGCGTCTACCGGGCGTTTGTCTTCCAGCGATCCGAACCTGCAGAACATCCCGGTGCGTACCGCCGAAGGCCGGCGTATCCGCCAGGCCTTTATCGCGCCGCCTGGCTACAAACTGCTGGCGGCTGACTATTCGCAGATCGAACTGCGGATCATGGCGCACCTGTCCCGCGACGAAGGGCTGCTGAATGCCTTCCGCAATAACCTCGACGTGCACACGGCAACCGCGGCCGAAGTATTCAAGGTCGAGCTCAAGGACGTCAGTTCCGATCAGCGCCGCAGCGCCAAGGCGATCAACTTCGGCCTGATCTACGGCATGGGCGCGCAGAAACTCGGCAAGGACATCGGCGTCGATACCAAGACCGCCAAGGCCTATATCGACACCTACTTCGCCCGCTATCCCGGCGTGCGCGAATACATGGATCGCACCCGCGCCCAGGCTGCGGAACAGGGTTATGTGGAAACCCTGTTCGGGCGCCGCCTGTACCTGCCGGAGATCAACTCCAACAAGCCGCAGGAACGCGCCGGCGCCGAACGTACGGCGATCAACGCGCCGATGCAGGGCACGGCGGCCGACATCATCAAAAAGGCCATGGTGGCGGTGGATAACTGGCTGGCGACCTCAGGCCTGGATGCCAAAGTCATCCTGCAGGTGCACGACGAACTGGTGCTGGAAGTGCGCGAAGACTTGGTGGACCAGGTAAGCGAGGAGATTCGCGGCTACATGAGCAAGGCCGCGACCCTGGATGTGCCGCTGCTGGTCGAGGTCGGGGTGGGCAGTAACTGGGATGAGGCGCACTGAGGCGAGAACGCAGCACTTTGGCCGCGGCATAGTGCCGCGGCGAAGGCTGGCGAAGAGCTATTAGTGCGGAAAATTTCATCGACTATTGCCAATAGTTTTTGAAACCTCCCGGAACTTAATCGGCGAAAGCCCACTCAGAGTATCTGAATGGCTGGTGAAGCCCTTCGATGCTCCTATGTTGTGTTAAGTGTTGGCAGATATCTGGACCCCGCCCTAGCGGTCCGGAACTTGGACCCCGAACTTCCCCTCCCCATACGAAGTCCGGGGTTTTTTTTTGCCCTAAAACTGCCTGTGGCGCGATCATGCTGCGTTAAAAGCGCGGCCCGAAATGCTCATTTACAGCCAGTAAACTCCGCTTTCGAGCCGCGCTTTTGCCTTGCCTGATCACTCCACAGACAGTTTTATCTATGTCTTTCAGACTTCGATTTCGGCGCCTTTGTCTGCCAGTTCCATCCAGCTCGCCAGTACAGTGTAGGCCTCTTCCAGGCCCATGCGTTTTGGCGCCGAGAACAGTTGGATGGTGACGTTGTCGCCCCAGCCTTTACGGATTTGCGACTGCACCTTGAGCAGGGTGTTCTTGGCCGCGCCGTAGGTCAGTTTGTCGGCCTTGGTCAGCAGGATATGCATCGGCATGCCGCTGGCGACGGCCCAGTCGAGCATCAGCAGGTCGAAGTCGGTCATCGGATGGCGGATGTCCATCATCAGAATCAACCCCTTCAGGCTCTCGCGGCTGCCCAGGTAGGCTTCCAAGTGACGCTGCCAGTGCTGCTTGAGCGGGATCGGTACTTTCGCGTAACCGTAGCCCGGCAGGTCGACCAGACGGCGATCGTCGTCTAGCTTGAAGAAGTTCAACAGCTGCGTGCGGCCCGGGGTTTTCGAGGTGCGTGCCAGGCTGGCATGGGTCAGGGTATTCAGGGCGCTGGATTTGCCGGCGTTGGAACGCCCGGCGAAGGCGACTTCGAAGCCTTCGTCGTCGGGGCATTGATCGACTTTGGCGGCGCTGAGCATGAAAGTGGACTGTTGGCACAGACCAAGAATGGGGTTTTTCAGTTGCATGGGATTTCCGATAGGGGCGGTGCCGAGAATGGACGCGGCGAGCGGTGTCGTTTCCGTTTCAGTAACGCCAGTATATAATGCCGCAGATTTTGTGTGCGCTTTGTCCCAGCGTAGGATGAAGTTCACGAGAGCGATAGACCTTGATTGCGCATTAGAACGCAGCACGCTCTCAACCCTGAAAAGGTCGTTTTATGACGAAATGGCTGCTGGCTGCCGGCGTCCTGATACCGCTTTACAGCGCTCAGGCTACACAGGATCCGGAAGCTGTGTACAACCGTGTTTGTGGGGCTTGTCATTCCGGCCAACTACCAACGGCTCCCCGCAAGGGGGACCAGGGAGCTTGGGCGCCGAGGCTGGCGCAAGGTATGGAGACGCTGGTGCAACACGTGACCCAGGGTTTCAAGGCGATGCCGCCGCGTGGTTTGTGCATGGACTGCAGTGCCGAGGATTACCGAGCCATCATCCTTTGGATGAGCGAGTGATCCCGGTCCATAACTCTTAACCCTTAGCCGTAGTTGGATTAGCTGATGAACAAATTACTCGTGAGTCTGCTGTTGACCTTGGGCATCACAGGTGTCGCCCATGCTGCAGGCGACGCTGCTGCCGGTCAGGCGAAAGCCGCCGTATGTGGTGCTTGCCATGGTCCGGATGGGAACAGCATGGCGCCTAACTTTCCAAAGCTGGCGGGTCAGGGTGAGCGTTACCTGAACAAGCAGTTGCACGACATCAAGTCCGGCAAGCGCCAGGTGCTGGAAATGACCGGCCTGCTGACCAACCTGAGCGATCAGGACCTGGCTGACCTCTCCGCCTACTTCGCCAGCCAGAAAGGCAGCGTCGGCGCGGCAGACCCGAAAGTCGTGGCTCGCGGTGAAGAATTGTTCCGTGGCGGCAAGCTGGATCAAGGCATGCCTTCCTGCACCGGTTGCCACTCGCCAAATGGCACGGGTAACGCCGCCGCCGGCTTCCCGCACCTGGGTGGCCAGCACGCTCAGTACGTAGCCAAGCAGTTGACCGACTTCCGCGAAGGCAACCGCACCAACGACGGCGACACCATGATCATGCGCAGCATCGCCGCCAAGCTGAGCAACAAGGACATCGAAGCAGTATCCAGCTACATCCAGGGCCTGCACTGAGGCCGGCGATCATGTTGCGAAAGGGTCTATCTTGCGCAACGTTAATGATCGATTAATCTGTCGATGAAAGCATAAAGGGTGGCTCAGGCCGCCCTTTTTTATGGCGTCTGCCGCTACACTAGCGAACTCAAGCCCCGCCATGACCTGTCTGCGAACAGGCCGCGCGAGGCGACCTTACTTGTTCAGGAGTAAAGCATGCGTAATCTGATTCTCAGCGCCGCTCTCGTCACTGCCAGCCTGTTTGGCATGACCGCTCAAGCCGCCGAACCCCTTGAAGCCGGTAAACAATACGTAGAGCTGAGCAGCGCCGTTCCGGTTGCGGTGCCTGGCAAGATCGAAGTGGTCGAGTTGTTCTGGTATGGCTGCCCACACTGCTACGCCTTCGAGCCGACCATCAACCCATGGGCTGAAAAACTGCCGGCCGACGTCAACTTCGTACGCATCCCGGCCATGTTCGGCGGTATCTGGAACGTTCACGGCCAACTGTTCATCACCCTGGAAGCCATGGGTGTCGAGCACAAGGTCCACAAAGCCGTATTCGAAGCCATCCATGGCGGCAAGAAACTCGCTTCCCCAGAGGAAATGGCCGAGTTCCTGGCCGGCGAAGGCGTCGACAAGGACAAGTTCCTGAGCACCTACAACTCGTTCGCCGTCAAAGGCAAGGTCGAGGACGCGAAGAAGAAGGCCCAGGCCTATCAGATCTCCGGCGTACCGACCATGGTCGTCAATGGCAAGTACCGCTTCGACCTGGGCACCGCCGGTGGTCCTGAAGGTGCCCTGAGCGTCGCCGACCAGCTGATCGCCAAAGAGCGGGCGGCCAAGTAAGCGAGCCCCTGCCATGCGACGTTGGGGTACGGAACGCATCGTTGGCCTGCATGACCCGCGGGTCAACGAGCACCATGTGGCGTCCTCCGGCCTGCCGGCAGACAGCCGTCTGCGGCTGCTCAGTTTCAATATCCAGGTCGGTATCAGTACCGAACGTTACCGGCATTACCTGACCCGTGGCTGGCAGCACCTGCTGCCGCACAACGGGCGCGCCGACAACCTGCAAAGGATCGGCGATCTGCTGGGCGACTTCGATCTGGTCGCCCTGCAGGAAGCCGATGGCGGCAGCCTGCGCTCGGGCTACGTCAATCAGGTCGAGCACCTGGCCCAGCTCGGCGCCTTCCCCTACTGGTACCAACAACTCAATCGCAACCTCGGTCGCCTGGCCCAGCACAGCAATGGTGTGCTCAGCCGCCTGCGACCCTGGGCGATCGAAGATCATCCGCTGCCAGGCCCCAAGGGGCGTGGTGCGATCCTTCTGCGCTTCGGCGATGGTCCCGAGGCGTTGGTGGTGGTGATGATGCACCTGGCCCTGGGCGCCCGTACGCGCACCCGGCAGCTGGCCTACATCCGCGAGATGATCGGCGGCTACAAGCATCAGGTGCTGATGGGCGACATGAACACCCATGCCAGCGATCTGCTGGAGCACTCGCCGTTGCGCGATCTCGGTCTGC
This sequence comes from Pseudomonas sp. B3G-3, assembly GCF_028640915.1. Taxonomy (NCBI): domain Bacteria; kingdom Pseudomonadati; phylum Pseudomonadota; class Gammaproteobacteria; order Pseudomonadales; family Pseudomonadaceae; genus Pseudomonas; species Pseudomonas sp. B3G-3. The sequence goes on along the minus strand of NZ_JAQZAB010000064.1, from coordinate 36,948 downwards.
TGGCGCCGCAATTGGAAGCGACGTTCCCCAGCTGGCGCCCGCAACGCTGTCTTGATCATATTTTGCTCAGCTCTAGCCTGACGCTGGAGCGGGTCGAAGTCCTGGCCCAACCGATTTCCGATCACCTGCCGGTCGCGGTAGAGATTCGTCTGCCGGGTTCGCTCACGGCCGATGCATTGCCCGCGCTGAGTCCTGCCCCTCGCGGAACCCATGAATGAGCGACGACGCCCAGCGCTGGAAAGAGAAATACCTCAAAAGTATCGAACAACAGGAAAAACTCGAGCGACGCTGGAATGCCCGCCTCGACCTGCTTCGCCGTGGCCTGGTGCGCAGCACGCTGGCGGCCGAAGGGACTGATCGCGCCGTCGACCAGTGCATGAAGGAAATGCGCGAGGTGGTGCGCACCGACGATATGGACGCGGCCTTGGCGGCCCTGTTGCCACGCCTGGAAAAAGCCGTGCTGGACTCCGAGCAGCGTCGCGAGACGCGCATCGAGCAAATGAGCACGGCCCTGACTTCGCTGGTCAGCCAGTTGCAGAAGCTGCCGTTGCCCCGCGAGGTGAGTCGGCCGCTGAAAAACTTCGCCAAGCAGCTGGATGGTCGCGTCGGCCAGGCCCGGGAAATCCCACTGTTGCTGGGCGAACTGAGCGGCCTGCAAGGCAAGGCGCTGAGCCAGTTGGAGAGCCCCCCGGAGCCGAGCCGCCCAGGTTTGCTGCAGCGCTTGTTTGGTGGTCGTGACGCTGACGAAGCGCCTGCGGCGTCCGCGGCTGAGACGCCTGCGGTGGTGGCAGCCCCCGCTATGGAGCAGCCGCTGGCAACGGCTGAAAGAGTTGACACGCCCCCGCCCCCGCCTCGGGTCGAAGTCGCGCCCGCACGGCCGTCCGAAACCCTGGAGCCGGTGCCCCCGCCTGTGGTCGAGAAGCCCGCTGCTGTCAGCCAGCCGCCCGAGCCACAGCCGCAAGCGCTGCCCGAGGTAACCACGGCAGTCCAGGTCGAGGCCTTTGTGCCGCCGGTGCTGGAGTCGGAGAAACCCATCGCCGTCGAGCCGGCACCGCCGATGCCGGATTCGCAGGAAGCGCCGCTGCCAGTTGTGCCTGGCCCCGTCGAAGCACCGCTGTCCGTGCAGCCGCCGACTGTCGAGGCTCCGGTTGTTCTTTCCAACCCGGACGAATTGATCGTTGCCGCACCCGCCGAGGCGACCCCGGCGCCAGTGCTGCTTGACCGCTTGCCATTGCCGGCGGCCATGGCCGAGGCGCTGGCGGCGGTCGATCCGCAGCAGGCCGAGCAGGATGTGCTGTACGCCCTGCCCGACTCGCCGGAGCCGTCCTACAGTTCGGTGGCCAAGCACATCGAACATACCCTGCTCGGCCTGCTGGACGACTTGAGCCTGCCCGAGCGTCACCGGCCGCAAGCCGAGTCCATGCGCGATCGCTTGCAACATGGATTGAACTGGTACGAATTGCTGCCGATCCTCGACGATCTGGCAGTGTTGATGCTGGCGATCACCGACAGTGGCCAGCATGAGTTCGAGGCTTATCTCAAGCAGCTCAACGAGCGCCTGGAATCCTTCCAGAGCAACCTGCAGGCCGCCAGCGAAGGCCATGCCGACAGCAGTTCCGCGGCGCGGGAGATGGACACGCAGATTCGCGAGCAGGTCGATGGTCTGCAAAGCAGCGTTCAGGAGGCGGCGGATCTGGACGACCTCAAGCAGGTCCTGGAAAGCCACCTGGAAGGCCTGCTCGGCACCATGGACCATCACCAGAAGCAGCGTGACGAGCGCGAGAAGGAAGTGGCCGCGCGCCTGCAGAGCCTGGCCGAGCGGGTGTCGAGCATGGAGCAGGAAGCCCAGGGCTACCGCGAGCACCTGGAAGAACAGCGGCAGAAAGCGTTGATCGACCCCCTCACCGGCCTGCCCAATCGCGCGGCCTGGAGCGAGCGCCTGGAGCATGAAGTGGCGCAGTGGCAGCAGCACGGCAACACCTTGTTGCTGGCGATGCTCGACCTCGACCACTTCAAGCGCATCAACGACAACTACGGTCACCTGGCCGGCGACAAGGTGCTGAAGATCATCGCAGGCGTACTGCGCAAGCGCCTGCGCGGCAGTGATTTCATTGCCCGTTTCGGCGGTGAAGAGTTCGTCCTGCTGATACCCAATACTTCATGGCCGGTCGGGGCGCGCCTGGCGGAAACCTTGCGGGCGGCCATCGAAGCCTGTCCGTTCCACTTCAAGGGCGAGCGCGTGACCATCACCATGTCCATCGGCATGAGTGCCTTCAAGCCGGGAGAACGCAGCGATCTGGTGCTCAAAAGAGCCGATCAGGCGCTCTATCGGGCGAAGGAGGCGGGGCGCAACCGGGTGGAACTGGGTTGACGCATAATTTGTTCCATTTTGTATAAAGCGGTGTTTTTGCCGGTTTTCCGCAAAGGCAGTACGTTACACTGTTGCATTATTTTCTCCAGCGTACTGCCTTCCACCATGAAAGTTCTTGTCCTCGCCTTGTCCCTTCTGTTGCTGGCCGGTTGCGCCAGCGGTCCGCGTTTCGATACCAGTCACCCTTCGGTCAACTTCGATGAGCGGGTGCAATTCGTGGTGGTGCATTACACCTCGGCCTCGATGGAGCGTTCCCTGCAACTGCTGACCCATGGCCAGGTCAGCAGCCACTACCTGATCGGCGACGACAAGGCGGCGACCATCTACAAGCTGGTGGACGAGCAGTACCGCGCCTGGCACGCCGGCGAGAGCCAGTGGCAAGGCCGTACCTGGCTGAACTCCAGCTCCATCGGGATCGAGATCGTCAACCCGGGCTTTCGCGACCTGCCCACCGGACGTGTCTGGTACCCCTACAGCGAAGCGCAGGTCCAGAGCCTGATCGTGCTGCTCAAGGACATCAGCAAGCGCAACAACATCGCGCCACAACACATCATCGGCCACAGCGATATCGCCCCCCTGCGCAAGCTCGACCCGGGCCCGCTGTTCCCCTGGAAGCGTCTGGCCGAAGCCGGGTTGGGCCGGTGGCCGAACGCCCAGGCGGTGGCGCGCCAGGAGGTGTTCTTTGCCGCACAGTTGCCGAGCATCGCCTGGTTCCAGCAAGGCCTGGCGCGTCTTGGTTATGAGACGCCGCAGACCGGCGAGCTGGATGTGGCGACCCGTCACGTGCTGGCCGCGTTCCAGATGCATTACCGGCCGTCGCGTTTCGACGGCCAGCCGGACGCGCAAAGCGCTGCGATCCTGCAGGTTCTCAACCAGACAAAATAATGACGCCCGCCCGACGGTCAGGGCTTTTTCTCAATCAGTAGCTATAACTCATTGGTAACCCTCGGATATCCAATGATGCTGGCCGCCCGCGAACCCCTGCGCAGTTGGTTCTATCGCCCCTGGCTGTTGGCGACGTGCGCGGCTGTATTGAGTGCGGCCTTGCTGCTGGCGGCGAGCCTGGGCATTGCGATGCATGAGGCGCAATTGCGCGAAAGCGAGCAGATGAATGCCCAGGGCCAGCGCTTTCTCGAGCGCCTGGAGCAACTGTTCGGCCAGCTGCGCGAAGGCCTGGACGTGCTCGAGGCGCAGCCCCTGCGCGAATGCAGCCCCGAGATGGTCGCGACCCTGCAGCAGATCAGTTTCAGTTATCGCTTCATTTATGAAGCGGCCTACATCGATGCTGCCCAGGCCTGCACCAACTGGCCACGCCAGGACAACCTGGCCGTGATGCGGCCGCCGGATATCAGCGGCCCGACCTACAACTACTGGCTGAACACCTCCACCGAACCCAACGAAAACCGCGCGGCGCTGATGCTCGGGCGGGGCAACTTTCGCGTGGCAACGTCTCGCGGGCATCTGACCGATATGGTCGATCTGCCCGCCAACAGCAGCCTGATGGTGGTTCTCGACCATGGCTTGCGGGCCATCCCGGTGCTGGGGCCGGCGCTGGAATGGCCGCCGACCGAGCCGTGGCCGCCCGCGGGGCGCAGCCCGTTGCTGGTGACCCAGGACCAGTTGATCTACCGGATGCCCACCCGCAATCCGGAGTATCAGCTGGTACTCGTCACCCCCCGCACCAACATGCAGCGAGAAATGTTCGAGGGGTGGTGGTGGCTGCTGCCCAGCAGCCTGGCATTGGCGATCTTCATCGGCGGCCTGGCCTTTCAACTGGCCGGGCAGCGCCAGTCCCTGGGCGCCGAATTGCAAGGGGCGCTGCGCCGTGGCGAGCTACAGGTGCTGTATCAGCCCATCTTCGATCTACGAACGCGCCAGTGTGTCGGCGCCGAGGCTCTGCTGCGCTGGCGCCGTCCGGACGGCACCCTGACCAGTCCGGAGCTGTTCATTCCCATGGCGGAGAACACCGGGCAGATCCGCCCCATCACCGATTTTGTCCTGCAACGCCTGCTCGAGCAGTTGGGGCATCTGTTGCGGGCCAACCCGCAGCTGTACATCTCGGTCAACCTGGCGGCCTGCGATGTCATGGTGCCGCGGATCGGCAAGGTGATGGCGCGCCTGCTGGCGCTGCATCGGGTGGCGGCGCGGCAGATCGCCTTCGAAGTCACCGAGCGCGGGCTGATTGATGTGGTGGTCGCCCGGCATAACCTGCAAGCCTTGCGGGACGTTGGCCATCAGGTGCTGATCGACGACTTCGGCACGGGGTATTGCAGCCTGGCCTACCTGCAGACCCTGCCGGTGGATTACCTGAAGATCGACAAGGCATTCATCGATGCCCTGGGGCATGACGCCGCCAGCAGCGGCGTCGCCCCGCACATCATTCGCATGGCCCATGCCCTGGAGCTCAAGGTGATTGCCGAGGGCATCGAATTCGAGGATCAGGCGTTGCTGCTGAGCAGCGAGGGCGTGCGTTTTGGCCAGGGCTGGCTGTTTGCCCATGCACTGAGCGCAGTGCAGTTCATCGACCTGATTACCCGCGGACGCCGCCTGGGCCCGCGGCGTCTGGACGACGAGGTCTAGCCCCTAAAGAGGCAAGGCCAGATAGAACTGGGTCCCCTGCCCGGGCCGCGAATAGACACCCATGCGCCCGCCGTGCAGTTGCACGATTTCCTTGCACAGCGCCAGGCCCAGGCCGGCCCCGCCTTTCTTGCGCCCGACCTGGACGAAGGGTTCGAAAATCCGTCCCTGTTGCCCGTAGGCGATGCCTTCGCCGTTGTCTTCGACGCTGATGATGACCCGCTCGCCATGCCGGCGCGCCTGCAAGCGAATCAACCCGCCCTTGGCGGTATGCCGCAGGGCATTGTCGATCAGGTTGTCCAGCACCCGTTCCAGTTGCATGCGGTCGGCATGCAGCCGCGGCAGCGGCTCCTGCAGTTCCACCAGCAGCTCGATGCCCTGCGCCGTGGCCGCGCCGATGAAGCGGTTGCGCGCCTGCTCCAGCAACTCTTCGAGGGAGCAGGGCGCCAGGGTGAGTTTCTGCAGGCCGTTCTGATAACGCGAGAAGTTCAGCAGGTCGTTGATCAGCTGCATCAGGCGCTGCATTTCTTCGTTGACGGTGTTCAGCAGGTCGGTTTCGCGGGAGTCCTCAGGGAAGCGCAGGCGTTCCTGCAGCAGGCCGAACGCCATGTGCATGCCGGTGACCGGGGTGCGCAATTCATGTGAGGCGCGCAGCACGAATTCGCTGCGCACGCGCTCGAAGGCCCGCTGCTCGGTGACGTCGTGCAGCACCATCACCGCGCCGAGGATATGCCCCTGGGGATGGCTGACCGGGGTCAGGCTGTACGTCAGCAGGCGCGATTCGCCATCGACCTCGATGCTCAGGTCCTCCGGCGGCCGTTCAAGGCTGCCGCCGCGCAGTACCAGTTGCAGCTGCTCGTCCAGCTCCGGTCGCTGCAGGGCGCTGCCCAGCCCTTGTCCAAGGCGTTCCTCGTCCCAGCCCAGCTGACGCTGCGCCACCGGGTTGAGGTGTTCCAGGTGACCCTGGCGGTCGATCATCAGCAAGCCGTCGTCGATGCTGTCGAGCACCGATTGCAGGCGCTGCTGGCCGGCGAGCAGTTCGTCGACATTGGTGGCCTGATGCTCGCGCAGGGCTTGGGCCATGATCCCGAAGCGCCGGGTCAGCAAGTTCATCTCGGCAGCCGAAGACAGGGGCAGGGTCACGTCGAAGTTGCCCTGGCCGATATTGTCGGCGGCCTTGGCCAGGGCTTCGATGGGGCCGCCAAAGCGCTGGGCGATGCCGTGGGCGGTGATGAAGCCGATGATCAGCACGGCCAGCCCGACGAGGCCGAGCAGGCCGGCGATCAGCAAGGCGCGATTGCGGGCCTGATGTTCGATGTCATTGATGTTGTCCAGGGCCTGCTTGTGTTCGCTGATCAAGCCATTGCGCAGGGTATTGAAGCGGTGGGTCAGTTCCGTATTGCCATTGACCCCTGCCGAGGTCCCGTCGGCACGCTCGAAGGCCTCGAAGAAGCTCTGGTAGTCGTCGCGTGCCTGGGTGAAGCCGTTGCGCACATTGTTTTGCCGTTCATGCTCGATGCCCTGGTCGAGCAGGGCCAGGTATTCCTGCCTGGAGTCGTCCAGTGCCGCCCGGTCAGGGTTGTGGTTGAGCATGATGATCAGCTGGTCGCCCAGGGTCTGGCGCAGCTTGAGCCCCAGGTCCAGGGTGATGAAGTTGTTGCGGATCAGCGCTTCCTGGGTCTTGGCCATCTGCATCACGCTGACCAGCCCGAGCAACAGGCCGAGCAGCGCCACGGTGATCAGCGCCGAGATGCTCAGAAACAGTCTCGTGCGCAGTTTCATCGCTAACTTCATGAGGTGCGGCTCACAGGTTGTACTGTTTGCGTTTGCGGTACAGCGTCGAGGCGTCGATACCGAGCGTCTTGGCGGCCTGGTCGAGAGTATCGCTGGTGGCCAGCACGGCGCCGATATGGGCTTTCTCCAGCTCGTCCAGGCTCAAGGCGGCGCCGATGCGCGGAGTGTTGTTGGTGGGTTGCTCGGCCATGCCCAGGTGGCTGATCTCCACTTTCTCCTGGGGGCAGATGATGCTGGCGCGTTCCACCACGTTGCGCAGCTCGCGGATATTGCCCGGCCAGCGGTAATTGAGCAGCGCTTCGCGGGCCTCGTCGCTGAAGCCTCGGGCGGGACGGGCGTATTCCTTGACGAAGCGTGCGAGGAAACGGTCGGCCAGGGTCAGGATGTCTTCGCTGCGTTCGCGCAGCGGCGGCAGGTGCAGGGTGATCACGTTCAGGCGGTACAGCAGGTCTTCACGAAAGCGGCCGTCGCGCACCATGTCCTCGAGGTTGAGGTTGGTCGCGGCGAGGATGCGCACGTCGGCGCGGCGGGTTACCGGGTCGCCGACCCGCTCGTATTCCTTGTCCTGGATGAACCGCAGCAACTTGGGTTGCAGGGTCAGCGGGAAGTCGCCGATCTCATCGAGGAACAGCGTGCCGCCATCGGCCTGGTTGACCCGGCCAAGGGTGCTTTCGCTGGCGCCGGTGAAGGCTCCGCGGCTGTGACCGAACAATTCGCTCTCCATCAGCTCGGCGTTCAGCGACGGGCAGTTGATGGTCACGCAGGATTTCTTGGCGCGCTTGCTCCAGCCGTGAATGGCCCGGGCCAGCTCGCCCTTGCCGGTGCCGGATTCGCCGAGGATCAGGATGTTGGCATCGGTGCCGGCGACCTGGCGGGCGGTTTCCAGCACCACTTTCATCGCCGGGCTGTGGGAGTCCAGGCCGTCCTTGGGTTTGCGCACTTCGCCTTCGAGGGCTTCCAGGCGCGCCGAGAGCTGGCGGACTTCCAGCTGCTTGGCGGTCGCCAGGCGCAGTTGGTCGGGGCTGCAGGGCTTGACCAGGTAGTCGGCGGCGCCGGCCTGGATCGCGTCCACCGCGGTGTCGACGGCCGAATGGGCAGTGACTATCACCACCCGCATCCAGGGGGCCTGGATGCGCATCTGGGCCAGCACGTCCAGGCCGTTGTCCTCGCCCAGGCGCAGGTCGAGGAAACACAGGTCGAACACCTGGCGTTGCAGCAAGGCCTCGGCCTGAGCGGCGCTATTGGCCGTGGCGACGGTATAGCCCTCGTCTTCCAGGCAATAACGGAAGGTACGCAGGATTGCGGACTCATCATCTACCAGAAGAATGCGGCCTTGATTTTCCGGTGCTGATTCCATGTCCGAGGCTCCTGAAGTGAGTGATCTTATTTAGTCCCGGAAAAATCGGGCAAGTTGCATGGTTAATTCTTATCGATTCCCAGGGGTGCAGGTTAGTCATCTCCGGGGTGTATTGCTAATCGATTGAAAATAATAGGTTTTTTATTGCTTTTAGGACTTCTCCGTAATTCTTTCCCGATTTCGTCACTGTACTCCTGCATTTTCAGCCGCGTTTTTTCCTCAAGTATCAGTCCAATCGTGCAATTCGCACGGTATCCAGGGCGGCATCGTGCAGGATGGCGTATGAAGATCTTCCTTGTTTGCTTTCAACTCATTGTTTTTATTGAATTTATTTCAATTCAAAAAACTGGCATGCAGGCTGCAACAGTCCGATCAGACTCGGCCGAACAAGCTGCAAGCGCAGCCACAAGCGCTTGAGAACAATGACCCGCGTGGGAGGAGCCTCCGGATGAAACGCCAACGTCTCGCCCAATTGTCTGTTTCGCCCCTGCACCTGCAGCAGGGATTGTTCGCCAGCCTGGCATTGCTGGTGACCTTGATTGGCGGTCAGCAGTTTTCACGTTGGGAGCAGAGCCAGCAGCAAGAGGCTGTGAGGTTGCCGGTTTATCACACCACCCAAACCCACTTCAGTGCAGTCAGCACTCGGTTTGCCGATTCCGCCCCGCTGCATCTGATGGACGTCGACCAGGCTCAGCCTGCCACCGACACGGCTTATCAGGAGCGCTGGGTGTTCTAGGCAGGACAGCCGGTACGCAACTGCGGGCCGGCTAAGCAGTACCTCTAAATAGAAGCGTAAGGAGAATGACCATGTTGAGCTGGGCAATCACATTCCTGATCATTGCCATCATCGCCGCGGTACTGGGCTTCGGTGGTATCGCGGGCACCGCCACGGGTATCGCCAAGATTCTCTTTGTCGTTTTCCTGGTGATGTTCATTGCTTCCTTCTTCTTTGGCCGTCGTGGTCGAGGTTGAACATGAGCGTTTCTTTGAAAGCATTGGCCGCCGCCCTGTTACTGGGCGGCGCGGCCACGGCGATGGCAGCCAACGACGGTCAGACCCGGGTCAACGAGTTGTTGAACAGCGACCCGCAATACCGTGAAACCTGGCAGGACGTCGTCGAAAAGGAAGAGCGCCTGCCGGAGTGGGTGATGAACCTGTCCGGTGATGCGCAGCAGATGAATGCGCTGGAAGAAGACGGCGACAAGTACCTGGTCGGTCCGCTTTGCGAAACCCGCGATACCTGTCGCAACCAGCGCCTGATCGTGGCGTTCAGTTTCGACAAGAAACACGCCTACGCCATGTTGGTCGAAGTGCCGGCGGGCCTGCCCGCGGACAAGTCGCCGACCCGCCATGCCGAATACCGTTTTCTCGGCAAGCCGGACGCTGGCATGCAGGGCTTGCTCAGGGAACAGCTGAAAAAGGACCCGAACTGGTACTGAGTTTGCGGTTCGAAAGCTTCGATCATGGAAGGCGAGTGTCCAGCGGGCCTTGCTTTCCGTTGCACCGCCCCGAGGAGGGGCAGCGCATGACCAGGGAGCCGGGACGTTCTGATCGAAACCGGATCGGAGTGACCTAGGGGTACAGGGAGTGCCTCCGCGAGGGCCGGGTCAGGAAAAACTGCGGCGCAAGCTCGCAAGCCGCTCAGGCTTGACGACTTGCGTCGTGTTTGAATGCCACAAACCTTTGTGGCAGAGAGGTGCCTGCTTTTTCAGGCAGGGGTTCGCGACAAATATTCCGAGTTGCCTGGCCTAACCGTTTCACGGTGTTTCTTTGCGACCGTACATCGAGAAACTTTTGCCTTTTTCCAGACGGGATTTCTGGTTCTAACGTAAGAACTTTCCCTTCTTTCGAAGGTCATTCCGAATCCTTCCAAAAGCGCTGAATGCCGCCTGAAATGGCCGTTTCACGGCAGATGGCCAGGCCGAAATGTCGCATTCGAACCGGTTGGGACGCCCGTTTCGTTTAGAAAAACTCATGCCGATTCGGCATAGGGTAGGCGTTTACGGCATTAGACGCGCCCCCCTTGCGTCGGAATAGTTGCGCCTTTTTTCGCCTGCAGAGAGCCGTAAATGCTCGCTCGGGGTGACCTTATACGGGGGCCGATGCACAGACTTTTCCGCCATTGAGCGTTCCAGTTCGCGCATCAGCCCGAGTCCAACTGAAGTAAGGGTAATGATATGAAGAAGGCAAAACTAAGCCTCGCCTGGCAGATCCTCATCGGTCTGGTGCTGGGGATTGCAATTGGTGCGCTGCTCAACCATTTCAGTGCCGAAAAAGCCTGGTGGATCAGCAACGTCCTGCAACCTGCGGGCGATATCTTTATCCGCTTGATCAAGATGATCGTGATCCCGATCGTGATCTCCTCGCTGATCGTCGGTATCGCCGGCGTGGGCGACGCGAAGAAACTCGGGCGTATCGGCCTGAAGACCATCATCTACTTCGAAATCGTCACCACCATCGCGATCCTGGTCGGCCTGGTGCTGGCCAACGTGTTCCACCCGGGCGCCGGCATCGACATGAGCACCCTGGGTACCGTGGATATTTCCAAGTACCAGGCGACCGCCGCCGAGGTACAGCATGAACACGCGTTCATCGAAACCATCCTCAACCTGATCCCATCGAACATCTTCGCGGCCATGGCCCGCGGCGAGATGCTGCCGATCATCTTCTTCTCGGTGCTGTTCGGCCTCGGACTGTCGAGCCTGCAGGCCGACCTGCGCGAGCCGCTGGTGAAGATGTTCCAGGGCGTCTCGGAAAGCATGTTCAAAGTCACCCACATGATCATGAACTACGCCCCGATCGGCGTATTCGCCCTGATCGCGGTGACCGTGGCCAACTTCGGTTTCGCCTCCCTGCTGCCGCTGGCCAAGCTGGTGATCCTGGTTTACGTGGCCATCGCCTTCTTCGCCTTCGTGGTCCTGGGCCTGATCGCTCGCCTGTTCGGCTTCTCGGTGATCAAGCTGATGCGCATCTTCAAGGATGAGCTGGTGCTGGCCTACTCCACCGCAAGCTCCGAAACCGTGCTGCCGCGGGTGATCGAGAAGATGGAAGCCTACGGTGCGCCGAAAGCCATCTGCAGTTTCGTGGTGCCGACCGGTTACTCGTTCAACCTCGACGGTTCGACCCTGTACCAGAGCATCGCGGCGATCTTCATCGCGCAGCTGTACGGCATCGACCTGTCGATCAGCCAGCAACTGCTGTTGGTCCTGACCCTGATGGTCACCTCCAAAGGCATCGCCGGCGTACCGGGCGTGTCCTTCGTGGTCCTGCTGGCGACCCTGGGCAGCGTGGGCATTCCGCTGGAAGGCCTGGCCTTCATCGCCGGTGTCGACCGCATCATGGACATGGCCCGTACTGCCCTGAACGTGATTGGCAACGCCCTGGCGGTACTGGTCATCGCTCGTTGGGAAGGCATGTACGACGACGCCAAGGGCCAGCGCTACTGGAACTCCCTGCCGCACTGGCGCAGCAAGGAGCCGCTGCCGGCCGGTGAAGTCACCAAAGGCTGATACCTGTAGCCGCTGCCGAAGGCTGCGATAAGTTCCGCAGGAACTTCGCGATCCGGGCCGCGGCGCCTCCTGCGCAGGCGAGCGCAGCCTGTGGCAGCGGCTAGCAATGTTCTGCTCTGTCATCATCGACAAACCCCGGTCAATCCGGGGTTTGTCGTTTCTGTCCGCCCCGCTATCATTCGCCGCATCTTCTGGGGGAATAACTGATGCTCAATGGCCTGTGGCTTGGCTTCTTCATCGTGGCGGCCGTTTCAGCGCTGGCGCAGTGGCTGGTTGGCGGTAACGCCGGGATCTTCTCGGCGATGGTGGAAAGCATCTTCGCCATGGCCAAGTTGTCGGTGGAAGTGATGGTGCTGCTGTTCGGCACCCTGACCCTGTGGCTGGGCTTTTTGCGGATCGCCGAGAAGGCCGGGATCGTCGACTGGCTGGCCAAGGCCCTGGGCCCGCTGTTCACCCGCCTGATGCCGGACGTGCCGCCAGGGCACCCGGCCATCGGCCTGATCACCCTGAACTTCGCGGCCAACGGCCTGGGGCTGGACAACGCCGCCACGCCGATCGGCCTCAAGGCCATGCGCGCCCTGCAGGACCTCAACCCCAGCGAGACCACGGCGAGCAACGCGCAGATCCTGTTCCTGGTGCTGAACGCCTCGTCCCTGACCCTGCTGCCGGTGACCATCTTCATGTACCGCGCCCAGCAGGGCGCCGCCGACCCGACCCTGGTGTTCCTGCCGATCCTGCTGGCCACCAGCGCCTCGACCCTGGTCGGCCTGCTGTCGGTCGCGGTGATGCAGCGCCTGCGCCTGTGGGATCCGGTGGTACTGGCCTACCTGATTCCCGGCGCCCTGGCCCTGGGCGGCTTCATGGCCCTGCTGGCCACGCTGTCGGCCACCGCGCTGGCGTCGCTGTCGTCGATCCTGGGCAACCTGACGTTGTTCGGCCTGATCATGCTGTTCCTGGTGATTGGCGCGTTACGCAAGGTCAAGGTCTACGAGGCCTTCGTCGAGGGCGCCAAGGAAGGTTTCGACGTCGCCAAGAACCTGCTGCCGTATCTGGTGGCGATGCTCTGCGCGGTAGGCGTGCTGCGCGCCTCCGGGGCCCTGGACTTCGGCCTGGACGGCATCCGTCATCTGGTGGAATGGGCCGGCTGGGACACGCGTTTCGTCGATGCCCTGCCGACGGCCCTGGTCAAGCCGTTCTCCGGCAGTGCCGCGCGGGCGATGCTGATCGAAACCATGCAGACCCAGGGCGTGGACAGTTTCCCGGCGTTGGCCGCGGCGACTATCCAGGGCAGTACCGAGACCACCTTCTACGTGCTGGCGGTGTACTTCGGTTCGGTCGGCATCCAGCGCGCGCGCCATGCCGTCGGCTGCGCCCTGCTGGCCGAGCTGGCCGGCGTGGTGGCGGCGATTGCGGTGTGCTACTGGTTCTTCGGCTGATCGCGAGCAAGCTCGCTCCTACAAGGACGATAAACATCCTGTAGGAGCGAGGCTTACCCGCGATGAGGCCGTCAGCGCCTGACCAGCTGGCTGCCCTGCTTCACCGTCCACTCCACCACCTGCCGGTTCAGGGTATCCCCCGCCTGGCCAAATCCGGCGACCACCGCCGGCACCTTGGTATCGTTCAGCGGCTGGCGCACTTCGAAGCGCTGGCTGGCCAGGATCTTCTGGTCGTAGCCGCGCACCAGGCGCGCATCCAGGCGGATCACCACCGCCACGGCCTTGCCCTGGTATTCGCTCTGGAATGCCTGCAGGTTGCCGCCCAGTTCGAGATCGGTCTGCACATCGCTGTCGTCGGTGCCCAGCAGTTGCACCCGACCGTCGGCGAGGAATCCGTCCAGCAGCCGATTGCGCAACAACACCGGCGCCGGATCGCTCCAGCGCGCGTCCTTGTAGCTGCTGATCACATCGCCCTGGGGGATCACAGCGATTCTCGCGCTGTTCAAGGCGTCGCTCGCCAGGGGTTTGGTCAGGCGCAGGGACCAGGGCTGTGTGTGTCCCTGAGGCTGGGCTGCGGCGCTCTGGGCCGTGGGCAGGCGATAGATATCCACTGGGTCGGCCTGGGGCAGGATCGAGCAGGCGCCGCTCAAGGCGAAGCCGGCGGCCAGGGCCAGCCGGCCGAATGGGCGATAGGCACGCTTCATGGCGTGAACTCCTTGTTCTTGTCACTGCCCAGCAGGTAGCCGCTGGGGTTGGCTTCCAGGCGACGCGAAATGGCCCGCAACGAGCTCAGGGTGTCGCGCAGCTCGCGCACCGCCGGCGCCAGGCCATTGAGGCCCTGGATGCCGTTGTTCAGCGAGTCCTGGTTGTCGGTCAGCAGTTTGTTGATGGTGGCGCTGCTCTGTTCCAGCGATTGCATGGCCAGCTCGGCGCTGCCGAACATCTGCTTGCCCTGCTCGTTGAGCAGGCCGTTGGCATTGCGCATCAGCGCGGTGGTCTGTTCCAGGGTGGCGCTGGCCTGCTTGCCGATGGACGCCAGTTGCTGCATGGCCAGGCGCACGTCGCCGCGCTGTTCGGCGATGGCCCCAGTGGTCTGCTCCAGGTGTTCGAGGGTGTTGCCGATGCGCTCGACGTTCTCTGGCGAGAACATGCTGTTGGCGTTGTGCAGCAGCAGGTTGACGCTGGTCATCAGGTCTTCGCTGTTGTTCAGCAGGCGGGCGATCGGCGATGGCGAAGCGACGATCACCGGCAGTTTGCCGTCCTTGCCCTGAAGCGGCTGGCTTTGTGGAGTACCGCCACTGAGCTGGATGATCGAAGTCCCGGTGATGCCGGTCAGGGTCAGCTTGGCCTGGGTGTCTTCCTTGATCGGGGTTTCACCGCTCAGGCGGATCCGCGCCAGGACCCGGCGCGGGTCGTTCGGGTCCAGGCGCAGGCTGACCACATCGCCGACCTTGATCCCGCTGTACTGCACGGCGCTGCCTTTGGACAGGCCGCTGACGGCCTCGTTGAACACGACCTCGTAGTCCTTGAACTCCGTGTCGACGCTGGACTTGGCCAGCCACAGGCCGAACAGCAGGGCGCCGACCACCACAATCACGGTGAACAGGCCGATCAGTACATGATGGGCTCGGGTTTCCATGTCATACCTCGTTGAGCTGTGTAGCGGCCTGATACGCCGCGCGGCCGCGAGGGCCATGGAAGTACTCGTGAATCCAGGCGTCGTCGGTCTCGGCGACCTGGTCGATGGCATCCGCCACCAGCACCTTTTTCTGCGCCAGCACCGCCACCCGGTCGGTGATGGTGTACAGCGTATCCAGGTCGTGGGTGACCAGGAACACGCTCAGGCCCAGGGCGTCACGCAGGGTCAGGATCAATTGGTCGAACGCCGCGGCGCCGATCGGATCGAGGCCGGCGGTGGGTTCGTCGAGAAACAGGATGTCCGGGTCCAGGGCCAGCGCCCGGGCCAGGGCGGCGCGCTTGATCATGCCACCGGACAGCGAGGCCGGGTATTTGTCGGCCGCCGACAGCGGCAACCCGGCCAGCGCCAGCTTCACCGCCGCCAGGTGCTCGGCGTCGGCGCGGCTCAGGCCGGCGTGCTCGATCAGCGGCAGGGCGACGTTTTCGGTCACGGTCAGCGACGAGAACAGCGCGCCCTTCTGGAACAGCACGCCGAAGCGCCGTTCGATCAGCGAGCGCTCATGTTCCGCCAGGCTTGGCAGGTTCTGGCCGAACACCCGCACCGAGCCTTCGCTGGGCTGGCGCAGGCCGATGATGCTGCGCAGCAGTACCGACTTGCCGCTGCCCGAACCGCCGACCACGGCGAGGATCTCGCCCTTGTACAGGTCCAGGTCGAGGTTTTCGTGCACGCTCTGCGGGCCGAAGCGATTGCACAGGCCGCGGACTTCGATCACCGCCTCGGCAGGCGGACGGGTTGAACGGTTCACCAGCCCATCTCCATGAAGAACAGCGCGGCGACGGCATCGAGGACGATCACCACGAAGATCGATTGCACCACACTGGACGTGGTGTGGGCCCCCACAGACTCGGCGCTGCCGCTGACCTTGAAGCCTTCCAGGCAGCCGATGGCGGCGATCAGGAAGGCGAAGATCGGCGCCTTGACCATGCCCACCAGGAAATGCTGCACGCCGATGTCCGATTGCAGCAAGGCGAGGAACATCGCCGGCGAGATATCCAGCGACAGCGCGCAGACCACCCCGCCACCGACAATCCCCGAGAGCATCGCCAGGAAGGTCAGCATCGGCAGCGCCACCAGCAGCGCCAGGACCCGGGGCAGCACCAGCAGCTCCATCGGGTCCAGGCCCAGGGTGCGGATGGCGTCGATTTCTTCGTTGGCCTTCATCGAGCCGATTTGCGCGGTAAAGGCGCTCGCGGTCCGGCCGGCCATGAGGATCGCCGTGAGCAGCACACCGAATTCACGCAGGAAGGAGAACGCCACCAGGTCCACGGTAAAGATGCTGGCGCCGAAACTCTGCAGCACCGTGGCGCCGAGGAAGGCCACTACGGCGCCCACCAGGAAGGTCAGCAGAGCGACGATGGGCGCGGCGTCGAGGCCGGTCTGCTCGATATGCGCGACCATCGGCGTGATGCGCCAGCGCTTGGGATGCAGCAGGCCACGGACCAGGGTTTCCAGGATCAGGCCGACGAAACCCAGCAGCTTCAGGCTGTCCTGCCAGATGGCGTCGACCGCCTTGCCGATCCGGGTCAGCAACAGGATGCCGACCGATACTTCCGGTTCCTTGAGCGGCACGCAGAAGTCGCTCAGCGAGCAATAGACAGTCTGCAGCAGCGCGCGGTCGGCCGAAGACAGGGTGCAGTCGGGGTGTTCGGCAGACTTGCCGAGACGCTCGGAACCCAGCAGTTCGACCAGCAGCGAGGCGCCCGCGGTATCCAGGGCGCCGAGGCCGTTGAGGTCGATGTGGGTGCTGGTGTCGTATTGTCCGGTGAGCTTTTCGCAGAGGTGCTTGAGCTCGGTGTAATGGACGAGCGTCCAGTCCCCCGTGACTCGCAACCGCGAGGGGGAACTTGACGTATCCAGTTGGGCACTGCCGGCCGTCGCGCTCTGGGTCATAAGCTCCGTGCTTGTATGGTTTTTACGCAGTGCTACGTAATACCACGATCGAGGCGACTTTGCCTTGTACTAAGGTGCTGAGTTTTGTCCGTTGGTGCCGGTGATCTTGAAGCGCAGCACGCCGATCACCTGCCCGTCTTCGGTCAGCACCCGGACCTGCCAGCTGCCGGTCGGATCGCCGGGGAAGTTCTGCTTGTGCGACCAGGCGCGGTAGCCCTCCTTGCGCCCGCCGTGGATGTCCAGGGCCACCCGGTCGACCTCTTTGCCGTTGAATTGCCAGACGTGATAAATGCGCTCGTCCAGCCCGCGCGGCGCATTGATCGCGGTGTAGGCATACAGCCCGGTGCTGCGCACGTCGCTGGCGCTGACTTCCTTGAGGCTGGCGCCGGGGGTGCGGTCCTGCAACTGGGTGCTGATGGCTTCCTCGGCGATCCACAAGGTCGCCGGCGGAACCCAGGAGCGCAGCAGCCAGCCGGTGCCGCCGATGGCCAGGGTCATGCCCAGCAGCATCAGCGCGCCGCGCAGGTTGCGGATCGGGAAGATCGACGCGAGGCTGGGGGACGACAGCAGCATGGCGATGCCCAGGGCCAGCTTGAAGCTCTGCGCGGTGGTCAGGTGCAGGATGATCGGCAGCGCGGTCAGCAGCGCGGCGAACAGTGTCAGGGTATGCAGGGCGAGGAACAGCCAGCGCCGCGGGGCCAGCCATTTGTAGTACAGCGGGTCGATGATCGAGACCAGCGCCGAGGCGCCTAGCAGGCCGGTGAATACCAGCTGTCCGCTGTTCCAGGCGGTGGTGATGAAGAAGAACGGCAGGACGAAAAACAGGCTTTCCTGGTGAATCATCTGCGTTGCGTAACGCAGCAGCGGCTGGGGGATTTCCCGCTTGAAGATCTTGGTGAACAGCTGGGTCAGGCTGTTTTCCAGCATCAGCCAGATCCAGCTCACCAGCATGATCACGGCGATCCAGGTGGCCAGGCCCTGTTGGCGGTCCACCAGGATGAAACTGCCGACACCGGAAATGAAACCGCCGAGCGCAATGACCCCTGGGTAGCGCTTCATCAGTTCCAGGATGCGCTGCATGTAATGAGTCAGGTTTGGCATTCGGCAATCACACTAGAAAAAATCCCCGACAGAATAACGGTTTAGCATGACAAAAGACGCATCAGCCACGGATTCGTTTGCGATAAGCGCGCCAGCCGAACAGCGCCAATATGATCAATAGCAGTGCGCCGAGGATCAGCCCGCTCAAGGCCGTGTAGCTCAGCAGCGGTTTTTCGATCCGCAGGTAGCCGGGTTGCTCCAGCAGCTGGCGCATGGCCTGGTTGGCCTGCTTCAGGCTGACGGCTTTCAGGCGCTTGGCCGGGTCGCTGAAACGCCCGTCCGCGTAGTCGCTCAAGGCGCCCCAGTAGTAGTCCGCCAGGGCGCTGTTACCCTGTACCGCCCAGGCCTGGCGGGCAATGGCGGCCTGTTGCAGACGGGCGAAGGTGGCGGGCTCCAGGCCGTCCTTGAGCAATTGCGCCTTGAGCTCATCGATCACCTGTCGGGCCTGGGGCAGGTCCGCGCGTTCCAGGTCGGCATTCAGGCTGAGAAAGCCGACGCCACCGAACACCTCGCGTTCGCTGTTCGGTCCGTAGGACAGCTCGTGCTGCAGGCGCAGCTTCTGGTACAGCGCCCAGTCCAGGTAATCCTTGAGCAGGTCGAAGGTTTCATCGTGCTGCCGGTCGAGGGTTGGCTCGGGAAACAGCCAATGCAGCTTGGCGCTGTCGCCGACCCAGCCGTGGATCAGGCTGCGCTCGGCGACGGCCGTTTGTTGAATGTCCGGCAGGCCCTGGTGCTCGCTGGGCTCCACCGGTTCCAGCGCGCCGTAGCTGCGCTCCAGGTAGGCCGGCAACAGGCGGTCAAGGTCGCCAACGACGATCAGGGTCATGTTGTTCGGCGCGTACCAGTCCTTGCGCAGCCGCTCCAGCTGTTCGAGGGTCAGTTGATCGACCTCGGCCCGTTCGGCGCATTTCAGGCCCAGTTCCACTGCCAGCTGGTTGCTGGCGGTGTGGCCGAGGTCCTGGCGGTCCAGCCAGCGTTGCAGGTGCGAGTAGTGCCCGCCGTCCTCGCGCTCGACCACCCGTTTCGCCGTTTGCAGTGCGTTGTCGTCGAGTTCGGTGCGGGTCAAGAGGGCCAGCAGCAGGTCCAGTACCTTGCGCTGGTTTTTCGCCGGGGCCTCGATGACGAAGGTGGTGTCGGCATTGCTGGTATAGGCGTTCCACTCGCCGCCCAGGGCTTGCATGCGTTCTTCCAGCCCGCCCTCGCCGCTGGCGTCGATGCCGCTGAACAGCAGGTGTTCGAGCACATGCGGCAGTTCCTTGTCGGCGCAGCCGAAGTCGTCCAGCCCTACCCCGACCACCAGGCGAATCGCTACGTGGCCGCGCTCGCTGCCCGGCTTGAGCAGCAACTGCAGGCCGTTGGGCAGCATGTAGCCCTCGACCTGGAAGCGATCCAGGGCAAACGAGTGGGCTGATCCGAGCAGCAGACAGGCGAGTAACAGGCAACGCATAACAGGCTTCCTTACGACGGGCGTAAGTTCTACAGACTTCGGGTAACTGTGGACGTTCAGGGTGAATGGGTGATGTCAGTCATATCGTCCACGGCGAGCGCACCGGTTTCGGACGTCCCCAGCACCACGTAGGCGCTGCCGCAGAACAGCGAATTCAAGCGTTTCATATCGGCGATCAGTTCCAGGTGCAGCGAACTGGTCTCGATGCTCTGGACGATTTTACGTTGCAGGCGGCTGACATGGGCATGGGCCAGGCGACGTTCCTGAGCGCGAAAGCGGCGTTTTTCCCGCAGCAACTGCCGGGCGCTTTCCGGATCGGCGCTGAGAAACACCGAAAGCCCCAATCGCAGGTTGGCGATCAGCTGTTCATGCAGGCCGACCAGTTCCTCGATGCCGACTTCGGAAAAGGAGCGGCGCTGCGCGGTCTTCTGCTGCTGGATCTTGCGCAGCATGCGTTCGATCAGGTCGCTGGCCAGTTTCAGGTTGATCGCCAGTTCGATGATTTCGGCCCAGCGCCGGCTGTCCTGTTCGCTGAGGTCTTCCCGGGGCATCTGCGCCAGGTAGAGCTTGATCGCGTTATAGAGCACTTCGACGTCGTCGTTGAGGTTGCGCATTTCCTGGGTGATCGCGGTCTGCTTGCCGTGCAGCACATCGCGCACGGCTTCGAGCATGTTATCGATCAGGTCACCGATGCGCAGGGTTTCCCGCGCCGCGTTGGCCAGGGCCAGGCTAGGGGTGGCCAGGGCGGTCGGGTCGAGGTGGCGAGGCTTGGCCCGGCCGTTGGTTTCCGGGCGCTCCGGCAGCAGCCAGGCGCAGACCTTGGCCATCGGCCCGACCGTCGGCAGCAGCACCAGGCAACGCAGGGTGTTGTAGAGCAGGTGGAAACCGATCACCACCTCTTGCGGGCTGAAGTCCAGGCTGTCCATCCAGTGGGCGAGCGGGTCGAGCACCGGAATGATCAGCAGCAGGCCGATCAGCTTGTACAGCAGGCTGCCCAGCGCCACCTGGCGGCCGGCGGCGTTCTGCATGTTGGTGCTGAGAAAGGCCAGCACCCCGCTGCCGATGTTGGCGCCGATCACCAGGCCGATGGCCACCGGCAGGCTGATCACGCCGGCCCCGGCCAGGGTTGCGGTAAGCAGCACGGCGGCCAGGCTGGAGTAGGAAATCATGGCGAACAGCGCACCCATCAGGGCATCGAGCAGGATGTCGCCGGTCAGCGAGGCGAACAGGACTTTCACGCCTTGGGCATGGGTGATGGGCGCGGCGGCTTCGACGATCAGTTGCAGTGCCAGGATGATCAGCCCCAGGCCGATCCCTACCCGCCCGAGCTGGCCGGCGCGGGTCTGTTTGCGCGACAGGAAGAAGATCACCCCGAGAAAGATCAGCAGCGGCGACAGCCAGGACAGGTCGAAGGTCAGCACCCGGGCCATCAGCGCGGTGCCGACGTCGGCGCCGAGCATGGTCGCCAGGGCGGGTGTCAGGGCCATCAGCCCCTGGCCGACGAACGAGGTGACCAGCATCGCCGTGGCGTTGCTGCTCTGGACCATGGCGGTGACCAGGATCCCGGCGATGAAGGCCAGCGGACGCTTGGCCATGTTCTGGCCGATCAGGTGACGCAGGTTCGAGCCATAGACCCGCAGGATGCCGGTGCGGACGATATGCGTGCCCCAGATCAGCAAGGCCACGGCGGAGAGCAAATTGAGCAGGGTGAGCATAACGGCCCCCTGTGGTGAATAGCGCCCCAGAGGGGCAAGTTAACGGTGCCGCGCGTCGTTCTACGTTCTGTACTTAAGCTGTAGTTGGCTAACGGTCTGTGCGCCAGCATCGCATAGCTGATGCGGCGATTGAAACAAAACTGTCATGAAAAAACGGCTTTTCGCAGGTGTGAAAAAGGGGCTCGAAAGCCCCTTTTTCTGCTGCGCTCTCGGGTTATTGACCCGGGATGTCCTTGCGCAGTTTCACCGGGTCCTGCTGCTTTTTCTTTTTCGCGATGGCGGTGCGCATCTTGATGTTGATCGCCTCCACCGCCAGCGAGAAGGCCATGGCGAAGTAGACGTAGCCTTTTGGCACATGCACTTCGAACGCCTCGGCGATCAGTACGGTACCGACCACCAGCAGGAACGACAGCGCCAGCATCTTCAGCGACGGGTGCTTGTCGATGAACTCGCTGATGGTGCCCGAGGCCAGCATCATCACCAGCACCGCGACGATGATCGCCGCGACCATGACCGGCACATGGGAGACCATGCCGACGGCGGTGATCACCGAGTCCAGGGAGAACACGATGTCGATGATCGCGATCTGGATGATGGTGTAGAGGAAGTTGCCGCCCTTGCCGCTTGGTTCTTCCGCGGTTTCGTCCTCGCCTTCCAGGGCGTGGTACATCTCCTGGGAACTCTTCCAGAGCAGGAACAGGCCACCGAAGAACAGGATCAGGTCACGCCCGGAAATACCCTGGCCGAAGACCACGAACAGGTCGGCGGTCAGGCGCATGACCCAGGTGATCGACAGCAGCAGAAGGATCCGCGTGATCATGGCCAGCGCCAGGCCGAAAATCCGGGTCCGTGCCTGCATGTGTTTGGGCATGCGGCTGACCAGGATCGAGATCATGATGATGTTGTCGATACCCAGGACGATTTCCAGGGCGGTCAGGGTAAAGAAGGCAACCCAGATTTCCGGGTTGGTCAGCCATTCCATGTGTATTCCTTTGAGCGAGTGTTGTACCGCGCCAGTCGAGATTTCCGAGAACGAAGTCTAGCGGCCGACGCGGTGAGTCATTGCTTTTTATAGAGTGCTGAACAGCGGAAAAATCCCCATCAGCAAGGCGGCGAACATTATGCACAGGCAAACCAGTACTGCCCACTTGAGGGTGAAGCGCTGGTGATCGCCGAACTCGATACCGGCCAGGGCCACCAGCAGGTAGGTGGATGGTACCAGCGGGCTGAGCAAGTGGACGGGTTGGCCGACGATCGAGGCACGTGCCATTTCCACCGCGGTGATGCCGTAGTGACTGGCGGCCTCGGCGAGAACGGGCAGCACGCCGTAATAGAAGGCATCGTTGGACATGAAGAAGGTGAACGGCATGCTCACCAGCGCGGTGATCACCGCCAGGTACGGGCCCAGTGCATCCGGAATCACCGCCAGCAGGCTCTTCGACATGGCGTCGACCATGCCGGTACCGGACAGGATGCCGGTGAAGATACCGGCGGCGAAGATCAGCCCGACCACCGCCAGCACGCTGCCAGCGTGGGCCGCGACGCGGTCCTTCTGCTGTTGCAGGCACGGGTAGTTGACGATCATCGCGATACTGAAGGCCACCATGAACAGCACTGGCAGCGGCAACAGGCCGGCGATCAGTGCGCACATCAGGGCGAAGGTCAGTGCGCCGTTGAACCAGATCAGCTTCGGACGGCGGGCGTCCGGGAACTGCGAAACGCTGATTTCACTGTGGTCGATCTCGTCGCCCTGCAGGTGCAGTTCACCCAGGCGCGCACGTTCGCGCTTGCCGTACATATAGGCGATCGCCAGGATCGCCACCACGCCGGCCAGCATCGCCGGGATCATCGGCACGAAGATGTCCGACGGGTCGACATGCAGCGCACTGGCGGCACGGGCGGTCGGGCCTCCCCAGGGGGTCATGTTCATCACACCGCCGGCCAGGATGATCAGGCCGGCCATGATCCGCGGGCTCATGCCGATGCGGCTGTACAGCGGCAGCATGGCCGCCACGCAGATCATGTAGGTGGTGGCGCCATCGCCGTCCAGGGACACCACCAGCGCGAGCACGGCGGTACCGACCGAGACCTTGAGCGGATCACCCTTGACCAGCTTGAGGATCTTGCGCACGGCCGGGTCGAACAGGCCGGAGTCGATCATCAGGGCGAAATACAGGATGGCGAACATCAGCATCACGCCGGTCGGCGCCAGCTTGGTGATGCCTTCGAGCATCATCGGGCCGATTTTCGGGGCGAAGCCGCCGAACAGCGCGAACAGGATAGGAACGATGATCAGAGCGATCAGCGCGGACAGGCGCTTGGTCATGATCAGGAACATGAAGGTGATGACCATGGCGAAGCCAAGGAAAGTCAGCATGGGAATACTCCAGGCGTAGCGCGGCTAGGGAATGGCGAACCGGTTGGGGTCAGCGCAGAACGGGACGCGCGGGACGTGGAGGAAGCGGGGTGAAAAGGCGGGTACGAACGGACATCAGAATCACCATTGTTGTTGTTAATTGGGCCTGGAGGCGCGAAAACGCCCATTGGCCAACCGGTCTGTTGCCGGCAGTGGAGGCGATCCTAATCGCGGAAGCTTTCAGCTACCTTTCGTTGTAGAAAGCAATGATCGGATGCGTCGCAAGCCGACGTGCGGTTAAAAAACAACCAGGTCGGCCTGCTGACGGAGTTTTCCGCTGCTATTCGATGGGAGGTCCTTGTATGAGCCTGTTGCATACCGGCGGTTGCCATTGCGGGCAGCTGCGTTATCAGTTCAGTGGACCGTTGCGCGATATCGCCCATTGCCATTGTTCGATCTGCCGACGGGTCAGCGGCGGCCTGGTGACCACCTGGATCACCCTGCCCCGCCCGGCTTTCCAGTGGCTGGCCGGGACGCCGGCGTGTTACCACTCCTCACCCGGCTGTGCGCGGTACTTCTGCCCGAACTGCGGTGCCCATCTGGCGCTGATCACACAACTGAGCCCGGACAGCATCGATGTGACCATCGCTACCCTGGATCATCCGGAACTGGCGCCGGCCGAGCGGCATATCTGGACCGACAGCCGTTTGCCCTGGCTGCACCTGGATGAGCAGCTGCCGGGAGAGGCCGAGGAGACGTTGTAAGGTTGCGGGATCGCTTCGCGGGCCAGCTATGAAGGAGGCTGGCCCGCGATGCGGGATCAGGGCAGTTCCAGCCCGCCCGCGGCCTTGTGCAAGGCCCGCAGGTGTTCGCCCAGCTGTTTCAGGTTGGCTTCGTTGGCGGCGATTTCGGCGGCGCGGTTCGGCTCCAGCAAGGCCCGTACTTCCTTGTCCAGATCGCCGGTCAGGGCCTGCAGCTGTTTCTGGCGCAGGCTGCTTTCCGACTCCAGGCGTTGCCATTCGCTTGGCTGCGGCAAGCCATAGCCGCTGCTACCGAGCAACTCGGCCGGGCGACTGAGGAAGCCGCTGTTGGCGAGGATTTCCTGCAGGGTCTTGTTGGCCTTGTCCATGCCGCCGTTCTGCAGGTCGCGAGCGCCCAGATAACGCTGCTTGACCTCGTCCTGGGCCAGCAGCAGCTGGCGCCGGAAGCTTGCCTGTTCGAGCAGCAGCAAGGCAGCACTGGTGCGCAGGTCTGCCTGGTCGAACCACTGGCGGCGCTGCGCGGCGCTCAGGGACAGCCAGTCTTCGACGCTGTTCTGTTTGATCGGCAGATGCTTTTTCAACACTTCGAACATCGCCTGGTAACGGTCGCGGAAAGAGTCGAAGCGATACCCCAGGCGCAAGGCTTCGCGAGGGTCGTCCAACACGCTGGTGTCGGCCAGGCCACGGCCCTTGAGCACTTCCAGCAGGCCGTTGGGCATGATGCTGTCGAGCCCGGTGAGCTGGGCATTGTTGCTGCCGCTGCGCAGCAGCTTCAGGCTTTCCACGGCGCAGTTGTTGGACAGGAAGTAATAGTTGCCGTCGTAGCTCCAGTGCATCTCGGCGGCGCGTTCGACCACCTCTTCGATCTCGCTGCGCGAGAGGTTCAGCGGCACCGAAGCCAGGCTGCGCAACTCGGTCTTGGTGTATTCATCGATGACCTGGGCCAACGGCAGGATAAACAGGCGGGACGGGTATTTGCCGACCAGGCCGTCCCAGCTCGACAGCTGCACGTCACCGACAAAGGCGCGGTAGGACAGCACCAGGTGCTGCTCGAGGTCCAGCCGGCAATCCGGCCCGCGTGGCCGGCCAGGTGCACAGATCACCAGGCGCAACATGCTGTGCCCCCAGCGGCTGACCCAGTTCTGGTTGGCTTCGGCCAGCAGGTAATCCACGGCGTAGACCCGCTCCGGGTCGACCTTGCCCAGCGGCTGCTTGGCGAAGTCGTTGCCGGCATTGAGGAAGGCGAAGGATTGGGTGCAGGTGTCCTTGGCCTTCGGCGCCCAGCCGAAATGCTCCTGGTAATAACGGTACAGCGCTGGCCGGCGGCAGGCGTAGCTCGGGTCCAGGAGGAAGTACTCCATGTTCACCGCGACGAACTCTTTCGGGTTGGTCGTTTCGTAGATATCCGGGCTGCGGGCGATCTGGCGGTTGTACTGCTCGCGTTCGCCGCGGCGGCCGACGTATTGCGGCCAGCCGGCGAGGTCGAGCAGGCGCGGGTCGTCGCTGAGGGTGAAGCGGCGCGCGGTCTGGCCGCGGCACTGGTCCGGCAGCCCGATCAGGCCCGAGGCACTGTTCTGGCGGCTGCAACGCTGGATCAGCGTGCGCTCGGCGCCCGACCACAGGCGCGAACGGTCATAAATATGGGTGAGTTCATGCAGCACGGTGGCGAGCATTTCCCGGCGCACGGTGCCATGGGGGCGATGGGTTTTCTGGGTGGCCGCGCTGCCGTCGGTGAGGCTGGCCAGCAGCTTGCGATTCAGGTCGAGTTCGTCGACCAGCGATGCCTGGCCGTAGGCGTTGTGAGGCATGTCGTCGGTCCAGCCGACATCGATGCGACGGTCCAGTTGTTCGATGAAGCGCGGCGGCAGCGCTTGCATCGCTTCATCCAGCAGCGCCTGGCTGGCGTGCTGCTGCTCCGGGCTCAAGCCTTCGGTCTTGAGCCGCAGTTGCAGGTCGGCCTGAGCGCTGTTGCCCAAGAGTAACAGCGCTGCACCCAGCAGCCAGGCAGCGAGCGGCCTCACAGTGCGAGGATGGCTTCGGCGAGCACCTGATCACTGGCGTCGCGGGCTTCCGGCACGCGGTTACGCAAGGTATCGAAGGCGGCCTCCAGCTGGGCGCCACGAATATCACCGTCGCTGGCGACGAAGCTGGCGGCGTCGTCATGGGCGGCACGCACGATTTTCGAGTCGCGGATGGAGGTGGTGGTGTCCGAGGTGAAATCGATGGTACGACCAAAGGCTCGAACGATGATGTTACTGGTGGCTACCAGGGTTTGTGCCTGGGCCACATCAGCCAACAGCAACAGGCCAAGGGTGGCAGCAATCAGCGGGCTACGCATGGAACGACTCCGGGATGACAGGGATAGTTATTGGACGAGAATTGCCTGCGCCAGTTCAAGGTCGCCGACATGAAGTTGTGGCTGGGTTTTACGCAGGTATTTCAGGGCTGATTCCAGCCGGGCTCCGCGCAGGTGGCCGTCAGTGGCGACGAACGCCGCGGCATCATCCTGGGCAGCCAGTACGCGTTTGTTGTCGAAAGGCGCGGAGGTCACCTTGCTGGTAGCGTAGCCAGTGATGACCAGGCCTTGTGTGCTCAAGTCGAAAGCAGCCGCCGAGCCAGTCCAGCAAACGGCAATCAACGAAGGGACGGTAAGCAGGGATCTGAAAAAACGCATGAGTCTCGACAGCTGAAAAACCAGCGGCAAGGCTAGCGCAATGCCCGGGCGAGAGCCAGCGCCCAGGGTTTCGGGTGCGTTGGGCGCACCCGTCGCCGGACCGGTGTCAGATCGTCAGGATGGCCTGAGCGATCTGGGCGTCAGTAGCGCTCAGTTGTGGCAACTGTTGGCGGATGTGGTCAAACGCGCTTTCCAGCTTCACTCCACGAATGGCGCCTTCGGTGGCGACAAAACTGGCGGCGTCGTCACGAGCGGCGCGCACGATTTTGTCGTCACGGAACGAGGATGTGACGTCGGAAGTCGCATCGGAAGTGGCCTTGAGTGCGCCGACAACCGCATCGGTGGTGACGATAAAGCTGGAGGCGTGGGCGTTGGAGGCCAAGGCCAGCAAGGCAGCAGCGCTGAGCAGGCGAAGACGGGACATAGGTAAAACTCCTTGATAACAGATAGGGTGGTGCTGAGTGGGCACCGGGTAGTCACTGTGGGGCAGATGAATCAGACGCCCCTTCAGGAAAATCGCTACACGCTACTGGATATTAGGCCCACCCCATCTGTTCGAATAGCCCTCTTCTGCTGTCTTGGCGCGAACTAGCGCCAGAAGGGTTTCTCCAGTTCAGCCATGCGGTCGCTATGGCTGATGCCTACATCGGACAATTGCTGATCGTTGAGCCCTGCCAGTACGCGGCGTGTCCGGGCGTTCTGTTGCATTTGGCACAAGGCGCGGTACAAGCGTTTCCACGCGCTTATCTGAGGATGGGAGAAACTGAGAGGTACGATACGTCCTGGTATGTGGTTCATGGTGCGGTCCTTTCGGCAGGCCGAAGTCAGGGACTTGGGACACCATGTTGCTATTCACGCAGGCTCATATACAGATACAACAGTGTGAAATTGTACTGGTCCAGTTTTATTTATATTTAAACTGTACCTGTCTGGCCATACCCTTTCTGTACCGGCTCTTCCCAGTATTGCCAGGCCTAAAACGACAAAACCCGTCGCAGTTGCCCGCGACGGGTTTTGTTTTTTCAATTCGGGGTGCTGGCGGTGGACCCGGTGGGTCAGGGCCAGCGACGCTAACTTAGCGCCAGAACGGCTTGCTCAGCTCTTCGTAGCGTTGAGCTTCGCTGATACCTGCGTCAGCCAGCAGACGCGAATCCAGGCGAGCCAGTTGGTGGCGGCTGGAGATGCGGCGCTGCCACAACATCAGGTTGGCGAGAACGCGCAGAGGCAGGGAGGCCTGGGTTTTTGCAGCTTTGTCTTCGAAGAACAGTTCGGAACTGAGTGTACGTTCCATGGTGTGCATCCTTCCGCTTGTGGCGGGATTAGGTAGTGGTTTAACTGGTGCCCATGATCCTCCTCTCGCGCCAGTCTCTGTAGATACAGTTCATCTGTATTGTGAGGGACCAGTTAACTGTTTATAGGTGCTGTACTGTTCGGAAATGATGCAACTGTACCTATCAGCACCATTTAGGTGCGTTTCAGGACGTTTTCTTGAAAAAGGTGGGGTTTTGAGGGGGTAAAACACCAGTACAGCAGTACAGTTTTTGACAAGTGTTTAAGGACTGTCGATGAGCTGACGCAACTGTGCTTGCGTCAGCCATCGACTGTACCCATCACACAGCGAGCATGCGCCCGGTTTCTTCCAGGTTCATGTGCCAGCGCAGGGCATCGCGCAGGATGTGCGGCGTGTGGCCGCCCAGGGCGCAGGCGGCGGTGAAGTAGTCATTCAGGGGCTGGCGATAGTCCGGGTGTACACAGTTGTCGATGATCACCCGGGCCCGCTCCCGTGGCGCCAGGCCACGCAGGTCGGCCAGGCCGACTTCGGTCACCAGGATGTCGACGTCGTGTTCGGTGTGGTCGACGTGGCTGACCATCGGCACCACGCTGGAAATCGCCCCGCCCTTGGCAATGGACTTGGTGACGAAGATCGCCAGGTGCGCGTTGCGCGCGAAGTCACCCGAACCGCCGATGCCGTTCATCATCCGCGTGCCGCAGACGTGGGTGGAATTGACGTTGCCGTAGATGTCGAACTCCAGGGCGGTGTTGATGCCGATGATGCCCAGGCGACGCACCACTTCCGGATGGTTGGAGATCTCCTGCGGGCGCAGCACCAGCTTGTCCTTGTAACGCTCCAGGTTGCCGAACACATCGGCATTGCGCCGGCTCGACAGGGTGATCGAGCTGCCCGAGGCGAAGCTCAGCTTGCCGGCGTCGATCAGGTCGAAAGTCGAGTCCTGCAGCACTTCGGAGTACATGGTCAGGTCTTCGAACGGCGACTCGATCAGGCCGCACATCACCGCGTTGGCGATATTGCCGATACCCGCCTGCAGCGGGCCGAGCTTGTTGCTCATGCGCCCAGCGTCCACTTCCTGCTTGAAGAAGTTGATCAGGTGATTGGCGATCCCCTGGGTTTCGCTGTCTGGCGTCGAAACAGTGGATGGCGAGTCCGCCTGGTTGGTGATGACGATAGCGACGATCTTCTCCGCCGGGATCGGGATGGCGGTGCTGCCGATACGGTCGTCGACCTTCACCAGCGGGATGGGCGTGCGGGTCGGCCGGTAGGTCGGGATATAGATGTCGTGCAGGCCTTCCAGGTTCGGATTGTGCGCCAGGTTGATCTCGACGATCACGTGCTTGGCGAAAATCGCGAAACTGGCGGAGTTGCCCACCGAGGTGGTCGGCACGATATGGCCCTGCTCGGTGATCGCCACGGCTTCGATGACGGCGATGTCCGGCAGCTTGAGCTGCTGGTTGCGCAGCTGTTCCACGGTTTCCGACAGGTGCTGGTCGATGAACATCACCTCGCCGGCATTGATCGCCTTGCGCAGGGTGCTGTCGACCTGGAACGGCATGCGTCGGGCCAGGACACCGGCCTCGGTCAGTTGCTTGTCGAGGTCGTTGCCCAGGCTGGCGCCGGTCATCAGGCTGATTTTCAGTGGGGTTACCTTGGCGCGCTCGGCCAATGCATGGGGCACGGCCTTGGCTTCGCCGGCGCGGGTGAAGCCGCTCATGCCGACGGTCATGCCGTCCTGAATCAGAGCGGCAGCGTCGGCGGCGCTCATCACCTTATCCAACAACGAAGGCAAGCGGATACGATCACGGTACATGGATTGTTATCTCGGGCAGCGGAAGCAAGATGCGCAGTCTAGTGATTTCAAAAAAATTCGTCCCGCTACCAAGGTCGAATGAAAGGCCGCGATTTAGAGCCTTTTGTCGGGTTTGTGCGGGAAATAAAAAACCCCAGCCTACTAAAGGCTGAGGTCTTGGGTGTTGCGCTGGAGCAGGGTTTACTCGACGGCTTTGACCATGTCTTCGATGACTTTCTTGGCGTCGCCGAACACCATCATGGTCTTGTCCAGGTAGAACAGTTCGTTGTCCAGGCCGGCATAACCGCTGGCCATCGAACGCTTGTTGACGATGACGGTCTTGGCCTTGAACGCCTCGAGAATCGGCATGCCGGCGATCGGCGATTTCGGATCGTTCTTCGCCGCCGGGTTGACCACGTCGTTGGCGCCGAGCACCAGCACCACGTCGGCCTGGCCGAACTCGGAGTTGATGTCTTCCATCTCGAACACCTGGTCGTACGGCACTTCGGCCTCGGCCAGCAGTACGTTCATGTGGCCGGGCATGCGCCCTGCTACCGGGTGGATCGCGTACTTCACGGTCACGCCACGGTGTACCAGTTTCTCGGTCAGCTCTTTCAGCGCGTGCTGGGCCCGCGCGACCGCCAGGCCGTAACCCGGAACGATGATCACGGTGTCGGCGTTGGTCAGCAGGAAGGTGGCGTCGTCGGCCGAGCCGGACTTCACCGGGCGGGCTTCTTGCGCGCCCGCCGGGCCGCCAGCGTCTGCAGTGTTGCCGAAGCCGCCAAGCAGTACGTTGAAGAACGAACGGTTCATCGCCTTGCACATGATGTACGACAGGATCGCACCGGACGAACCCACCAGGGAGCCGGCGATAATCAGCATCGAGTTGTTCAGCGAGAAGCCGATCCCCGCCGCTGCCCAGCCCGAGTAGCTGTTGAGCATCGACACCACCACCGGCATGTCGGCGCCGCCGATCGGGATGATGATCAGCACGCCCAGCACGAAGGCCAGGACCAGCATCAGGGCGAAGGCGCTGAGATTGCCGGTGAACATGAAGGTCACGCCCAGGCCCAGGGTCGCCAGGCCGAGAATCAGGTTCAGTTTGTGTTGGCCGCCGAACTGTACCGGTGCGCCCTGGAACAGGCGGAACTTGTACTTGCCCGACAGCTTGCCGAAGGCAATCACCGAACCGGAGAAGGTGATGGCACCGATGGCTGCGCCGAGGAACAGCTCCAGGCGGTTACCGGCCGGAATCGAATCCCCCAACTGCTGGACGATGCCCAGGGACTGCGGTTCGACCACGGCAGCAATGGCAATGAACACCGCCGCCAGACCGATCATGCTGTGCATGAAGGCCACCAGCTCCGGCATCTTGGTCATTTCCACGCGCTTGGCCATGATCGAACCGGCGGTGCCGCCGATCAGCAGGCCGACGATCACGTAGCCAATGCCAACGGTCGCCAGTTCCGCGCCGAGCTTGAACACCAGGCCGACGGTGGTGACGATCGCCAGGGCCATGCCGAGCATGCCGAACAGGTTGCCGCGACGCGAGGAGGTCGGGTGCGACAGGCCTTTGAGGGCCTGGATAAAGCAGATCGACGCGATCAGGTAGAGCGTCGTTACCAGATTCATGCTCATTACTTGGGCGCCTCTTCTTTTACGGCTTTCGGGGCTTTTTTCTTGAACATCTCAAGCATGCGGCGGGTTACCAGGAAGCCGCCGAACACGTTGACCGCGGCCAGGGCCACGGCCAGCGTGCCCATGGTCTTGCCCAGCGGCGTCACGGTCAGGGCGGCGGCCAGCATGGCGCCGACGATCACGATCGCCGAAATGGCGTTGGTTACCGCCATCAGCGGGGTGTGCAGTGCGGGTGTAACGTTCCAGACCACGTGATAACCGACATAAATCGCCAGCACGAAGATGATCAGGTTGTAGATACCGGGGGAGATAAGCTCTTCCATCGTCTGAATCCCTGCTTAGGCGTTTTTACGGATGACTTGGCCGTCGCGGCACATCAGGCACGCGGCGACGATGTCGTCTTCTAGGTTGACCTCGAACTGACCTTCTTTAGTGAAGACGAGCTTCAGGAAGTCCAGCAGGTTGCGGGCGTACAGCGCCGAGGCATCGGCAGCGACAGCGCCGGCCAGGTTGGTCGGGCCGACAATGGTTACGCCATTTTCGACGACCACCTGATCCGCCACGGTCAGCGGGCAGTTGCCGCCCTGGGCCGCGGCGAGGTCGATGACCACTGAGCCTGGCTTCATCTGGGCCACGGTTTCGGCGCTCAGCAGCACTGGCGCCTTGCGGCCCGGAATCAGGGCGGTGGTGATCACGATGTCCGCCTGTTTGGCGCGTTCGTGCACGGCCTGGGCCTGGCGCTGCATCCAGCTGGCAGGCATCGGGCGCGCGTAACCACCGACGCCGACGGCGCATTCGCGCTCTTCATCGGTCTCGTAAGGCACGTCGACGAACTTGGCCCCCAGGGATTCGATCTGTTCCTTGACCGCCGGACGCACGTCCGAGGCCTCGATCACCGCGCCCAGGCGCTTGGCGGTGGCGATGGCCTGCAGGCCGGCAACCCCGGCACCGAGAATCAGCACGCGAGCAGCTTTCACGGTGCCCGCGGCAGTCATCAGCATCGGCATGAAGCGCGGGTAATAGTGGGCAGCGAGCAGCACCGCCTTGTAACCGGCGATGTTGGCTTGCGAGGACAGCACATCCAGGCTCTGGGCCCGCGAGGTGCGTGGCGCTGCTTCCAGGGCAAAGGCGGTGATGCCGCATTCGGCCATCTTGGCAATGGTTTCATTGCTGAACGGATTGAGCATGCCCACCAGGACGGTGCCGCTTTTGATCAGGGCCAGCTCGCTGTCACTGGGAGCCACGACCTTGAGAATCAGCTCCGCGCCGAATGCATCGTTGGCGCTGCCAATGGTTGCACCTGCCGCTTCATAGGCACTGTCGACAACACTGGCGTTGATGCCGGCGCCGCTCTGCACAGTGACTTTATGACCCTGGCCGATCAGTTTCTTGATGGTTTCCGGGGTTGCAGCAACCCGTGTTTCACCCGTTTGGGTCTCGAGAGGAACACCAATGTGCACGTCAAATCTCCTGCTTGATCTTATTGCTTTCGATCTTTTCTAGAAGGCCAGCGCACTACGGATGGTGCAGCTGGGGCGGCCGATCAGCACGATCCCGCCAGAATCAAGGCGGGGCGCGGCATTTTGCAGGCGAACATTACGCCCTTCAAGGGATTATGAGGGGTGACGGAAAATTAACTACAAGTCACCCTGTGACCGAATGTCGCAAGGGTTGGGCTCAATCCCTTGTAAGTCGTGACCTGTAAGGATTTCGACGGAAAATAAAACAATTTTCATATTGCTCGCGTGAATGAGCGTTCATGACCCTCAAAAAGCCCTACAAGCCACGTGGTTAGGCGCTTGTAGGACGGTTGTCCCGCTTATCGATACAGTCTGTCTGAATGCGACATTTAGTTATATCTGTAGTGTTTGATTTTTTTTGACTACGAAGTCAATTTATTGCCCTGCCCTGCTATTTCTCTAGGCTGTAGCTTTGTGCCTGCTCCACCAGCCAATCGCGAAAAGCCCGTAAAGACGCTGACTCCACCTTGCGCTCGGGAATCATCAGGTAATACGCCTTGATGCTCGCCAGGGCTTCGGGGTTGGCGATCACCAGGCGCTTTTCCCTCAGCTCCCGTTGAATAAGGAATGGCGGGATCAGGGCGATGCCCATGTCGTGCATGGCGGCCTGCGCCAGCATGGAGAATAGTTCGTAACGCGGGCCTGTCATGTCCCGCGGGATATTCAGGTGCTGTGAGTTGAACCATTGCCGCCAGGCATAGGGGCGCGTGGTCTGCTGCAGCAGCGGCAGCTCGGCGATTTCTTCGGCACTTAGCCGGGTGCGGTTGCCCAGGGTCGCGGGGCTGCACACCGGCATTGGGTTTTCTCCCATCAGGCGATGGGATTGGGTGCCCGACCAGTCGGCATCGCCAAAGTAAATCGCGGCGTCGAAGTCGGTATCGGCGAACAGGAAAGGCCGGGTGCGGTTGGTCAGGTTGACCGTGACTTCCGGGTGTCGCTGCTGAAAATCCTTGAGTCGGGGCAGCAGCCATTGGGTGCCAAAGGTCGGGACCACCGCCAGCTCGATGACGTTGGCGCCCTGCTGGCCCATGACGGAAAGCGTGTCGCGCTCCACCGCGTCCAGTTGGGTGGCCACGCGGCGGCTGTAGGAGAGCCCGGCTTCGGTCAGCTTGACGCCGCGCCGGGACCGGCGGAACAGCTCGACCCCGAGAAACTCTTCCAGGCTGGCGATCTGTCGGCAAATTGCGCCCTGGGTTAGCGAAAGCTCCTGCGCCGCCTTGGTAAAGCTCTCGTGGCGTGCGGCGGCTTCGAAGCTGATCAGGGCGGCTGTGCTGGGGATCTTTCTGCGCATGTACGGCAATCTCACTAATGGAATCGCTAAAAGCCACTTACGGCTGTTACGGAGTGAGAAATTAGCACAACAGTATGCGAAATCCTCGTTTGCCGCGCCCGGCAAGCCGGCCTAGGATCAACCCACGAACGTTGACCTACTTCACGAGGACTCACTCATGGGCGGTAAAGCAAGCTTCAACTGGATCGATCCCCTTCTGCTGGATCAACAGCTCACTGAAGAAGAGCGCATGGTGCGCGACAGTGCCGAGCAATTCGCTCAGGGCAAGCTGGCGCCGCGTGTGCTCGAAGCTTTCCGTCATGAAAAGACCGACCCGGCGATCTTCCGCGAAATGGGCGAAGTCGGCCTGCTGGGTGCCACCATTCCCGAGCAGTACGGTGGCAGCGGCCTGAACTATGTCTGCTACGGCCTGATTGCCCGTGAAGTGGAGCGTGTGGATTCCGGCTACCGCTCGATGATGAGCGTGCAGTCCTCCCTGGTGATGGTGCCGATCAACGAATTTGGTACCGAAGCCCAGAAGCAGAAGTATTTGCCGAAACTGGCTTCTGGCGAGTGGATCGGCTGCTTTGGTCTGACCGAACCCAACCATGGTTCCGACCCGGGCGCGATGGTTACCCGTGCTCGCAAGGTGGACGGCGGTTACAGCCTGACTGGCAGCAAGATGTGGATCACCAACAGTCCGATCGCTGATGTGTTTGTGGTGTGGGCCAAGGACGATGCTGGCGATATCCGCGGCTTCGTGCTGGAAAAAGGCTGGAAAGGTCTGAGTGCTCCGGCGATTCACGGTAAGGTCGGCCTGCGCGCTTCCATCACCGGCGAAATCGTCATGGACAACGTCTTTGTTCCGGAAGAGAACATCTTCCCGGACGTGCGTGGCCTGAAAGGTCCGTTCACCTGTCTGAACTCTGCCCGCTACGGCATTTCCTGGGGCGCTCTGGGTGCGGCCGAATTCTGCTGGCACACCGCTCGCCAATACACCCTGGATCGTCAGCAATTCGGTCGCCCGCTAGCGGCTACCCAACTGATCCAGAAAAAACTGGCAGACATGCAGACCGAGATCACCCTCGCCCTCCAAGGCTGCCTGCGTCTGGGCCGGATGAAGGATGAAGGCACGGCGGCGGTTGAAATTACCTCGATCATGAAGCGCAACTCTTGCGGCAAGTCGCTGGACATCGCTCGCATGGCCCGCGACATGCTGGGTGGTAACGGCATCTCCGACGAGTTCGGTATCGCCCGTCACCTGGTCAACCTGGAAGTGGTGAATACCTACGAAGGGACCCATGACGTCCATGCCTTGATCCTGGGGCGCGCGCAGACCGGCATCCAGGCGTTCTACTAATAGGAGAGCGACCATGGGCGCGTTATCTCATTTGCGGGTGCTGGACTTGTCGCGAGTGCTGGCCGGGCCTTGGGCCGGTCAGATCCTGGCAGACCTGGGGGCCGAGGTAATCAAGGTCGAGCGTCCGGGCAATGGTGACGATACCCGCGCCTGGGGGCCGCCTTTCCTCAAGGACGCTTATGGCGAGAACACCACGGAGGCTGCCTATTACCTGTCGGCCAACCGTAACAAGCAGTCGGTGACCATCGACTTCACTCGGCCGGAGGGTCAGCGCCTGGTGCGCGAACTGGCGGCCAAGTCCGACATTCTGATCGAGAACTTCAAGGTTGGCGGTTTGGCGGCCTATGGGTTGGACTACCAGTCGCTGAAGGCGCTCAACCCTGACCTGATCTATTGCTCCATTACCGGCTTCGGCCAGACCGGGCCTTATGCCAAGCGTGCCGGCTACGACTTCATGATCCAGGGGCTGGGCGGGCTGATGAGCCTGACCGGGCGTCCCGAGGGCGATGAAGGTGCTGGGCCGGTGAAGGTTGGCGTGGCGTTGACGGATATCCTGACGGGGCTGTATTCGACTGTGGCGATTCTTGCCGCGCTGGCGCATCGGCAGCACAGCGGTGGTGGGCAGCACATCGATATGGCGCTGCTGGATGTGCAGGTTGCGTGTCTGGCCAACCAGGCGATGAATTACCTGACCACTGGAGTCGCTCCCAAGCGCCTGGGTAATGCTCACCCGAATATCGTGCCTTATCAGGACTTTCCTACGGCGGATGGTGATTTCATCCTTACCGTGGGGAATGACGGGCAGTTCCGCAAGTTTGCCGAGGTGGCGGGCCAACCGCAGTGGGCGGACGATCCGCGCTTTGCGACTAATAAGCTGCGGGTTGCCAATCGGGCGGTGCTGATTCCACTGATTCGTCAGGCCACTGTGTTCAAGACCACCGCTGAGTGGGTCACCCAGTTGGAGCAGGCAGGGGTGCCTTGCGGCCCTATCAACGACCTGGCGCAGATGTTCGAGGATCCGCAGGTCAAGGCGCGCGGGTTGGCGATCGAGCTGCCCCATGCGTTGGCCGGGCTGGTGCCTCAGGTGGCGAGCCCGATCCGTCTCTCCGAAACGCCGGTCGAGTACCGTCATGCTCCTCCTCTATTAGGAGAGCATACCGCCCAGGTTCTGCAGCGGGTGCTGGGGCTTGAGCTTGAGTCCGTGGATGCCTTGCGAGCCTCAGGCGTGCTGTGAGTGCGCTCTTCTATATAGAGAGCAACCGACCCCTTCTATATATGGGGCCTGAAAACACCCCTTTTGGGGTGTTTTCAGGTTTATTCATAGTAAAAGCAAATTAGGGGTTGACGGCAGATTCTGGAAGTCTATAATTCGCCCCACTTCCGGCGCAGT
>NZ_JAQZAB010000063.1:0-13191 GCF_028640915.1 Pseudomonas sp. B3G-3 | reverse complement strand
GGTAGCCGCTGCCGAGCCCGCGAGGCTGCGATCGGCAACGCAGTTGCCGCAAAACCTGCCCCCGCGATCTGCCTGGATAAAGGCGTTCGCCGGGTTGCGACGGCTGCGCCGTCGATCGCAGCCTGCGGCAGCGGCTACAGGGATCGCAGGCTGGCGGCTACTGCTGGTAGACCTTTTTCAGCAGCCTGAGCAGTTCTTCGCGTTCCTGGTCGTCGAGGGCGGCGGTGGCGTCCTGGTCGCTCTCGGCGGCGATCAGCTTCAGTTCCTTGAGCAGGGTCTCGCCGGTCTTGCTGAGGAAGATCCCGTAGGAGCGCTTGTCCGGCTTGCAGCGCACCCGCACCGCCAGCGCCCGCTCTTCCAGCTTGTTCAGCAACGGCACCACCTGCGGCGGCTCGATGGCCAGCGCCCGGGCCAGGTCGGCCTGCATCAGCCCGGGATGCTGCTCGATGATCGCCAGGGCCGAGAACTGCGCCGGCCGCAGGTCATGGCTCGACAGGCGGCCAATCAGGTTCTGGAACAGTTTCAGCTGCGCCCGGCGCATGGCGTAACCGATCAGGTCGTCCAGGGCGGAGTCCAGGGGCGCCTGGGCTTCGCTGTCGGCGACGGGGGCCTCGGCGGCGGTGGCTATCTTGTTGGAAGACTTGGCCATTGCAGGGGAAATCCTCGGGCTGGCGGTTAAGAAGGCTATCTAGTTTGCCGGGGTTGGCCAGGGATAGCCATGACCGCTGGCAGATGTCTTGGCCTTGAAACGCTCCGGGCACCTGAGAAAGCTTGGTTAATTTTATTAATAGTTAATTGACATAACTAATTCGGCGGTTTAGTTTTTGCCCATCTCAAGCCAAGAACAAAGAGAGCAATCGCCATGAACAACTACGAAGGTCGCTGGACAACCGTCAAGGTCGAGATCGAAGAGGGGATCGCCTGGGTCATCCTCAACCGTCCGGAAAAACGCAACGCCATGAGCCCGACCCTGAACCGCGAGATGGTCGACGTGCTGGAGACGCTGGAGCAGGACCCGGCCGCCGGCGTGCTGGTGTTGACCGGCGCGGGCGAAGCCTGGACCGCGGGCATGGACCTCAAGGAATACTTTCGCGAAGTGGACGCCGGCCCGGAGATCCTCCAGGAAAAAATCCGCCGCGAAGCCTCGCAATGGCAATGGAAACT
Organism: Pseudomonas sp. B3G-3; assembly: GCF_028640915.1. NCBI lineage: Bacteria > Pseudomonadati > Pseudomonadota > Gammaproteobacteria > Pseudomonadales > Pseudomonadaceae > Pseudomonas > Pseudomonas sp. B3G-3. Next base: position 12,027 of record NZ_JAQZAB010000063.1, on the reverse strand, counting down.
GCTGCGCATGTACGCCAAGCCGACCATCGCCATGGTCAACGGCTGGTGCTTCGGCGGCGGCTTCAGCCCATTGGTGGCCTGCGACCTGGCGATCTGCGCCGATGAAGCGACCTTCGGCCTCTCGGAAATCAACTGGGGCATCCCGCCGGGCAACCTGGTGAGCAAGGCCATGGCCGACACCGTGGGCCATCGCCAGGCGCTGTACTACATCATGACCGGCAAGACCTTCGGCGGGCAGAAAGCCGCCGAGATGGGCCTGGTCAACGAGAGCGTGCCGCTTGCGCAACTGCGCGAAACCACCGTCGAGCTGGCGCGCAACCTGCTGGAGAAGAACCCGGTGGTGCTGCGGGCCGCCAAGCACGGCTTCAAGCGCTGCCGCGAGCTGACCTGGGAGCAGAACGAGGATTACCTGTACGCCAAGCTCGACCAGTCGCGCCTGCTGGACACCGAAGGCGGCCGCGAGCAGGGCATGAAGCAGTTCCTCGACGACAAGAGCATCAAGCCCGGCCTGCAGGCTTACAAGCGCTGATGCAAACCCGGCGGGCGGCAGCGTCCGCCCGCTGTTCGGCGCAGCGCCCAGGCGCCGGCGTGAACCGCTCCACTGTATTCCCGATAACGACAATAAAGAGGAATCACCATGCTGGACGTGCCCCTGCTGATCGGCGGCCAGTCGTGCCCCGCCCGCGACGGTCGAACCTTCGACCGGCGTAACCCGGTGACCGGCGCCGTCGTCTCGCGCGCCGCCGCCGCCACCCTGGAAGACGCGGACGCCGCCGTGGCCGCGGCCCAGGCGGCGTTCCCGGCCTGGGCGGCGCTGGCGCCCAATGAGCGACGCAGCCGCCTGCTGCGCGCAGCCGAGCAATTGCAGGCCCGCAGCGCGGAGTTCATCGCCGCGGCCGGCGAGACCGGGGCCATGGCCAACTGGTACGGCTTCAACGTGCAACTGGCGGCGAATATCCTGCGCGAAGCCGCGTCCATGACCACCCAGATCAATGGCGAGGTCATCCCCTCCGACGTGCCCGGCAGCTTCGCCATGGCCCTGCGCCAGCCGTGCGGCGTGGTGCTGGGCATCGCGCCGTGGAACGCCCCGGTGATCCTCGCCACCCGCGCCATCGCCATGCCGCTGGCCTGCGGCAACACCGTGGTGCTCAAGGCGTCCGAGCTGAGCCCGGCGGTGCATCGGCTGATCGGCCAGGTGTTGCAGGAGGCCGGCCTCGGTGACGGGGTGGTCAACGTCATCAGCAACGCGCCCGAGGATGCCCCGGCAATTGTCGAGCGGTTGATCGCCAATCCGGCGGTGCGCCGGGTCAACTTCACCGGTTCGACCCGGGTCGGGCGCATCGTCGGCGAGCTCTCGGCGCGGCACCTCAAGCCGGCCCTGCTGGAGCTGGGCGGCAAGGCGCCGCTGCTGGTGCTGGAGGATGCCGACCTGGATGCCGCGGTGCAGGCCGCGGCCTTCGGCGCCTACTTCAACCAGGGGCAGATCTGCATGTCCACCGAGCGCCTGATTGTCGATGCGCGGGTGGCCGAGGACTTCGTCGCCAGGCTGGCGGCGAAGATCGCCAGCTTGCCGGCGGGCAACCCGGAGGCCGCGGACTCGGTGCTCGGTTCGCTGGTGGACGCCAGTGCCGGCACGCGCATCCAGGGGCTGATCGACGACGCCCTGGAGCAGGGCGCGACCCTGGTCGCCGGTGGCCAATTGGCCGGCAGCATTCTGCAGCCGACCTTGCTCGACGGCGTCACCGAGGCCATGCGCCTGTACCGCGAAGAGTCTTTCGGGCCGGTGGCGGTGGTGCTGCGCGGCGCGGGCGACGAAGCGCTGCTGCGGCTGGCCAACGACTCCGAGTTCGGCCTGTCGGCGGCGATCTTCAGCCGCGACACCGGGCGCGCCCTGGCCCTGGCGCAACGGCTCGAATCGGGCATCTGCCATATCAATGGCCCGACCGTGCACGACGAGGCGCAGATGCCGTTTGGCGGGGTCAAGGCCAGCGGCTACGGCAGCTTTGGCGGCAAGGCGGCCATCGAGCAGTTCACCCAGTTGCGCTGGATTACCCTGCAGAACGGTCCCCGGCACTACCCGATCTGAACTCCGGCCCCCGGACCCAACAATCACAAGGCCGCAGCCCCGGCTGCCAGGTCCCCGGCCGAACGTGCCGGCGATGGGCCTTGATGGAGGACAAACACGTGAATTCCGAATTCAGATCGCCAGCGCCGAACGCGACCGACACGCCGCCTTATCGCCAGGTGGCCATCGCCCATCCCGCGGTGGAGGTCAGCGAAGAGCAGGGCATCCTGCGGATGCGCTCCCTGGAACCCCTGGCCGAGTTGCCGAGGCGCCTGCTGGACCGCCTGGTGCATTGGGCCTGGGTGCGCCCGCAGCAGACCTTTGTCGCCGCGCGCCAGGACGGTGGCGACTGGCGCCGGGTGAGCTACGCCGAGATGCTGGCCAGCGTGCGCGCCATCGCCCAGAGCCTGCTGGGGTATGGCCTGTCGGCCGAGAGGCCGCTGGTGCTGCTTTCCAGCAACGATATCGAGCACCTGCAACTGGCCCTGGGGGCGATGTACGCCGGCATTCCCTATTGCCCGGTGTCGCCGGCCTATTCGCTGTTGTCCCAGGATTTCGCCAAGCTGCGGCATGTCTGCGACCTGATGCGGCCCGGGCTGGTGTTCGTCAGCGATGGCGCGGCTTTCCAGCGGGCGATCGATGCCGTGCTGCCGAACGACACGCCGCTGATCGTGGTGCGTGGCACCGTGGCGGGCCGGCCGCAGCGCGATTTTGCCAGCCTGTTGCAACACCCCGGCGACGCCGAGGCCGAAGCGGCGTTCGCCGCCACCGGCCCGGACAGCATCGCCAAGTTTCTCTTCACCTCGGGTTCGACCAAGCTGCCCAAGGCGGTGGTCACCACCCAGCGCATGCTCTGCGCCAACCAGCAGATGCTGCTGCAGACCTTCCCGGTGTTCGGAGAGGAACCCCCGGTGCTGGTGGACTGGTTGCCGTGGAACCACACCTTCGGCGGCAGCCACAACCTCGGCATCGTGCTCTACAACGGCGGCACCTTTTACCTGGACGAGGGCAAGCCGACGGCCCAGGGCTTTGCCGAAACCCTGCGCAATCTCAAGGAAATCGCCCCCACCGCCTACCTGACGGTGCCCAAGGGCTGGGAAGAACTGGTCAACGCCCTGGAGCAGGACGGCGAGTTGCGCGAGCGTTTCTTCTCACGCATGAAGCTGTTCTTTTTCGCCGCGGCCGGCCTGTCCCAGAGAGTCTGGGATCGTCTCGACCGGGTGGCCGAAGCCCATTGCGGCGAACGCATCCGCATGATGGCCGGGCTCGGCATGACCGAGGCATCGCCGTCCTGCACTTTCACCACCGGGCCCTTGTCCATGGCCGGTTATATCGGCCTGCCGGCCCCGGGTTGCGAGGTGCGCCTGGTGCCGGTGGACGGCAAGCTGGAAGGGCGCTTTCGCGGGCCGCACATCATGCCAGGCTACTGGCGCGCGCCGCAGCAGACCGCCGAAGCCTTCGACGAGCAGGGTTTCTACTGCTCCGGCGATGCGCTGAAACTGGTCGACGCCGCCGACCCGCAACTGGGCCTGATGTTCGACGGGCGCATCGCCGAGGACTTCAAGCTCGGCTCCGGGGTGTTCGTCAGCGTCGGCCCGTTGCGCAATCGCGCGGTGCTCGAAGGCTCGCCCTATGTGCAGGACCTGGTGGTGACCGCGCCGGACCGCGAGTGCCTGGGGGCGCTGGTGTTTCCGCGGCTGTACGAATGCCGGCGGCTGGCCGGCTTGCCCGCGAATGCCAGCGATGCCGAGGTCCTGGCCAGCGCGCCGGTGCGGCGTTGGTTCGGCGATTGGCTGCAACGCCTCAACCGCGAGGCCAGCGGCAACGCCAGCCGCCTGGAGTGGATCGCGCTGCTCGACGAACCGGCCTCCATCGATCGTGGGGAAATCACCGACAAGGGCTCGATCAACCAGCGCGCGGTGTTGCAGTGGCGGGCCGCCAAGGTCGAGGCGCTGTATCGCGGCGAGGAGCCTTCGATCCTGCGCGCCGAGCCTGGCTTGTGAGAGTCGCGGCCCCCTGAGGGCCGCAATGTCGCCAGTGCCGTGGCCACGGCACTGGACATCCCCCGGAAGCGCTTCGCCAGCGCCGCCGAGGTCGCCATCTTGCGCAAGAGTCCTTTGGCGCATGGTCATTCGGACCACCTTCACCTATGACCCGAGCATCCAGGTGACGCCACAGCGGACCGCTGCGCTGAATGTGTGTTTTCCCTGGTTGCAATCCACGCCCCTTGCATTCAACTGAACCGGCTTCTGGCCCGCGAGTTTTTTCTATAGCCTACGGCACCGGTTCGCCCGAGGGGTGGCGGGAGCAGGGTTTTCGGTGGATGCCAGGATTCGACATACACTGGATCTACGTTCGGTAGGGTAAAGAAGGCGAGGGCGTATGGCGGTTGAGCGACGGGATTTCAGTGGCGGCATGAAGGGCAAGAACCTGCGTTACCTGGAAGAAACGCGGGTAGCGCCCGCGGCCACTACCCGGGCGGGTTTCCTGCTGCTCGAACACTTCTCGTTGCCGGCCTTCACCCAGGCCCTGGATACCATCGTCACCGCCAACCTGCTGCGTCCTGCCTTGTTCTCGCCGCGCACCTTTGGCTTGCAGGACGGTGAAGTCACCAGCGACCTCGGGCTGGTGATCCGCCCCGATGCGCGCCTGAGCGCTCCAGCGCTCAAGGATCTCGACCTGCTGGTGATCTGCGGTGGCTACCGCACGGAGCTCAAGGCCGATCCCGAGCTGGTCAGCCTGCTGAAGGCCGCCGCCGAGCTGGGCATCACCCTGGCCGGGCTGTGGAACGGGGCTTGGTTCCTCGGCGTCTCGGGGCTGCTGGAGGGCTATCGCTGCGCGATCCACCCGGAACACCGCCCCGCGCTGGCGGAGATTTCCAAGGTCACCCATGTCACCAGCGAAGCCTTTGTGGTGGACCGCGACCGGCTCACCGCCTCCAGTCCCGCTGGCGCCTTCCATATGGCCCTGGAGTGGATCAAGGGGTTGCACGGCAAGGCGCTGGTCGAGGGTATCGAGGACATTCTGTCGTTCGAGGAGTCCCGCTACCGGCGCATCAAACCGACCCTGCACATCTCGTTGAGCGCGCCCTTGCGCGAGGTGGTCAATCTGATGGACGCCAACCTCGAAGAGCCGCTGCAAATGGAGCAACTGGCAGAGTACGCCGGGCGTTCCCGGCGGCAGATCGAGCGCCTGTTCAAGGAGCAGCTGGGCACCACCCCGCAGCGCTATTACCTGGAGCTGCGCATCACCGAAGCGCGCCGATTGCTGCAGCACACCGAGCTGTCCCAGGTCGAGGTGCTGGTGGCCTGCGGCTTCGTGTCGCCGAGCCATTTCAGCAAGTGCTACAGCTCGTATTTCGGTTACCGGCCTTCGAAGGAAAAGCGCCTGGTGAAATGACCGCGGACGTCAGCGTCCATCAGCGTTCGAGCCACCAATATAAAAGTGTCTCATCCTCGTCATCATCCAGGTTTTTATAGATGTTGGAGTAGTACCACTGAATCGCTGATCTATCTCGAAACCTGTTAAAGACATCGTTGATCTTCTCCATCCCGTTGCGCGCCGGAATCGCCAACGACAGGTTTCCCTCAAATACACCGTCCAGTGTTCCACCCAACTCGCAGGCCACGGCGTTTTCCAGCCAGGCTATTTCTTCTTGAGGAATAGCGTCCGCATAGATCTGGATGCAGAAATTCCCACCTCGTTGCAAGACGACGGCAGGTGCTTCTCTGTCTTTGATTGAAACAATATCTCCCCGTGCCAGGTTCAGCGCGATACCCGGAGAGGAGAGTAACTCGTAAGTATCCTGATCGATCTTGCGAGCGGGCAGCTCTTCAAAAAAAGGGCCGTCATCATCTGTGACATAGACTTGAATCAGAACGGCTGCTTCTTTGTCGTTCATGCACTGCTCCGTGGCTGTAGCTCTTCGCTGAATAATTGGCTTGTAACCAACCCTGAAATGGCTCTTGGATTTCTGTGCCCACATCTCATCTCAAGATCATCGATTTTTTGAAATAACCCCCGCCATGTACTGATGCAGGTCGCGCAGATCCTTAATGCTCCAAGCGTGCGGCGGTATCTTTACACCGTTCTCTTGCAGGGTTCTTGGAATCAGGTCTCCATTCGGGCGAAGTATGATCGATGACACAATAACGCCCGGGTAATCATTGAGCCGTTTCTTGAAAGCGGATGTCGTAAGGTCGGGTGTTGGCGGGATGCTTTTATTGGCCAAGGGTCCGGTTCCCTTGATCTCGGCTCCGTGGCACACGGCACATCTCTGGGAGTAGAGTGTTTTCCCATTGGCATTGTCCGCGAAGGACAGTGGTGTTTGAGCGAGCGCTAGAATTCCTAGCGAAGCGATGAATAGTACTTTCACTTTCCATGTGGCCTTGTTGTATGAATTAGTCTGGATCGAGGGCAAACCCCGGCGGTGCCACTGCAACACTCAATGCTCTCGATAACATTTGAAGCGAAGCAAAGCCTGCCCATCTCAAGCGCTCGGCAATTGTGACTCAAGAGACTCAGTGTCTTCGATTTCTTGAGGGGCGATCATATTGCTTTTTGGCGCCTGTAAATGACATGGATTCAATCGTTATCGCCTTCCGGCGAGCGCTGCATGGCCCGGTCGGCCGGGTTTAAACCTGCTTGGCCTGGCGTCCGCGCGGCTTGGGTTTTGCCGGCACGCTGTCGCCATATTCGCTCCACCAGATGGCCAGCGCCTCCATCGTCGGGCCCAGCGCGCGGGCCTTGGCGGTGATCTCGTATTCGACCCGTGGCGGCACTTCGGCGAAGACCGTGCGCGACACCAGCCCGTCCTTTTCCAGCTCGCGAAGTTGCGCGGTCAGCATGTGCTGGGTGATGCCGCTAATGGCTTTTCGCAACTCGCCGAAGCGGTAGACCCGCTGATTGAGCAACCACATGATTTCCAGCTTCCACTTGCCTGAGAGCAGGGCGAATGCCCGGCGCATACCCAGCCCTGTCCTGTCGGTTTGTTTAACGCCCACCAGCGCTCACGTCGCCACGTTCGATGCCCGGAAAGGCGCGCGCGTGGCGGCGCGGGCCGCCAGTACCGCCAGCCCGGCGGCCACCACCAGCACTGCCGCGCTCAGTTCGAAGGTCGCCTGATAACCGCTCAGGTCGAAGGCCAGGCCGCCCACCGTGGCGCCCGCGGTTATCGCCAGCTGGATGATCGCCACCATCAAGCCGCCGCCGGCTTCCGCATTGTCCGGCAGCGCGCGGGTCAGCCAGGTCCACCAGGCGACCGGAGCGGCAGTCGCCACCAATCCCCAGAGACCCAGCAGGACGCTGGTGACCGACACCGAAGCGCCAAACGTCACCAGGGCCATGGCGATCGCCGCCATCATCAGCGGGATGATGATCAGCGTGCGATACAGCGCGTTTTTCAGGAAGGCTTCGATCAGGAAGGTGCCGGCCAGGCCGGCGACGCCGATTACCAGCAGCATCAGCGACAGGGTCGACACCTGGACCTGGGTGACCGTTTCCAGGAAGGGCCGCAGGTAGGTGAACAGCATGAACTGGCCCATGAAAAACAGGCTGACTGCCAGCATGCCCAGGGCCACCGGGATTCTTTTCATCAGGCTGAAGACATTGCCGGTGCCGGCGGCAGGCTGCGCTTTCAGCGGTGGCAGGCTGACCAGCAGCCAGAGGGCGGCGAGGGCGGCCACTGGCACCACGCAGAAGAACGCCCCGCGCCAGCCGATCAGCGAGCCGAGGAAGCTGCCCAGGGGCGCGGCGATCACGGTCGCCAGGGCATTGCCGCCGTTGACGATGGCCAGGGCGCGCGGCACCTGGTTCTGCGGCACCAGGCGCAGGGTGGTGGCCGCCGACAGCGACCAGAAGCCGCCGATCGCCACGCCGATCAGCGCGCGCCCGGCCATGAAACTCAGGTAGCCCGGAGCGAATGCCACCAGGGTTCCGGAGACGATCATCAGCAGGGTCAGGGACAACAACAGCCGCTTGCGGTCGACCCGGGCCGCCACCGAGGCGATCAGCAGGCTGGTGAACAGGGCAAACAGGCCGGAGACGGCAATGCCCTGGCCGGCTTGCCCCTCACTGACCTGCAGATCCGCGGCGATAGGCGTCAGCAGGCTGACCGGCATGAACTCGGAGGCCACCAGGGCAAAGGCGGCGAGGGCCATCGCCAGCACGGCGCCCCAGGTGTGCCGGCCCTCGGGCGCTTCGGCGTGGAAGGTAGCGGTCATGGAGACAGGTTTCCTGTATGGCTGGAAGCGCCCGTGCTGACCGACAACCTTGTGGGCCGGGTCTTGCGGGCGCTTCTGTTTATAAGTGGGGGCACGGCAGGTGCGTGAATGACGACCGACAGCCTTGCCGGTCAGCCGCCCCGGCGCTGGAGGAGGTCCAGTCGCGACCGGGGGAAAACGCGGCACTGGAACCGGTACCGCGAAGCAAAAGGGTGCCCAAGCTGGGCACCCGCCGGACCGCTTAAGGTGGCTCGGGATCAGGCGATTGCTGCGCTCAGCCCGCCAGGGTGGCGTTGTCGATGACGAAGCGGTACTTGACGTCGCCCTTGAGCATGCGTTCGTAGGAGTCGTTGATCTGGTCCGCGCGCACCAGTTCGATGTCGGCGACGATGCCGTGCTCGGCGCAGAAGTCGAGCATCTCCTGGGTCTCGGCAATGCCGCCGATCATCGAGCCGGCGAGGGTCCGGCGCTTCATGATCAGGTTGAACACATTGGGCGATTCATGCGGAGTCGCCGGGGCGCCCACCAGGGTCATGGTGCCGTCGCGCTTGAGCAGCACCAGGAACGCGTCGAGATTGTGGGGCGCGGCCACGGTGTTGAGGATCAGGTCGAAGCTCTTGGCGTGGGCGGCCATTTCCTCGGCATTGCGCGACACCACCACTTCGTCGGCGCCCAGTTGCAGGGCGGCCTCGCGCTTGGCGTCGGAGGTGGTGAAGGCCACCACATGCGCGCCCAGCGCGTGGGCCAGCTTGATGCCCATATGGCCCAGGCCACCGATACCGACCACGCCGACCTTCTTGCCGGGGCCGACGTTCCAGTGGCGCAGCGGCGAATAGGTGGTGATGCCCGCGCACAGCAGCGGCGCGACGGCGGCCAGTTGCTCCTCGGGGTGGCGGATGCGCAGCACGTAGCGCTCGTGAACCACGATCTGTTGCGAGTAGCCGCCCAGGGTCCAGCCCGGGGCATCCGGGGTCGGGAAGTTATAGGTGCCGATCATGCCGTCGCAGTAGTTCTCCAGGCCGTCCTCGCAGTCGGCGCAGTGCTTGCAGCTGTCGACGATGCAGCCGATGCCGACCAGGTCGCCCGGGCGGAAACCGTGCACATGGGCGCCGACCGCCGCGACCCGGCCGACGATCTCGTGGCCGGGTACGCAGGGAAACTGCGTGCCGTACCACTCGGCGCGCACCTGGTGCAGGTCCGAGTGGCAGATGCCGCAGAAGGCGATGTCGATCTGCACGTCATGGGCGCCGGGGGCGCGGCGGGTGATCTGCAGGGGTTCGAGAGGTCGGTCGCCCGCATGGGCGCCATAGGCGTTGACTAACATTGCACACTCCATCCAGCATTACGTTGGATGGTCATTTTCCCGGCCAGGCCCAAGCGGCCTGTAGTGCATTCCGCTGGAATTCTTGCCCGATTCTCTGGACTTTGTTTTTTTCGGTAGGACGCCCGCAAGGGCCGGGTTAACGTTTGGCGAGGAGGGTACACACCGACTGACACGCCAACACGACACCCGCGTCCAGACGCCCCAGGAAACCCTCGCGCGCCTCATTGGCGCCCGGATCAAACACTCGGGAGACTACTCGACAGCGATCCCCGGCCTGGGTTTCTTTCGCCGCGACATCCCTTCGCCGCCCTCTGTGTGCATGGTCGAGCCGAGCATCATCCTCGTCGCCCAAGGGGCGAAACAGCTGTGGGTCGGCGGCGAAGCCTACCCGTACGACACCTCGCGCTTTCTCGTCACCTCACTGGACCTGCCGGCCAATTCCGAGGTGACGGCGGCCAGCCTGGAACAACCCTGCCTGGGGCTGGGCTTCAAGCTCGATCCACGGATGCTGGCGGAGCTGGCCGCCCAGGGCGGGCTGCTGCAACCTCGCGATCGAAGCACAGGCAAGGGCGTGGGCATCGGCACCGCGACACCGGCCATGCTCACCTCGTTCGTGCGCCTGCTGGAGCTGCTGGACGAGCCTGAAGCCATCCCGGTGCTGGCCCCGCTGATCCAGCGCGAGATCCACTACCGCCTGCTGATGAGCGACCAGTCGGCGCGGCTGCGGCAGATCGCCTCCGTCGACGGCCAGGGCCACCGCATCGCCAGGGCCATCGACTGGCTGAAACTGAATTACACCGCACAACTGCGCGTCGATGAACTCGCGTCCCGCGTGCAGATGAGTACACCCACCTTCCACCACCACTTCCGCCAACTCACCGCCATGAGCCCGCTGCAATACCAGAAGTGGCTACGGCTGACCGAAGCCAAACGCCTGATGATGAACGAACACCTGGACGTATCGAGCGCCGCCTTCAAGGTCGGCTATGAAAGTCCGTCGCAGTTCAGTCGCGAGTACAGCCGGCTGTTTGGCGCGCCGCCGAAGCGGGATATTGCGCAGTTGCGGGGGTGTGGGGGAGGGGGGGAGTGAACGAGCCCCTTGAAACACAGGACACCGTTTCCCCCTTACCATAAGGGATAGGCAAACGACTGTGTTTATGACTACCAGCAAAGACAAAAGCATCGAAGTGCTCGGCCAGGAGCGGCGTCGCCGTTGGAGCGTCGAGGAGAAATTAACCATGGTGCGCGAGAGCCTGGAGCCTGGGCAAAGCGTCTCGGTGGTGGCCCGGCGCAACGGCATCAATCCCAACCAACTGTTCCACTGGCGCAAGCTCTACCAGGACGGCAGCCTTTCGGCAGTCAGTGCCGGTGAAGCGGTGGTGCCTGCTTCCGAGCTGGCCGATGCCCTCAAGCAGATCCGCGAACTGCAACGGATGCTGGGCAAGAAGACCATGGAGGCTGAAATCCTCAAGGAAGCGGTGGAGATCGCCCGCTCGCGAAAATGGATTGCGCACTCACCCTTGTTGCCGGGGGACGACCAGTGAAAGCGGTCAGTGAGAGTCTCGGTGTGGCGCGCTCGCAATTGACGGCTCGGCTCAAACAGCCCACTCCGGGGGCGCAGCCGCGTCGTCGCCGGACGCTCAACGATGCGGCCCTGGTCGAGCGGATCAAGCAGGCCGTCGGCGCATTGCCCAGCTATGGCTATCGCCGGGTCTGGGGCCTTTTGCGTCGACAGCATGAGCAGCAGGCCCAGCCACCGATCAACGTGAAGCGGGTATACCGCGTCATGCGAGACCACGACCTGTTGCTGGAGCGCCGGCGCAAGCAGCCGGGGGTGGCGCGGCGTCATGAAGGTCGCGTCGCGGTGGACACGAGCAACACCCGCTGGTGTTCGGATGGCTTCGAGTTTCGCTGCGAGGACGGCGAAAAACTGCGTGTAACCTTCGCTCTGGATTGCTGCGACCGTGAGGCCATCAGTTGGGTGGCCAGCCCAAATGGCTACAGTGGCGACGATGTTCGAGATGTGATGCTGGAAGCTATCGAGCAACGCTTTGGTGACCAGCTACCGACATCGCCGGTGCAATGGCTGAGCGATAACGGCTCGGCCTATACCGCTGAACAGACCCGGGGCTTTGCCCGGCAGATCGGCCTGCTGCCCCTGACAACTCCGGTGTGCAGCCCGCAGAGCAACGGCATGGCGGAGAGCTTCGTGAAGACTATGAAGCGTGACTACATCCGTCACATGCCCAAGCCCGATCGAGCGACGGCCCTGCGTAACCTGGCCATCGCCTTCGAGCATTACAACGAGGAACATCCGCACAGCGCACTGAACTACCGCTCACCTCGGGAGTTCAGGCGCCTGGCTGAGGCATCAACTTAACGGGGTGCCGGTGTCCGGTTTGATAGGGGCAAGTCCA
>NZ_JAQZAB010000062.1:0-66648 GCF_028640915.1 Pseudomonas sp. B3G-3 | reverse complement strand
GGCCATCCCTTTCAAGGTCTTGGGTAAAATCCGCTGAAATTCAGTCAGGAAGACCCGAACGATGTGGGCCGATGTACTAGCGCGATTCGAGAAAAAAGCACCTGCCAGCGTGATGGCCAAACTTGCCTTGGAGCAAGCCATTGCGCCGGAGTGGGTCGATCAGGTTTTCGAAGAACACCGGCAACGGCAGTACTCCCGCGAATTGCTGTTCTCAACCATCGTTAAGCTCATGTCCCTTGTTTCATTGGGCTTGAAGCCGTCATTACATGCCGCGGCCAAGCAACTGGAGGATCTTCCGGTTAGCCTGGCGGCCCTTTACGACAAGGTCAGCCGTACCGAACCGGCTCTGTTGCGCGCCTTGGTCACAGGTTGCGCGCAGCGCCTGACTCCGACGATCAAGGAGTTGGGGGGCTCAGCCATGCTGCCCGATTGGCAGGTTCGGGTGGTAGACGGCAGCCACCTGGCGTCCACCGAAAAGCGCCTTGGAGCACTACGGCACGAGCGCGGAGCGGCTCGTCCCGGATTCTCGGTCGTGGTCTACGATCCCGACCTGGATCAGGTCATTGACCTGCAACCCTGCGAAGACGCCTACGCAAGCGAGCGAGTCTGCGTGTTGCCGCTACTGTCCGATGCCAAGACGAACCAGGTTTGGATCGCTGATCGGCTCTACTGCACGCTTCCTGTAATGGAGGCCTGTGAACAAGTGAAAACGTCATTTGTCATTCGCCAGCAGGCCAAGCACCCGCGCCTGATTCAAGAGGGCGAGTGGCAAGCATCTTTGCCTGTTGCAACAGGTACGGTGCGTGAACAAAGCATTGAGGTAAGAGGGGGGCATCAGTGGCGACGCATCGAGTTGACGCTCCATTCACCAAACGACTCAGGTGACCGCAGTTTGATGTTCTGGAGCAACCTGCCCGAGAGCATCAGCGCACCGCAGATCGCGGACTTCTATCGCCGTCGTTGGAGTATTGAAGGGATGTTCCAGCGACTGGAAGCCATTCTGGAAAGTGAAATTGAATCTCTCGGCAGTCCACGAGCTGCCTTGCTTGGATTCACCACTGCCGTGCTGGCGTACAACGTACTGGCCTTGCTCAAGCGCAGCGTCGAACACGCTCATCGAGAGACTCAGCCTGAGGGCTGGGAGGCTTCGATCTATCACTTGGCGATCCAGGTCAGAGCTGGATATGAGGGCATGCAGATCGCTCTGCCCGTCGAATATCTACCGATCGTCTCAATGGAAAAACTGGCCCAGCGCTTGTTGGAATTAGCCAAGAACATTCAACCCAAGCAAGTCGCCAAAAGCCAACGAGGCCCCAAGGTACCCAAGCCCAGGACATGGGTTCAAGGGACGGCGGTACATGCCCACGTTTCAACAGACAGGGTCATCAAGGCTGCCAAAACGAAAAGACCTTGAAAGGGATGGCCGTAAGGGCGGAACCATAAGCGGCCGTGACCGCAGGAATGGATATGTACCCCGTCCAAAAAATGCAGCGCCAGTACGGACGCTATCGCGGGCAAGCCTCGCTCCTACAGGGTCAGCGATCGACAGAAACAACGATGGCGCCACTGAGGGCGCCATCGAGGTAAACCGCAAACACAAAGGTCAGGCCTTGACCGGCTCCAGCGCCAGCTCGGTCGCCTCCGGCCGCTTCACCACCGCATACACCACCGCCGTCAACAAACTCCCCGCCACAATCGCCAGCAAATACAGCAATGCGTGGTTGATCGCATTCGGAATCAGCATCACAAACAACCCACCATGGGGCGCCATCAGTTTGCAGCCGAAATACATCGACAGCGCCCCGCTCAGCGCGCCGCCGGCGATGCTTGCCGGGATCACTCGCAACGGGTCCTTGGCGGCGAATGGAATCGCGCCTTCGGAGATAAAGCACAGCCCCAGCACCAGCGCCGCCTTGCCCGCTTCCCGCTCGCTCTGGGCAAATTTGCGCCGGGCGATAAAGGTCGCGATGCCCAGGCCGATCGGCGGCACCATGCCGGCGGCCATGGTCGCCGCCATCGGTGCATAACTCTGCGACGCCAGCAACCCCACGGAGAAGGCATAGGCCGCCTTGTTGATCGGCCCGCCGAGGTCGACGCACATCATGCCGCCGAGCAACACCCCCAGCAGGATCGCGTTGGTGGTGCCCATGCTGTCGAGGAAATGGGTCAGGCCAGCGAGCATCCCGGCCACCGGCTTGCCCACCACATAAATCATCACCAGGCCGGTGAACAGGCTGGCCAGCAACGGAATGATCAGGATCGGCTTCAAGGCCTCCAGGCTCTGCGGCAAGCGCGCGTATTTGCTGATGGCTTTGGCCGCATAACCGGCGATGAAACCGGCAACGATCCCGCCGATAAACCCCGCGCCCAACGTGCTGGCGAGCATGCCGCCGATCATCCCTGGCGCCAGGCCCGGACGGTCGGCGATGGAGTAGGCGATGTAACCGGCCAGCAGCGGCACCATCAGCTTGAACGCAGTGTCGCCGCCGATCTGCATCAGCGCGGCGGCCAGGGTGCCTTCCTCCTTGAACGCGGTGATACCGAAGACGAAGGACAAGGCGATCATCAAACCGCCCGCCACCACCATCGGCAGCATGAACGAGACACCGGTCAGCAGGTGCTTGTAGATCCCGGTTTTCTCCTGCTTGGCCGGGGCCGCGGCGGCGCCTGCCGCTGCCGACTCCACCTGCCCCTCGGCCAGGGCCTTGTTCAGGGTTGCCTCGGATTGCTTGAGGGCGATGCCGGTGCCGCAGCGGTAGATCTTCTTGCCAGCGAAGCGCTCGGTGGGCACTTCGATGTCCGCCGCCAGCAGCACCACGTCCGCCGCGGCGATGGCCTCGGCGCTCAACGGGTTGCGCGCGCCGACCGAGCCCTGGGTTTCCACTTGCAGCTCATACCCCAAGCGTTTGGCGGTCTGCTGCAAGGCTTCGGCCGCCATAAAGGTGTGGGCCACGCCGGTCGGGCAAGCGGTGACCGCCACCAGCCGGGGCGCGCTTTTGCTGGCCGGCGCCGGCTCGGCCACGGCTGCGGCCGCGACATACACCTGGGCCTCCTCGGCGCCGCGCCGCAGCACGCCGTCGACGTCCTGCAGGGCCACTGAGGGCGAGCTCTGGAACACCCGCTTGCCGACAAACCGCGACATGTCCAAGGGCCCGGTGCTGACCACCAGCACCCATTCGGCCGCTTCGAGGGTGGCGGACGACAACTGCCGTTCCGGGTGCGCCTCGTCATGCACTTCGACGCTGGTGCTCCAGCCCTGGCGCTGGGCCGCGGCGTCCAGCAACCGGGCGCACAGCACACTGGTGACCATGCCGTTCGGGCAGGCGGTAACAATGGCTAACTTCATGACCAACCCTCTTATTGTTCTATGAGGGGATGAACGCGCACCCCCTGTTCAAGCTGTGCCAACTGCGCGGCATCGGTGATGCCGAAACCGATCTGGGTCACGGCCATGGCGGCGATGGCCGTGGCGGTGCGCAGGGTCTGTTCAAACGCGTGGGCGCTGAGCAGGCCGTGGAGCATGCCGGCCAGCAACGAGTCGCCGGCGCCGACGGTGCTGGCCACGCTGACCTTGGGCGGCAGCGCCTGCAAGGCCGGCGCAGCACTGAACCAGTTCACGCCTTCGGCGCCATGGGAAATCACCACATGCTCGACGCCCTGGGCGTGCAGGCGCCTGGCGGCTTCGGCCTGGGTCGCCAGCGACAGCACCGGGCTGTCCAGGGCCTCGGCCAGCTCCTCGGTATTGGGCTTGACCAGCCAGGGCCCGGCGGCCAGGCCAGCGCGCAGGGCTTCGCCGCTGGTGTCCAGCGCCACTTTCAGCCCCAGCGCCTTGAGGCGGGTCAGCAAGGCGTGCAGCCATTGCGGGCTGACGCCGCGCGGCAGGCTGCCGGCCACCACCACCGCGTCATGCCCCGGGGCGATCTGCTCCAGGCGTGCGAGCAAGGCCTGTTGCGCCGCTTCGTCGACCTCCGGGCCGGGGCCGTTGAGATCGGTGATGCGCCCGTCCTGTTCGGCCAGCTTGATGTTGCTGCGGGTTTCCCCGGGCACACGGACAAAGGCGTCGACAAAACCGCGGCGGGCGAACAACGCCTCGAACGCCTGGGGATTGTCTTCACCGAGGAAGCCGCTGACGGTCAGTTGATGGCCAAGGTCGGCCAGCACCTGGGCCACGTTCACGCCCTTGCCGGCGGCATGGGTGTGCATGGCTTCGCTGCGGTTGACCTGCCCCGGTTCCAGGCGCGTCAGCTGGACGGTGAGGTCCAGCGCCGGGTTCAGGGTCAGGGTAAGAATCTTTGCCATTACATGGCCTCCACAAGGGCACGCACATCGTTCGCGCTGCCGACGGCCAGGGCCTGCTCCGCAAGGGTTTGTGCCTGGGTCAGGCTGAGCTCGCGAATGCGTGCCTTGACCTCGGCGATGCTGCGTCCGGAGACGCTCAGTTCGTCCACACCCAGGCCGACCAGCACCGGCACCGCCAGCGGATCGGCCGCCAGCTCACCGCACACGCCGACCCACTTGCCGTGGGCATGGGCCGCGCGCACGGTGATGTCGATCAGTTGCAGCACCGCCGGGTGCAGGCCGTCGGCCTGGGCCGACAGGGTCGGGTGACCACGGTCGATGGCCAGGGTGTATTGGGTCAGGTCGTTGGTGCCGACGCTGAAGAAGTCCACTTCCTTGGCCAGCACCGGCGCCAGCAAGGCGGCGGACGGCACTTCGATCATGATCCCCAGTTGCAGGTCGGCTACCGGGATTTCCTGGCGCAGGCGCTCGGTCATGTCGCGGGCGGCACGCCATTCATCGACGCTGCCGACCATGGGGAACATGATCCGCAGCGGGCGGTTGTCTGCCGAACGCAGCAAGGCGCGCAGCTGGGCTTCCATGATCTGCGGGCGTTGCAGGGTCAGGCGGATGCCGCGCACGCCGAGGAAGGGGTTTTCTTCCTTGGCGATCGGCCAGTACGGCAGCGGTTTGTCGCCGCCGACATCCAGGGTGCGCACCACCAGCGGCCGCCCGGCCAGGCCATCGAGCACGCGACGATATTCGGCTTCCTGGGTGGCTTCGTCCGGCGCTTGCGGGTGGGCCATGAAAATCAGTTCGGTGCGCAGCAGGCCGATGCCTTCGGCGCCGTTTTCTACGGCGCTGGCCACCCCGGCGCTTTCGCCGATGTTGGCGAAGACTTCGACGTGATGGCCGTCGGTGGTGTGCGCCAGTTGATGGCGTTGTTCGGCGGCGGCCTTGAGCCGTTGTTCGCGGGTGTCGCGCTCTTCGGTAGCCCGTTGCAGGGTGCTGGCATCGGCGTCCACATGCAGGCGACCGCGCTGGCCATCGAGCAGCAGCGGCGTGCCCGGCTTGAGCAGCAACACGCCGGCACCGGCGCCGACCAGCGCCGGAATCCCCAGGGCGCGGGCGACGATCGCGCTGTGCGCAGTGGCGCCGCCACGGGCGGTGAGAATGCCGGCGACCCGCGCCGGATCGAGGCGCGCCACGTCCGACGGGCCGACTTCATCCATTACCAGGATGTAGGCTTCGTCCGGCTCCACCGGGGTCTGCACGCCACACAACTGCGCCAGCACCCGCCGGCCGATGTCCCGCAGGTCGGCGGCGCGTTCGGCCAGCAGCGCGTCGTGCAAGGCTTCCTGCTGCCGGGCGGCGGCTTCGATCACGGTCATCCAGGCCGCTTCGGCGCTTTCGCCCTGCTTGAGGCGGGTGTCGACTTCGTCGGTCAGTTCCGGGTCGTCGAGCATTTCCTGGTGGGTCACGAAAATCTCGCGAATGGCCTTGGCCTTGCTGCGCTGGATCAGGCCGTCGATGTCATGCCGGACCTCGGCCAGGGCTCCTTGCAGGCGCTCGCGCTCGATGGCGGTGGATTCGCCGCGCAGCGGGTAATCGAACGGCTGGATCACCTGGATATGCGCCGGGCCGATGGCGATGCCGGGAGCCGCCGGGATGGCCTGGACCAGGCTGCCGGAAGCCGGCGCGCTGATGGGCACCTCGACTTCTTCCGGCACTTCCTGGGGCGCGCTGGCTTCCGGAACCGGCTCGACTTCTTCCCCCAACCCTTCGGCGATGGCCGCCAGCAAGGCTGGCAGGGCGTCGGCGGCGATGTTCGGCTCGGCAATCAGCTCCAGGGTCTGGCCACGACGGGCGCCGAGGCTCAGCAACTTGCTCAGGCTCTTCACCGAGACGGCGGAACCCGGCGCGTCGAGGATCCGCACACGGACCTCGCCCTCGAAGCTTTTCGCCAGTTGCGCGAGGATCTTCGCCGGGCGCGCATGCAAGCCGTGGGCGTTGGCCAGGACGATGCGCGCGCTCGGCCAGTCGGCCGGCAGTTCGCCGCCCAGCACTTCCAGCACCGCACGGCTGCTGGTGGCCCGGCCCAGTTCATGGCCGCGGCCTTCGATCAACAGCGCGCACAGGCGTTCCAGCAGGGCCTGATGGGCCTCGCCCAGGCTGGCCAGGCAGAACAGCCCGGCCAATGGCTGGCCGAGGTAGCGAATCGGTTTGTCCGGGGTGACGAAGGCCAGGCCCGGGCGCTTGACGGTCTGCTCGCTGTGCAGCCACCACAGGCCATCGCCCAGGGGCAGCGCCTCGACCTGTTGCAGCACCGCGGCAAAACCGTTGCTCACGCAGTCGGCCTGGCGCAGCAGGCGGGCGCCACGCCACACCAGCTCTTCGAAGTCTTCGGCGGCCACGCCCAGGCCGATCATCTGCGCATCCAGCGCCAGTTCCTGCGGCGCGCCTTGCAGCAGTTTCAGCAGGGCTTCCGGCGAGCTGGCGCGGCGCAGGGCCTGGCCCAGGTCGGTCTCGCCGAGGGCGCGGGTCAAGAGTTGCAGCAGGCGCAGGTGTTCGTCGGATTTGGCGGCGATGCCGATCGCCAGGTAGACGATCTGGCCATCGCCCCAGTCCACGCCCTCGGGGAACTGCAACAGACGCACGCCGGTGGCGAACACCTGGTCGCGGGTTTCCGGGGTGCCGTGGGGGATGGCAATACCTTGACCGAGAAAGGTCGAGCCCTGGGCTTCGCGGGCCTGCAGGCCGGCCAGGTAACCTTCGGCGACCAGGCCGTCGGCCACCAGTTTGTCGGCGAGCAGGTGCAGTGCAGCGGACTTATCCACAGCCGACTGGCCCATGGATATCTGCTCAATAGTGAGCTCGAGCATGCTTTCTCCTATTTAGCGCCGGGGCGCTAGGTATTGTTTTGAGTGAATCAGTCAGGCGGCTTTAATGCCACAAACGGGACCGCCGGCTTGGCAAGGCCCTGTTCCCGTCTGCCCATACCCCTAGAAAATACGCGTGCTGAAACGTTTAATCTAGAATATTGGGCACGTTACTCGATAATCTTCCATCCTTGAAGCCCTACCTGTCGGCTGCATGTTCCGACATTGGTCGCCTGCCTATATCGGTTAGGATTGGCGAAAATGTCGGGGCAAGCTCCAGAAAACAAGGAAAACCCGGGTTGAAACTCAGTGATATCGCCAGACTGGCCGGTGTGTCCGTCACCACCGCCAGCTACGTCATCAACGGCAAGGCCGAACAGCAACGTATCAGCAACGCGACCGTCGAACGGGTCCGGGCGGTGGTCGAGGAACATGGCTTCACGCCCAACCCTCAGGCCGCCGGGCTGCGCAGCCGGCGGACCCGGACCCTGGGTTTCATCCTGCCGGACCTGGAAAACCCCAGTTACGCGCGTATCGCCAAGCTGCTCGAGCAAGGCGCCCGCGCCCGTGGCTACCAGTTGCTGATCGCCAGCTCCGACGATGCCCCGGACAGCGAGCGACAGTTGCTGCAACTGTTCCGCGCGCGCCGCTGCGACGCACTGTTCGTCGCCAGCTGCCTGCCGCCCGAGGATGACACCTATCGCCTGTTGCAGGCCCAGGGCCTGCCGATCATCGCCATCGACCGGGTGATGGAACCGGAGTTTTTCTGCTCGGTGATCAGCGACGATCAACAAGCCAGCCTGCATCTGACCCGCAGCCTGTTGCAGCCCCAGCCGCGGCAGATCGCCCTGATCGGCGCCCGCCCCGAGCTGGGCATCAGCCAGGAACGCGCCGCCGGCTTCAAGCAGGCGCTGGAAGGTTTCGACGGCCAGGTGCTGATCGAACAGGGCGAAGCCTTCAGCCGCGACTGCGGTCGCCAGCTGATGGAAGCGTTGCTGGAGCGCCTGGGCCACCTGCCGGATGCCCTGGTGACCACCTCCTATGTGCTGCTGCAAGGGGTATTCGACGCGCTGCACGACTTCCCGCTCAAGTCGCGCCCGCTGCGCCTGGGCACCTTCGGCGATACCCAGCTGCTGGACTTCCTGCCGCTGCCGGTGAACGCCATGGCCCAGCAGCACCAGCTGATTGCCGACAAGGCCCTGCAACTGGCCCTGGCCGCCATTGAAGAAGCCCATTACCAACCCGGCGTGAACGCCATCGCCCGGACCTTCAAGCAGCGCATTCACGAGGCTTGACCGTGGAACTGATCGACAGCCACACCCATCTGGATTTTCCGGATTTCGACGCGGATCGCCAGGCGCTGCTGGCGGCCAGCCGCGCCCGCGGCGTGCGGCGGATGGTGGTGCTGGGAGTCTATCAGCGCAATTGGCAGCGACTGTGGGAATTGGTGCAGAGCGATGCCGACCTGCATGCCGCCTTCGGCCTGCACCCAGTCTATCTCGACGAGCACAGCCCGGCCGACCTGCGTGAACTGGGCGACTGGCTGACCCGCCTGGCGGGCCATCCGCAGTTGTGCGCGGTGGGTGAGTTCGGCCTGGATTATTTTCTCGAACAGCTGGATCGCCAGCGCCAGCAGCAGTTGTTCGAAGCGCAACTGCAACTGGCCGCGGACTTCCAGCTACCGGCCTTGCTCCATGTACGGCGCAGCCATGCCGCGGTGATTGCCACCCTCAAGCGCTTCAAGCTCAAGCGCGCCGGCATCATCCACGCCTTCGCCGGCAGCCGCGAAGAAGCCCGCGAATACCTCAAGCTGGGGTTCAAGCTGGGCTTGGGGGGCGCCGCGACCTGGCCACAGGCCCTGCGCCTGCGCAAGGTCATCGCCGACTTGCCGCTGGACGCGGTGGTGCTGGAAACCGACTCGCCGGACATGGCGCCCGCCATGTACCCCAACCAGCGCAACAGCCCGCAACACCTGCCGGAGATCTGTGCGGCCCTGGCCGAGATCATGGCCGTCAACCCCGAACAGCTGGCGGCGGCCAGTACCGCCAACGCCTGCGCGCTGTTCGGCTGGCCCCACAACGCCTGAATCAGACCCTGAATGCGCTGATCAACTGCTTCAACTGCACCACCTGCGCCGACAGCTGGCGGCTGGCGTTTTCGGTCTGGTACGCGCCTTCGGCGGTGCGCTCGCCGGCGCGGTTGATCTCGACGATGTTCTGATCGATGTCGTGGGCCACCGCGGTCTGCTGCTCTACCGCCGCGGCGATCTGCTGGTTCTGGTCGACGATCATGCCTACCGCGCCGAGGATGTTCTCCAGCGCCCGCTGGACCTTTTCCGACTGCCCGACCGTGCCATTGGCCATCTGATGGCTGACGCCCATGGCCTTGACCGCCGCCCCCACACCACCGTGGAGCTTGACGATCATCTGCTCGATTTCCTCGGTCGATTGCTGGGTGCGCTTGGCCAGGGTCCGCACTTCGTCGGCCACCACCGCGAAGCCCCGCCCCTGCTCGCCAGCGCGGGCCGCTTCGATGGCAGCGTTGAGCGCCAGCAGGTTGGTCTGTTCGGCGATGCTCTTGATCACCTCCAGCACCCGGCTGATGGCCTGGCTGTCGCTGGCCAGCTGATTGATCACCAGCACCGACTGGTCGATCTCGCTGGCCAGCTGGGCAATGCTGCCTTGCTGGGATTCCACCAGCCCGCGCCCGCTGATGGTCTCGTCGTTGACGCTGTGGGCGCTGCTGACCGCCGCGGCGGCGCTGCGCGCGACTTCCTGGGACGTGGCGGACATCTGGTTCATCGCCGTCGCCACCTGTTCGATCTGGCTGCGCTGCCCGGCGACCGCCTGGTTGCTCTGGGCCGACACGGCTTCCACCTGCCCGGCCTGGCGTTCGACCTCGCCGACGGTCTTGCCCACCAGCTCGATCAGGTCGTGGATCTTCGCCACGGTGCCGTTGAACACCGTGCCCAACTCTCCCAGCTCGTCGCGGCTCTGGGCGTTGAAGGTGACGGTCATGTCACCGGCCGCCACCTTGTCCATCATCGCGCCCAGGCGCTTGAGGGTGGTGCGGGTCGAGACGTAGAACGCGCCATAGAGATAGAAGATCAGCAGGAACACCGCCGCCAGCGCCACCACCAGCAGCACCATCTGCGTACGGTTCTGCCCCAGCCGCTGTTGCAATTCCTCGCCGAGGAACTTCAGGGTCGCCTCGTTGAGCTGGTAGGTCTGCGCCATCAGCCCGCTGACCTGGTCATAAAAGCCCTGCCAGGGCGCGTCCAGGGTATCGGCCATCACCACCTGTTCTTCGAACAGCTCGCTGGCTTGCTTGAGGCTGCCTTTGCTGGCGCTGGCCAGGGCGTCCAGCGCGCCTTGGGCGGCCTTGCTCGAGCCCAGCGCATCCTGCAGTTTCAGGCCGTATTCGGCCTGGAGTTTCTCAATCTGCACCAGCAACTCGTCGAAGCGGGTGCTGGCGGATGAGTTGAGAAAGCCCTGGCCCAGGGAATACGCGCCCATCGCCCGCCCTTCGCCAAGAATCTGCGTGACCTGCGGCGTGACGCTGGTCACCAGTTCGCTCAACTGCCGCACATCGCTCTGGGTATCGCGGCTCAGGCCGGACTGGCTGGCGATGATCTGGCTGAAAATCTGCGCACTGCCCAAGAGCTTGCCGATCAGCGCGCTTTTGCTTTGCAGCGAGCTTTCCGCCTGCTGCGCCTTGAAGGCGGCGATCATTTCATCGCGCTTGCCGTCGAACACGCCGATCTGCTCAGGGTCCACGGTGACGGCGGCCAGGCCCTGCAAGCGTTCGAGCACGGACTTTTCCAGGGTGACTATCTTGCTCTCGATATCCCCGGCCTTGCCGGACTGCCCCAGGGTCGCGTTGATCTGCACCAGGTTGTTCAGGGTTTCCAGGTCGCGGCGCAGGGTCAGGCTGCTGCCCAGCAGGTCCAGGCTTTGCAGCTCGACCTGGGTGCCCTGGAACTCACGGTAGGAATCGCGCACCAGATAGAAGTTGGTGACCAGCATCGGCAGAAAAAACAGCACGCTGATCAGGCTGAACTTCATGCCGAAGCTCAGGCGGTTCATCAGGGCAATGGCGGGATAGAGCAAGCTCTTCACAAGAAGTCTCCCTTTTTGCTTTTATTTTTATTGGCAGGTACGCGAAGACGGCAGATAGCCACTATTTGGCGCTGCTTCTGTATAGCTCAAATCGGCAAAAGGGTTTGTAACTTAAGGTTAACCGCGGGGACGGCGGACAGAAGGAAGGCTTTATCTGCGCTGGCAAGACCGGAGAGGCTCGCCAGCGCTCACTCGCGGCTCGCCGTCAGGGCAGCACGGTCCACAGGGCGAAAGCGGCGTACCAGAGCACCGCGGCCCGCAGCAACAACTCCCAGATCCGGTCCAGGCTGAGAATGCCGTCCGGCCCGGTGATCGGTGCGGGGATTTCCGCGGCGACCAGGCCGACCTTTTCCACCAGCTGCGCGGCGCTGATGTTCCAGTTCAGCAGTTCGTGGAGCATCACGCGGCTGACCGCGACGAAGTTGCCCACCAGGGCGAAGCTGGCCGCCAGCAGGCGTACCGGCAACCAGTCGAAGGCATGCCGCAGCTGCCCGGCGCGCTCGGCGACCGCCGGGTTCTTGCTGTGCTCGGCGGCCAGCGCCAGCAGGCGATAGCTCAATGCGGCCACCGGGCCCAGCAGGAAGTACCAGAAGATCACCGCGAAAAAGCTCTGGTAGGCCTGCCACAGCAGGTGCCCCTGAACCTGCCCGAGCAACTGCTCGCCACTGTCGGCGCAGATGTCCAGGTCGCGCTTGGCGACGTGCGCCGCGGCTTGCAGGTCCTCGCGGCGCCAGGCATCGCGAAACGGCCCGAGTTCGCCCAGCAGGTCGCCCCGCCCCAGGCTGTAGATCACCACCAGCAGATGCACCGGCAACGCCAGCAGGCCGTAGGCCAGCGGCTCCAGGACCAGCAACAGCAACCCCAGCACCATTGCCGGCAACAGCACCAGCAGGGCCAGCACCCACCAGGGACGCTTGGCCAGACGCGGGCTGGCCTCTTGCCGGAACAGCTGGTGCAACCACGGCTCGTCATGCTGAACACGCTGGCGCAAGGCCGAGAACTTCTCGATCCAGACCGCCAGCAACAACACCAGAAAACTCATTGTCCTTCCCCTTCGTTCAGGGCCGCGCGATAGCGTACCCAGTCGAATCCGGGCCCCGGATCGGTCTTGCGCCCCGGAGCGATATCGCTGTGCCCACAAATCCGCTGTGGGGTGATGGCCTTGAAGGCCTGCTGCAACTGCCGGGTCAAGGCAATCAGCGCGTCGTACTGGGCATCGGTGAACGGCAACTCGTCGGTACCTTCCAGTTCGATCCCCAGGGAGAAATCATTGCAGCTTTCGCGCCCGTCGAACCACGACACGCCGGCGTGCCAGGCGCGGTCCAGACAGGAGACAAACTGAGTGACGGTTCCGTCACGTTCGATCAGGAAATGCGCGGACACGCGCAGGTCGGCGATCCCGGCAAAATAGGGATGCTCTGTGACATCAAGACGGTTCTGGAAGAATTCCTGCACCTTGCCCGTCGCGAACTGGGCCGGCGGCAGGCTGATGTTATGGATCACCAGCAGGGAGATTTCATCCGCGGGGCGTGCGTTGAAATTGGGTGACGGGCAATGGCGAACGCCGTGACACCAGCCGCTTGCGGGGTCCAACTGCATACCGATTCCTTCAACGAAGCCTGTGACGGCTCAGTATGCCGCGTTCCGCGCCCAGGTTGCGATCACTTGCCGCGATTGAGTCGCTGCAAACTGCCAATCACCGACTCCAGCGCCCGGTCGAACAGCAAGGTGTCGTCCAGCTGACGCACGGCCCTGCGCTGAAACTCCAGGGCCAGGCCGACCCGGGTGCGCTCCAGCACCTTCATGCCAGTGCGGTTGACGAAGATGTACTTGTCGCCGGGTTGCACGATGGCCGCCAGCTTGCAGCGCACGCTGTTGTCCTCGTCCTCGAGGAATTCGACCCAGGCCCCCAGCCGCAGCTGTTCGACCCGTAGCAATCCGGGATCGTTGGGCGCCAGCGCCAGGGGCGCGGCCTCCAGCGGGCCCTCTTCAGCGCTGGGCAGGACGATGTGTTCCTCGACCGCGACCATCGCCGGCTGCTCGTCCGCCCCCCCCGGCCGATGCTGCCCGGCGTTCTCGCCGAAGCCCTCGAATACCTGCAGGTGCAAGGCTTCCAGCTGGCTGAAGAACTCACTGGTGGCGAACGGATCGAACGCCGCGCTGTTCAAGCCGTCGCGCAGCGCCTTGAGCAGGTCGGGCACCAGCGCCAGCAGTTGCATGGCGGCATCCGGGTCGGTGTGGCGCTGCACGCTCCAGATCAGTTGCTCCATGGTCTGCAACCCCTCGCGCCATTCGCTGGAGTGCTCGCCATGTTTGAGACAGGTCAGCAACAGGACCTTGCTCCAGGCCTGTTGCACGAACTCGACGACGGTCAGGGGCAGGACCTTGCCCAGCAGCCCCTCGTTCAACGCCTGCTCGACGCGACGCCGCGCCAGTTCGGCCTTGGCCCGCCCCTCTTCGGCGTCACGGGTGCGCTGCTCCAGCAGCTCGCTGCGGCGCCGCTCGTCGCTGGTGAAGGCGAGAAACTCGGCGAGCAGCTCGGAAAAAATCGCTGGGTCGTCGACAAAATCGCTCAACAGCCGCTGCACCACCTGTTCGATGCGCAGGTACAGGCTGTCGCGCTGATAATCGTCGCAGCTGCCCCAGCCCATGGCCGCCGCGGCGATTTCGTTGAGCAGGCGGCGGGCGGGATGGCTGCTGCGGCTGAAGAAACTCTTGTCCAGCACCGCGACCTTGAGCATGGGGATCTGCAAGCGGCCGATCAGGGTCTTCAAGGATTCCGGCAGGTTGCGATCGGCCAGGATGAACTCGAAGAGCATGGCCACCAGGTTGATCACATCCTCGTCGGCCACTCCGACCACCCGCGACTTGCCGCTTTTCACGCTGACCCGGGTCAGCAGTTGTTCCAAGTGGTTACGCAGGTCGAAATCGTCCTGGGTGCCAGCCGGCACATAGTGCTGCAGGTGAGACAGCAGGCGCAGCAGGTCACGGGTGGAAATCGGCTGGGTTTCGGCGCTCGCCTCCAGGGTCGGCACCACGCTGCCGCGGACATGCAACAGCAGCTCCTGCAAGGCGGCGAACACTTCCTGAACGCTCTCGTCCATCTGCGCCACGCCGGGCTCGGGTGTGGCCTGGATACTCGCGGCCGCCTGGTCGAGGGCCCGGCGCGCCGGCGCCGGTTTGAGCTCCGGCAACACCCCAGTGGCGGCCAACAGCTGATTGGCTTCGGCGTACAGCTGGTCGGCCTCGCTGAGCACATAACGCTCGAACAGCTTGAGAATGATCAGCTTGACCTTGATCTCCACCCCCAGGTTGCGCCCGGATTCGAGGAAATACTCGCAGAGCATGGCCGGGCCCAGGGGGTTGCTGCGGTCATCCAGGTGCTTGCCCAGCAGCACGTTCAGGCGCGCGGTGAGCTGGCCAAGGGCAAAACCGTCACGGTTGCCCGCCTTGGCGACCATCGCCTCGAGGGCCACGGTGCGCTCCAGGTCGTCACGGCAGGTATCGGCGGATGGGACGCAGGCGACGGCCTGGGCGATCGCTGGCGCGGGGTCGTACTGGACCAGGCCGACAAAGGCCTCGAAGAGTTTTTCCAGGAAGCCGCGCTCGATGCTTTTGCGTTTCAGGCGCAGGTCGCGCATGGCTTCGAAAAAGGTGTTCTGGTCGACATTGTTCTGGGCCCGGTCGGCCATCTCGAACAAGGTGTCGTCGGCGTTATCGAACAGTTCCTGCAGGCCATGGCGCAGTTGCTGGGCGGCCTTGTCACGGACCTGAAGCAGAATCACAGGCAGGCGGGCGAGCGGCGAAGCGTTCGCCTGATCCGTAGCCGCCTTGTGCAAAGGCACTACATTCCCGTCGTTGTGCATCCAAGCCTCCTGAAAGGTGTTTCTCTGCCGCGCAATGAAAGGTCGCTCGACGCTCACAGTCGAGTCCCAGCGGGCATCGATACGCACCGCTGCATTTCAAATAGTGGGGAGCCAAACAAACGTCAAAGCTATGACGTCAATTAGAAGTCGGATTATCTGGCAAAAGCCCCTTCTTGTGCCAGCAGACTCTGCGCGGGCTTTGAAATAGCGCTCATATAGCGACCGCCCTTTCCGGCAAACGGCTCATGCCAGGCGACCAAATGCAGCCACGGGAAGGCGCTCGCCTTGGGTTCGCTTGCGCCATGGCCCTATAATCGGGCCACTTTGTTTGTGGAGCCCGTTATGCCGAATCTACGCCTCGCCGACCTGACCGCCGAAATCGAAGCCAACGTGCGCCGTGCGTTGCTGGAAGACATCGGCAGCGGCGATATCACCGCGCAACTGATCCCGGCCGAACGCCTGGCCAAAGCCACCATCATCACCCGCGAAGCGGCGATCATCAGTGGCACGGCCTGGGTCGACGCGGTGTTCCGCCAGCTCGACCCGCGGGTCGCCGTGCATTGGCAGGTGCGTGACGGCGAGCGCGTCAGCCCCAACCAGGCCCTGTTCCACCTCGAAGGTCCGGCCCGTTCGCTGCTCAGCGGCGAACGCTGCGCCTTGAACTTCCTGCAGTTGCTGTCCGGCGTGGCCACCCGCGCGCAGTACTACGCCGATTTCGTCGCCGATACCCAGGTCAAGTTGCTGGATACCCGCAAGACCCTGCCAGGCCTGCGCCTGGCGCAGAAGTACGCGGTGACCTGCGGTGGCTGCCACAACCACCGCATCGGCCTGTACGACGCCTTCCTGATCAAGGAAAACCATATTGCCGCGTGCGGCGGCATCGCCCAGGCGATCAGCGCCGCCCACAAGATCGCTCCGGGCAAGCCGGTGGAAGTCGAAGTGGAAAGCCTGGAAGAACTCAAGGAAGCCCTGGCGGCGGGCGCGGACATCATCATGCTCGACGAGTTGAGCCTGGACGACATGCGCGAGGCGGTTCGCCTGAATGCCGGCAAGGCCAAGCTGGAAGCCAGCGGCGGGATCAATGAAAGCACCTTGCGCCCGATCGCCGAGACCGGCGTCGATTACATTTCTATCGGGGCGATGACCAAGGATGTGAAGGCGGTCGATTTGTCGATGCGCTTGAGCCTCTGACTCTTTGCGCGATACCCCAAAGAAAAACGCCAGCCCCTGAAAGGCTGGCGTTTTTGCATCAGTCGTCGATTTCGTTGAGTTCCAGGTAGTCCTTAAGGTCCATACCCAGGGCCTCGGCCACTTCTTGATGGACCTCCAGGCGCATGGCCTTGAGTTCCTCGGGCGACTCGGCCACCAACTCCAGCACAAGCTCCCACGGTTCGATGCCGCGCGACTCCGCTTCGTCCTCGAACGCCCACTGGGCCTGCTGCTTCTGCTCCTGCGGGCTCAGGTCGCTGATTTCTTCCTGCAAGGAAGGCGTGGCAGCCAGGTACTTTTCAAGGGCTACGTCAATTCTGGCTTCTTTAGGAATCATCTCGTTCTCTCTGATCATGGGAATGGAAGATGGATCTGGATCGTTGGGATCTCTTTGCCGCAAAAAAGCGCTGTGAAAGCCGATTTATCTGGCCGTGAACCATTCGGGATCATCTGAAAACCATTCAGACAGGCTGCGAATATAGGGCCTTTGTCTGCGGATGCCTACGAATCCTTACAGCGCACCGACAAAAAACCTGTCCGTTCGCTCAAGGCACTTTCATGAAAAATACGTTGTTACATTCCTCTCCCCGCCCCGTCTTCTCACTCCAGGAACAAGAAGGTAGGAACGCAGTCATAGCGATGTGCCATATCGGCACTTCACAAGGAAACCCAGTGATGTTCAGCCGCACTCAGCGTTCGTCCGCCTTCCTCGCCACCAGTCTCTCTACCCTGATCCTCAGCAGCCTGTCACTCCCCGCCCAGGCCGTCGAATTCAACTCCAGCAGCGCCTCGTACTCGGACAGGATCTCGGCCCTGCACCAGGAAGTGGACCTCAAGTTCACCGTGCGCCCCAGCGGCTTCACCGTGGACGACCTGCAAAAGCTCCAGGACGACCTCAAGAGCAGCACCGCCGAGCTGGAAAAGCTCAAGGACCTGGTCAACAGCCAGGCGCGCCTGATCGAAGAGCTCAAACGCAACACCGGCAGCAACTCCAGCTCCAACGCCAGTGAGATGAGCAACCTCAAGAAAACCACCGGCGAGCAAGCCAACCAGCTGAAAAAACTGGAAACCCAGCTTGAAGAGTTCAAGCGCAACAGCGGCTCCAGCTCCAGTTCGAGCGCCAGTGAAGTGAACAACCTCAAGCGCGTTACCAGCGACCAGGCCAGCGAACTGGACAAGCTCGGCAAACAGATCGAGGAGCTCAAGCGCGGCAGCAGTTCAAGCTCCAGCTCGAACTCCAGCGAGCTGAGCAGCCTCAAGAGTACGGTCGGAAGCCAGGCCGGTGAACTGGACAAGCTCGGCAAGCAGATCGAGGAACTCAAGCGTGGCAACAGCTCTAGCTCCAGTTCGAGCTCCAGCGAACTGAGCAGCCTCAAGAGCACGGTCAGCAGTCAGGCCGGTGAACTGGACAAGCTCGGCAAGCAGATCGAGGAACTCAAGCGTGGCAACAGCTCTAGCTCCAGTTCGAGCTCCAGCGAACTGTCTAGCCTGAAGAGCACGGTCAGCAGTCAGGCCAGCACCCTGGATAAGCTGGCCAGTCAGATCGATGACCTCAAGCGTGGCAGCAGCTCAAGCTCCAGTTCGAACTCCAGCGAGCTGTCCAGCCTCAAGAGCGAGGTCAGCAATCAGGGCCAGAACCTGGACCAACTCAAACGCAGCCTCGAGGACCTGAGAAGCAAAGTGAAGTGATTCAAGGCCAGTAAAAACGACAAAGCCCGCGCGATGCGGGCTTTGTTGTTTGTACGACTTGAGCTTGCCAATTGGTGCCCGAGACAGGAATCGAACCTGCGACCTTCGCGTTACGAGTGCGCTGCTCTACCGGCTGAGCTACACGGGCGCTGGGCTAAACCTAGCACCGAGGCCGGGGTTTTGCCATATCGCCTGCCCGGCAGGGAGCAAGGTACAAACGGCAGATAGCAAAACGCCCCGAACCAGTCGGGGCGTTTGCTTGTTCAGCTTACAACGACGGGAGCCTTAAACGCCCGAAGCCTTGGCTGCTGCTACGTCTTTGATGGACAGCTTGATACGGCCGCGGTTGTCCACGTCCAGTACCAGTACTTCCACTTCCTGACCTTCTTTCAGGATGTCGGTCACTTTCTCGACGCGAGCATCGCTCAGCATGGAGATGTGAACCAGACCGTCTTTGCCAGGCAGGATGTTGACGAATGCGCCGAAGTCGACGATGCGCTCAACCTTACCAACGTAGATCTTGCCGATCTCGGCTTCCGCGGTGATGCCCAGAACGCGCTGACGCGCGGCTTCTGCGGCTTCCTTGGTTTCGCCGAAGATCTTGATCGAGCCGTCGTCTTCGATGTCGATCGAAGCCTTGGTCTCTTCGCAGATCGCACGGATGGTCGCGCCGCCTTTACCGATGACATCACGGATTTTGTCGGTGTCGATCTTCATCGCGATCATGGTCGGAGCGTTGGCCGACAGCTCGGTACGCGACTGGCCAATGATCTGGTTCATCTGGCCGAGGATGTTCAGGCGAGCTTCCAGGGCCTGGCCCAGGGCGATCTCCATGATTTCTTCGGTGATGCCTTTGATCTTGATGTCCATCTGCAGCGCGGTGACGCCTTTGGCGGTACCGGCTACCTTGAAGTCCATGTCGCCCAGGTGGTCTTCGTCACCCAGGATGTCGGTCAGAACGGCGAATTTCTCGCCTTCTTTAACCAGGCCCATGGCGATACCGGCAACCGGCGCCTTCATCGGCACACCAGCGTCCATCAACGCCAGGGAAGCACCGCAAACGGAAGCCATGGAGCTGGAACCGTTGGACTCGGTGATTTCCGATACTACGCGGATGGTGTAAGGGAACACGTCGGCGGCTGGCAGCATGGCCTGAACCGAACGACGGGCCAGACGGCCGTGACCGATTTCACGACGACCAGCGCCACCCATGCGACCACACTCGCCCACCGAGAACGGAGGGAAGTTGTAGTGCAGCATGAAGGGGTCTTTTTTCTCGCCTTCCAGGGTGTCCAGCAGCTGTGCGTCACGGGCGGTACCCAGGGTCGCGACGACCAGGGCCTGAGTCTCGCCACGGGTGAACAGCGCCGAACCGTGGGTCTTCGGCAGAACGCCGACTTCGATGTTCAGCGGACGTACGGTGCGGGTGTCGCGACCGTCGATACGTGGCTTGCCGTTGACGATGTTTTCGCGAACGGTGCGGTATTCGATTTCACCGAAAGCGGCTTTGACGTCGGCAGCGGAAGGCTGGCCTTCTTCGCCGGACAGCTTGGCGACGACCTGATCTTTCAACTCGCCCAGGCGAGCATAACGGTCGGCCTTGACGGTGATGGTGTAGGCCTGGGAGATCGCTTCGCCGAACTCGGCGCGGATAGCGCCCAGCAGGTCGGTGGCTTCTGGAGCAGGAGCCCAGTCCCAGGTTGGCTTGGCGGCTTCGGCAGCCAGCTCTTTGACGGCCTGGATAACAGCCTGGAATTCGTCGTGGGCGAACAGTACGGCGCCCAGCATCTGGTCTTCGGTCAGCTCTTTGGCTTCCGATTCAACCATCAGTACCGCTTCTTCGGTACCGGCTACGACCATGTCCAGACTAGATGCCTGAAGCTGCTCGTAAGTCGGGTTCAGCAGGTAGCCGGTGCTTTCGTGGAACGCAACGCGGGCAGCGCCGATCGGACCGTCGAAAGGAATGCCGGAGATGGCCAGCGCAGCCGAGGTACCGATCATCGCAGCGATGTCCGGATCGGTCTTCTTGCTGGTGGAAACCACGGTGCAGACAACCTGCACTTCGTTCATGAAGCCTTCTGGGAACAGAGGGCGGATCGGACGGTCGATCAGACGCGAGGTCAGGGTCTCTTTCTCGGAAGGACGGCCTTCACGCTTGAAGAAACCGCCAGGGATCTTACCGGCAGCGTAAGTCTTTTCCTGGTAGTGAACAGACAGAGGGAAGAAACCCTTGCCTGGATCGGCTTGCTTGGCGCCAACCACGGTCACCAATACGCTGACGTCGTCGTCAACGGTGACCAATACTGCGCCGGAGGCCTGACGGGCGATACGGCCAGTCTCGAGGGTAACGGTCGACTGACCGAACTGGAATTTTTTGATTACCGGGTTCACGGTGTCCTACCTTCTTTGTGGCTCTTGGGGGAACTGGTTTCTTGCGAAATTCTTGGGCAATCCCGGGAATCGGCCCGGCCTTTATTGTCCAGGTAAAACTACTGTCCAGATAAAACTTGAGGCTGGGAGCCTGCCATGCGCCTGCGGGAAACCCACTGACGCACGGCAAACAACCAACCTCTAGCGCAATCGCTGATTAGCGACGCAGACCCAGGCGACCGATCAGAGCGCTGTAGCGGCTCAGGTCTTTGCCTTTCAGGTAGTCCAGCAGCTTACGACGCTGGTTAACCATGCGGATCAGACCACGACGGGAGTGGTGGTCTTTACCGTTGGCCTTGAAGTGACCTTGCAGTTTGTTGATGTTGGCGGTCAGCAGTGCAACTTGCACTTCTGGCGAACCAGTGTCACCAACAGCTTGCTGGTAGTCGGTTACGATTTGAGCTTTTTCTTCAACGCTGAGTGCCATTTGGCTTTCCTCTCAAAAGGCAACGTTCCAAGGAACGCCACCAACAGGCCAGGGACAAATCCCTGTATCTATAAATGAGCTGTGACCGTGCCTGTTAACAGCCACCCTCTCCAGCCTGCTGTTACACAGGCTGGTTTCCGGTCATTCCGACCGAATCAGTCGACGCGGCGCGATGCGCCCGTCTTCGCTCACTTCACCGATACCGATAAAGCGACCGTTGTGATCCTGTACCCGCACCATGCCGAACTTCGGCGCATCGGGAGCGCGTACCGGCTGGCCGTTGAGCCAGTAGAACGCGCTGTGCTCGGAGAACTGCAGCAGTGGCCAATCCAACAGGCCGCTGTCCGATGGCATCAGGAAGCGATCCACTGCTTCGTTGCCGCCTTCGGCATGTACCGCCTCAAGCTCTTCCAGCGTGACGGTCTGGGCCAGACTGAAAGGACCGGCCTGGGTGCGACGCAGTTCCGCGACGTAAGCACCGCAACCCAGCTTCTCACCGATATCCTCCACCAGGGTCCGGATATAGGTGCCTTTGCTGCAGTCCACCGCTAGCCGCGCAGTATCGCCTTCAAAGGCCAGCAATTCCAAGCGCGCAATAGTAACAGAACGCGCCTCGCGCTCCACCACTTCGCCTGCACGGGCCAGCTTGTAAAGTGGCTGGCCATCACGCTTGAGGGCCGAGTACATCGGTGGTATCTGGCTGATTTGCCCGCGAAATTCCGGCAACACCGCTTCAATATCGGCGCGACCAACGGTCACTTCGCGAGTCTGCAGGACTTCACCCTCGGCATCGGCCGTGGTGGTGGTCTTGCCCAACTGCATGAGGGTTTCGTACCCCTTGTCGGAATCGAGCAGGTATTGCGAGAACTTGGTCGCCTCGCCAAAGCACAACGGCAACACGCCGGTGGCCAGGGGATCGAGGCTGCCGGTGTGCCCGGCCTTTTCGGCATTGAGCAACCAGCGGACTTTCTGCAGCGCCGCGTTGGAGGTGAACCCCAGCGGCTTGTCGAGCAGGATGATACCGCTGACGTTACGACGGATACGCTTGACCTGAGCCACCGCTTACTCCTTGGCGTCTTCGGGTTCAGCGGCGTGCTGGCTGTCTTCGGCCACGGCGCGCTCGATCAGGGCCGACAGATGCGCGCCCCGTACGACGCTTTCGTCGTAGTGGAAGTGCAGCTGTGGAACGCTGCGCAACTTCATTTCGCGAGCCAGCTGCATGCGCAGGAAGCCGGCGGCCGAGTTGAGCACCTTGATGCTCTGGGCGATATCGTCAGCGTTGTCCTGGCCCATCACGGTGATGAAGATCTTGGCGTGACCGACGTCACGGCTGACTTCAACGGCGGTGATGGTGACCAGGCCGACGCGCGGATCTTTGACTTCACGACGGATCAGCTGAGCGAGCTCACGCTGCATCTGGTCGCCGATACGTTGGGTACGGCTGTATTCTTTTGCCATGTCTTGTTACCTGTTGCTGCCTGGCGGTGAAACCCGCAAGGTCTGAAAGCGGCAAACGCCCGGCCTGACAGAAGCCAGACCGGGCGTTGCGTTTAGAGTCCGGACGATGCGCCGTGCATTTGCATGCGACTGGCCATCATGGCTCTTGAAGTGCGCGAGTTAGAGGCTGCGAGCAACCTGAACCTTCTCGAAGACTTCGATCTTGTCGCCGACTTTGACGTCGTTGTAGCTCTTCACGCCGATACCGCATTCCATGCCGGCACGTACTTCGGAAGCGTCGTCCTTGAAGCGGCGCAGGGATTCCAGCTCGCCTTCGAAGATAACGATGTCTTCACGCAGTACACGGATTGGACGGTTACGGTGAACGACACCCTCGATCACCATGCAACCGGCGATCGCGCCAAACTTCGGCGAACGGAATACGTCACGAACCTCGGCAACACCCAGGATGTTCTCCCGAACGTCGCTGCCCAACATACCGGTCAGGGCTTTCTTGACGTCTTCGATGATGTCGTAGATCACGTTGTAGTAACGCATATCCAGACCTTCCTGCTCGACGATCTTGCGAGCGCCGGCATCGGCACGCACGTTGAAGCCGAACAGTACAGCGTTGGAAGCCAGGGCCAGGTTGGCGTCGCTTTCGGTGATACCACCGACGCCGCCGCCGACTACGCGCACTTGCACTTCGTCGTTGCCCAGGCCGTTCAGAGCGCCTTGCAGAGCTTCCAGCGAACCACGGACGTCGGATTTGAGGACGATGTTGAGCGTCTTCTTCTCTTCCTGGCCCATGCTTTCGAAGATGTTTTCCAGCTTGCCGGCGTGAGCGCGAGCCAGTTTGACTTCGCGGAACTTGCCTTGACGGAACAGAGCCACTTCACGGGCTTTCTTCTCGTCGGCAACCACGCTCATCTCGTCTCCAGCGTCCGGGGTACCGTCCAGGCCGAGGATCTCGACCGGAATGGCCGGACCTGCTTCCTTGATCGGTTTGCCGTTCTCGTCGAGCATGGCGCGCACGCGGCCATAGTTCGAGCCGACCAGCACCATGTCGCCTTGACGCAGGGTACCGTCCTGAACCAGTACGGTCGCCACCGGGCCACGGCCCTTGTCGAGACGCGATTCAACCACGACACCACGGCCAGGAGCCGAAGGCGTGGCGGTCAGTTCGAGCACTTCGGCCTGCAGCAGTACGGCTTCGAGCAATTCGTCGACGCCGGTACCCATCTTCGCGGAAACCGGAACGAATGGAGTGTCGCCACCCCAGTCTTCGGAAGTCACGCCGTGAACCGACAGTTCGCTACGGATGCGATCGAGGTCGGCACCCGGCTTGTCGATCTTGTTCACCGCGACTACCAGAGGTACGCCAGCCGCCTGGGCGTGCTGAACGGCTTCAACGGTCTGCGGCATCACGCCGTCGTCCGCTGCAACCACCAGGATCACGATGTCGGTCGCCTTGGCACCACGAGCACGCATGGCGGTAAACGCGGCGTGACCCGGGGTGTCGAGGAAGGTGACCATGCCGCGTTCGGTTTCAACGTGGTACGCACCGATGTGCTGGGTGATGCCGCCGGCTTCGCCAGCTGCGACCTTGGCACGACGGATGTAATCGAGCAGCGAGGTCTTACCGTGGTCAACGTGACCCATTACGGTCACTACCGGCGCACGAGGAACCGCTTCACCTTCGAACTTCAGGGACTCGGCCAGGGAATCTTCCAGGGCGGTGTCGCTGATCAGGGTCACTTTGTGGCCCAGCTCTTCAGCAACCAGCTGGGCAGTTTCCTGGTCCAGTACCTGGTTGATGGTGGCCGGGGTGCCCAGCTTGAACATGAACTTGATGATTTCGGCAGCCTTGACCGACATCTGCTGGGCGAGATCGCCAACAGTGATGGTTTCGCCGATCTTCACTTCACGAATGACAGGGCCAGTCGGGCTCTGGAAGCCGTGAGCGTTACGCTTCTTCAGCTTGGCCTTGCCGCGACCACCACGACGGAAGCCATCGCTTTCTTCGTCGGTAGTACGTGGGGCAACGCGTGGAGCCGGAGCCTTTTCCTTGACGGAAGCACGATGCGGAGCGTTTTTACGCTCGCCATCGCCACCACGACGGTTGTCGTCGTTACGGCTCTTGTCCGGACGACGCTGCTCGTCCTTCTTGCGTACTTCAGCGACCGGCGCTGGAGCGACAACAGGGACGTCTTCAACAATCGGCTCGGCAACCACTGCAGGTGCAGCGACCGCTTCAACGGCAGCAGGTTGCGCAGCAGCAGGCTGGCGACGCGCTTCTTCTTCGGCGCGACGCTTGGCTTCTTCTTCAGCCTTCTGACGTGCAGCATTTTCTACTGCGCGACGTTCTTCCAGTTCACGCTGGCGCTCGGCTTCAATTTCTTCCGGGCTGCGTTGTACGAAGACTTTCTTCTTGCGTACTTCAACGCTGATACTTTTGCTGCCGGCAACACGCAGGGTGCTGGTGGTTTTACGCTGCAAAGTGATCTTGCGCGGTTCTTCCACTTTCACCTTGTGGCTGCTCTTCAAGTGAGTCAGCAACGATTGCTTCTCACTGTCGGTCACATGTTCCTCGGCGGCGGTGTGCGGCAGACCTGCCTCACGCATCTGCTGCAACAGGCGCTCTACCGGTGTTTTGACCTCATCGGCCAGTTGTTTCACCGTGACTTGCGTCATGCACTTCTCTCCTCAGGCCGCGCCTATTACTCGAACCAATGGGCTCGGGCGGCCATGATCAACTTGCCGGCACGATCATCGTCAATGCCGTCGATGTCGAGCAGGTCGTCAATAGACTGCTCGGCCAGGTCTTCGCGGGTAATTACGCCGCGCACCGCCAGTTCCATCGCCAAATCCTTGTCCATACCCTCAAGCGAGAGCAGGTCTTCGGCCGGATGGGCGTCTGCCAGCTTTTCCTCAGTAGCGATGGCTTTAGTCAACAAGCGATCCTTGGCACGAGCGCGAAGCTCGTTGACGATGTCTTCGTCAAAGCCGTCGATGTTGAGCATTTCTTCCAACGGTACGTAGGCAATCTCTTCCAGGCTGGTGAAGCCTTCATCAACCAGCACCTGTGCCAGCTCTTCATCGACTTCCAACTCTTCGATGAAGTTGCGCAGGATGTCGCCGGTTTCAGCTTGCTGCTTAGCCTGGATGTCCGATTCGGTCATCACGTTCAGGGTCCAGCCAGTCAACTGGCTAGCCAGACGCACGTTCTGACCACCGCGACCGATGGCCTGAGCCAGATTGTCTGCGCCAACGGCGATGTCCATGGCATGGGCATCTTCGTCGACGATAATTGCCGCGACTTCGGCCGGCGACATGGCGTTGATCACGAACTGCGCCGGGTTGTCGTCCCACAGGACGATATCCACACGCTCACCGCCCAACTCACCGGAAACGGCCTGGACGCGCGAACCGCGCATACCAATGCACGCACCCTGAGGGTCAATGCGCTTGTCTTTGGAACGGACCGCGATCTTGGCGCGCGAACCCGGATCACGGGAAGCGGCCATGACTTCGATCAGGCCTTCGGCGATTTCCGGCACTTCGATACGGAACAGCTCGATCAACATTTCCGGCGCGGTACGCGACAGGATCAGCTGCGGGCCGCGGTTCTCGGTGCGGATTTCCTTGAGCAGCGCGCGAAGACGCACGCCAACCCGGAAAGTCTCGCGGGAGATGATGTCTTCACGGGCCAACAGCGCTTCGGCGTTGTTACCCAGGTCGACGATCACGTTGTCGCGGGTCACTTTTTTCACGGTGCCGGAGATGATTTCACCCAGGCGCTCGCGATAAGCGTCAACGACTTGAGCGCGCTCGGCTTCGCGGACTTTCTGCACGATGACCTGTTTGGCGGTCTGCGCAGCAATGCGGCCGAACTCGATCGATTCGATCTTTTCTTCGACGACATCACCGACCTTGGCGCCCGGATGGGTTTCCTGGACCTTGCTCGGCCAGGTTTCCACGGCCGGATCGTCCAGATCGGCTTCCTCGACTACCGTCCAGCGACGGAAAGTCTCGTAAGCACCGGTGTGGCGATTGATTTCCACACGCAGATCGACTTCGTCCTCGAAACGCTTTTTGGTAGCAGTGGCCAGAGCCAGCTCCAGCGCTTCAAAAATTACGCTTGCCGGTACACCCTTTTCATTGGATACCGACTCAACAACCAGCAGTACTTCTTTGCTCATCGTACGCCTCGCCTTTCGCAAGCCATTGGATCCGCGGGATCCGCGTCTCAGTCAAAACTGGGAATTATGTGGGCCTTGTCGATCATGTCGATCGGCAACAGGAACTCATGGTCTTCCACCTGCACCACGACGTCCTGCTCCTCCACCCCGCGGAGAAGGCCCTGAAAATTACGCCGACCTTCAAAAGGCGAGCGCAGCTTGATCTTCACTTGTTCACCGACATACTTGGCAAACTGTTCAAGGGTGAACAGCGGGCGTTCCATGCCAGGAGAGGAAACTTCAAGGGTGTATTCAACGGAGATCGGATCTTCGACATCCAGAACGCCGCTGATCTGACGGCTGACGATGGCACAGTCGTCCACCAGCACACCGCCTTCTTTATCGATATAAACGCGCAACAGTGAGTGGCGACCTTGAGCCGAAAACTCGATACCCCAGCATTCATAGCCAAGGGCCACGACCACCGGGGCCAACAAGGCCTGCAACTGTTCTAGCTTGCTCGACACCTGAACCCCCTCGTGCATGCTTGTGCAAATAAAAAATGGGCGAAGCGCCCATCCCGGAAACGCCGTTGAATAGCGGCGTTATAAAGTGTCCAGCTAACAAAAAGCCCCTGAAAAGGGGCTCCGCTAAAACTGGTTGCGGGGGCCGGATTTGAACCGACGACCTTCGGGTTATGAGCCCGACGAGCTACCAGACTGCTCCACCCCGCGACAAAGCTGGGGCGGAAGTATACGACCGATCCCTTTTTGGGTCAATGTAACCTTCCACCTACAAGAAAGCCCGCAACAGCGGGCTCTCCTGATAATTGGTACCGAGAAGGGGACTCGAACCCCTACACCCTATGGGCACAACCACCTCAAGGTTGCGTGTCTACCAATTCCACCACCTCGGCATAGACTACGTTACTGCGTGAAACTCTTCTTACTTCTGCTCTTGAGCTGGAGGTACGTCAGTCGCATTGGTTGCCGACTTTTGCTCTTGGAGCACCGGGACATCATCAGAAGCCGGTTTTTGCTTTGGCGCTTCAAGCACCGCTGGATCTGGCAAACCTACTTGAGTCAGCTCGTGAGCTTTCTCTTTAGCAAAGTAACCTAACCCCAAGCTGGTTATGAAAAAACCTGCGGCAAGTATAGCAGTAAACTTACTAAGAAAGGTAGAGGAACCTTGGCTTCCGAACACAGTATTTGAAGCACCTGCTCCGAAAGACGCGCCAGCGTCCGCACCTTTACCCTGCTGCAGCAATACCAGAGCTACTACGCCCAGCGCACCCAGCAGATGAAAAACGACTACGACTGTTTCCAGCATTTTTTCAGTTTCCCGCGGCGCGACAGATCGCACCGAACTCATCTGCATTCAGGGAAGCTCCACCAATGAGCCCCCCATCGATATCCGGCATGCCGAACAGTTCGACCGCATTGGCCGCCTTCACGCTGCCGCCGTATAGAAGCCGCACACCTCGTGCCACTTCAGAATTCTCTGCCGCCAACTGCGCCCGAATGGCTGCGTGCACATCCTGAGCCTGTTGCGGCGAAGCAGTCAGCCCGGTACCAATGGCCCAGACCGGCTCGTAAGCGATAACGGCATTGGCAAACGCACCAACACCCAACTCTTCGATGATGCTGCCCAGCTGACGCCCGACAACCTCAAGAGTCTTCCCGGCCTCGCGCTGCTCGAGGGTCTCCCCTACGCACAAGACCGGTGTCAAACCACAAGCCTGTGCCGCTGCGAATTTGCGATTCAGCGTACCGTCACGCTCACCCATCATCAGGCGACGCTCGGAGTGCCCAACCAGCACCAGGGAACAACCTGCATCCACCAGCTGACTCGGAGCAATTTCTCCTGTCAGCGCACCTTGCATGGGCTCCACCGCAGAGTTCTGCGCGCCGACCGAAATCGACTTGCCTTTCAAGCCATCAATCACTTGATTGATATACAAGCAAGGCGGGAATACCGCGACATCAACACCGCTAGGCAAGGCCAGATGACGCAGGCCATTGATCAGCTCAGCGACGCTGGCGCGGGTACCGTGCATCTTCCAGTTACCAGCTACCATAGGGCGACGCATGCTGTACCTCGTCGGTCAAAGTGGGCGCAGATGTTACCCAACCGCATCAACACTGGCAAGCCGAAATCAGGCAGAAACTTCCGCAACCAGTTTTGCCAGTTCGTCAGCATAGCCACGGACCTGGACTTCATCGTCGCCCTCAACCATGACGCGAACCAAAGGCTCGGTGCCCGACTTGCGCAGCAACACCCGGCCACGCCCAGCCATCGCGGTAGTGACGCGCGCGCAGGCCTCTTTCACAGCCGGATGCTCGACGGGATTGGCTCCGCCACCAAAGCGCACATTGACCAGAATCTGCGGGCACTTGCGCAGCGCCTGACGCGACTGCGCCAGCCCTTCATCACGTCGTTTCAGCGCCATCAACACCTGTAGGGCGGCAATGATCGCATCGCCCGTGGTGGTATGTTGGAAGCACACGATATGGCCGGAGTTTTCACCACCTACCAGCCATTGGCGCTCAAGCAGCTCGGCAATGACATAGCGGTCACCAACGTTGGCACGCACGAATGGGATCCCCAGGTCAGCCAAGGCCAGCTCGAGACCCAGATTGCTCATCAAGGTACCGACCACGCCACCCTGCAGCTTGTTACGCGCGTGCAGGTCCCGAGCGATGATAAACAACAGTTCGTCGCCGTCGACGATGGCACCTGTATGGTCGACCATCAGTACCCGGTCGCCATCACCATCAAAGGCGATACCCAGATCGGCGTGCTCGGCCAATACCGCAGCCTGCAATTGCTCCATATGAGTGGAGCCGCAATTGTCGTTGATGTTCAGGCCGTTAGGCTGCGCAGAGAGCACCACCACCTCGGCACCCAATTCACGGAAAACGCTTGGCGCTACCTTGTAGGTTGCGCCATGAGCACAATCGACCACGATCTTCAGCCCAGCAAAGCTGGTACTGGATGGAACGCTGCTCTTACAAAACTCGATATAACGGCCCGAGGCGTCATTGATGCGGGAGACCTTGCCCAGCTTGCTCGACTCCACCACAGCCATCGGCGTGTCCAACAACTCTTCAATCATCAACTCGACTTCATCCGGGAGCTTAGTACCTTCACCCGAAAAGAACTTGATGCCGTTGTCGTCGTGAGGATTATGTGACGCACTGATCACGATCCCTGCCTCGGCATGGAAAGTACGGGTCAGATAGGCGATGGCAGGAGTAGGCATCGGGCCCAACAACATTACATCCGCCCCTGCAGCAGACAGGCCCGCCTCAAGCGCGGACTCAAACATATAGCCGGAAATACGCGTGTCCTTACCCACCAGCACGCGACAGGCACCCATACTGCGGAAGGCCATTCCTGCAGCCCAACCCAGTTTGAGCATGAAATCGGGGGTAATAGGGTACACACCCACACGACCGCGAATGCCGTCGGTGCCAAAGTATTTCTTGCTCATAAGTGCTCCATCATTCTTATTCGGCTGATTCCACAGCTGTAATCATCCGCACGACATCCAGCGTCTCGGCCACATCATGGACCCGCAGGATCTTTGCGCCTTTAGACATTGCCAGAGCGGCAAGAGCCAACCCGCCATACAGGCGTTCTCCGACAGGACGGTTCAATGCCTGACCTATCATGCTCTTTCGTGAAACTCCGACCAGCAGAGGTCGACCAAGGGCATGCAGGGCGTCCATATGCTTGAACAGGCTCAAGTTGTGCTGCAGGGTCTTCGCGAAACCAAAACCTGGATCCAGAATGATCCGTTCCGGCCCAATACCCACTGCAGCGCACTGAGCCATACGCTCAGCCAGGAACTCACCCACTTCCTTGGTTACATCCCGATACTGCGGATTGTCCTGCATATCGCCTGGCTCACCGAGCATATGCATGAGGCAAACCGGTAAGCCTGTGGCCGCCGCCGCATCCAGCGCGCCATCCCGTCGCAACGAACGGACATCATTGATCAACCCCGCCCCTAGGCGCGCAGTTTCGCGCATGACCGCAGGCGTGGAGGTATCGACCGAAATAATGACATCCAGTTCACGATGGATGCGCTCGACGATAGGCGCTACGCGCTCCAGCTCTTCAAGCGGCGATACCGCCCGCGCACCAGGACGAGTGGACTCGCCCCCCACATCGATGAGCGTCGCGCCCGCCTGCATCATGCCCTCGGCATGGCGCAAGGCAGCATCCAGCTGGCTGAAGCGGCCACCATCGGAAAAGGAATCGGGAGTTACATTCAGAATGCCCATGACATGCGTATGGGCCAAATCAAGAACCCGGTTGCCGCAAGGCAACCGGGTCGAGGACGACATAGAAGTCATTTCAAACCTTAGTGGTCAGCAGCCGGGCCGCCGATCGGTGTTTCTGGACGTTCATTCTGCACCACCGGAGGCGTGGTACCCGAACCACCCTCCCAATCGCGAGGCTCGCGAGGGGTACGACCAGCCATGATGTCGTCGATCTGCTCGGCATCGATGGTTTCATACTTCATCAAGGCATCGGCCATCGCATCCAGCTTGTCGCGATTATCCGTGAGGATCTGCTTAGCGGTGCCATAGCACTGGTCGATGATGCTACGAACTTCGGAGTCGATCAGCTTGGCGGTTTCCGCAGACAGGCTTGCATGCTGGCTGCCAGCACTGCGCCCCAGAAAGACCTCGCCCTCTTCTTCGGCGTACATCAACGGGCCCAGCTTTTCGGACAGCCCCCATTTGGTCACCATGTTCCGTGCAATCTGACTGGCGCGCATGATGTCGTTGGAAGCACCGGTAGTTACACCGTCAAAGCCCAATGTCATTTCTTCAGCGATACGACCGCCGTACAGCGAGCAGATCTGACTGATCAGCGCTCGCTTGGACAGGCTGTAGCGATCCTCTTCCGGCAGGAACATGGTCACGCCCAGAGCCCGACCGCGCGGGATGATCGAAACCTTGTAGACCGGATCGTGCTCAGGCACTACGCGACCGACGATGGCATGGCCAGCTTCGTGATAAGCAGTGTTCTGCTTTTCCTTCTCGGACATGACCATGGACTTGCGCTCCGCGCCCATCATGATCTTGTCTTTTGCCAGCTCGAACTCTTTCATCTCGACGATGCGCTTGCCGCTACGGGCAGCGAAGAGCGACGCCTCGTTCACCAGGTTGGCCAGGTCAGCACCAGAGAAGCCAGGTGTACCACGAGCGATCACCGCCGGGGCGACATCCTCACCCATTGGCACTTTACGCATGTGAACTTTCAGGATCTGCTCACGACCACGAATATCCGGCAGACCGACCACGACCTGACGGTCGAAGCGACCAGGGCGCAGCAACGCCGGGTCCAGTACATCAGGACGGTTGGTGGCGGCAATGACAATGATGCCGTCGTTCATTTCAAAGCCATCCATCTCGACCAGCAACTGGTTGAGAGTCTGCTCGCGCTCATCATGACCACCACCCATGCCGGCACCACGATGGCGACCGACAGCATCGATTTCGTCGATGAAGATGATGCACGGAGCATGTTTCTTGGCCTGCTCGAACATATCGCGAACGCGGCTGGCA
Source organism: Pseudomonas sp. B3G-3 (assembly GCF_028640915.1). NCBI lineage: Bacteria > Pseudomonadati > Pseudomonadota > Gammaproteobacteria > Pseudomonadales > Pseudomonadaceae > Pseudomonas > Pseudomonas sp. B3G-3. Next base: position 34,552 of record NZ_JAQZAB010000062.1, on the reverse strand, counting down.
CCTACACCAACGAACATTTCGACGAAGTCGGAACCGGAAATGGTGAAGAACGGAACCTTGGCTTCACCGGCGATAGCCTTGGCCAGCAAGGTCTTACCGGTACCCGGCGGGCCAACCATCAGCACCCCACGAGGAATACGGCCACCCAGACGCTGGAACTTGCCTGGATCGCGGAGGAATTCAACCAACTCGCCCACTTCTTCCTTGGCCTCGTCGCAACCTGCGACATCCGCCAGGGTAGTTTTCACCTGGTCTTCGGACAACAGGCGCGCCTTGCTCTTGCCAAAGCTCATCGGCCCGCCCTTGCCACCGGCACCGCCCTGCATCTGCCGCATGAAGAACATGAAGACGGCGATGATCACCAGAATCGGGAAGCTGGCGACCAGCAATTGGGTCCAGATGCTTTGCTGCTCAGGCTGCTTGCCTTCGACGACCACATGGTTATCCACCAGGTCACCGATCAGACCGTTGTCCTGAATCGCAGGACGAATGGTCTTGAAGCTATCGCCATCGTTGCGCTTGCCGGTAATCACATAACCATCAACGGCTACGCGCTCGACCTTGCCATCCTTAACTTGCTGGATAAAGTCGGAATAGTTGAGGGTCTGCGGCTCGTTAGGACTGGAGAAGTTGTTCATCACCGTCACCAGGACAGCCGCGATGATCAACCACAGGATCAGATTCTTTGCCATATCGTTCAATTAACTACCCTCTGAAGCAAGCTCCGCTGCTGGCGCGCGCTTCGCATGATATTCACCGACCTAACTTACTACATTACCTACAGCTCTGGCAGGCGCTGTCTGTAACCCTTTGTGAAACCCAGATTACACAATATTCGCTTAAGCCTCCGGGGCGAAATACGAAAAAACTATCAACCCGGTCAAAACCAACCTTTACTCGATACGCCCGCGAAAGCCACGTCCCAGCAGATATTGCTCGCGAGAACGATCACGGGAAGAACTCGGTTTGCGCATCACTACCTTGTCGAACATCTTGCGAACGTTCTTGTGGTATTCGTCGAAACCTTCTCCCTGGAAAATCTTTATCAGGAAGTCACCACCGGGACGAAGAACCCGCCCCGCCAAATCAAGTGCCAACTCGCACAGAAACATCGCCCGCGGCATATCTACGGCAGGCGTACCACTCATATTGGGGGCCATATCGGAAATCACAAGGTCCACCTGGGAATTTCCGACTGCCTCGAGGATTTGAGCCAACACTGCGTCTTCGGTGAAGTCGCCCTGAATAAAGGTGACATCAGGGATGCTGTCCATTTCCAGGATGTCGGAAGCGATCAGCCTCCCCTGTCCACCGATCAGACGACTGGTCACCTGCGACCAGCCTCCTGGCGCCGCGCCCAGGTCGATTACGCTCATGCCCGGCCGGATCAAACGATCCTTTTCCTGGATTTCCAGCAATTTGTAGCTGGCACGCGAACGGTACCCATCTTTTTGCGCCATTTTGACGAACGGGTCGTTGAAGTGCTCTTTCAGCCAGTTATGGCTTGTTTTGGAACGGGCCACGGGCCACCTCAAAAAATAAAACGGGTCGTGATTAACTGGGCGGTCCCGGACGCGCTCGGGTAAACTGGCCGCCGCTTTTTACAAGATCAGACGCAGGGGTCAGATTATGCCGCTCACTCAAGAGCAGAAGAAACAGTACAAATCCATTGGCCACCATCTGAAACCAGTATTGACTGTGGCTGACAACGGTTTGACCGAAGGTGTGTTGGCCGAACTTGAACGCGCCTTGAGCGATCATGAGCTGATCAAGATCAAGCTCAACATCCTCGAACGCGAGTCCCGCCTGGAAGCCATTGCAGAACTGTGCAAGGCCGGCAAAGCGGATCTGGTGCAGGTCATCGGCAAAATGGCGTTGATTTATCGCAAGAACGCCAAGGTAAACAAGCAACTGTCCAACGTCCATCGCTTCCACTGACGTCGACAGGGGTCAAGGGCGTGCTTCGCGCGCCCTGCCACTCCATCCAGGCACCGGTTGCAATACCAGCACCAGGCCGGAAAAACCCAAGACAAGATAGCTGAACAGTTGCCAGCGCTCGACATCCGACAGCCCGAAGCGCACCACGAAATACATCGTGCACGCACATAGCGCCATCAACAGCAACTGCCCTCGCATATCCCGCCACAGGCTCGCCAGCCCTTCAGCACGTACCAATACCAGCATCTGAAGAACGATGCATACCGCTGAAAAACCAACCAGCAGCGCACTCAGCACATTGCCGATCTCTTCGATCAGCAGCGGCGCCAGGCCAATCTGGCCCAGCACCGGCAATAAGCCGACATGCAATAACCACACACCACCAACCCACAACATCTGGGTCAGTTGCCAAAGCATGGCGCCTGCATTCAGCAGGCGCCCTCGTTCAGATGTGGCGGACTTCGACAATCTCGTACTCGATCACGCCGCTAGGCGTTTTAACGGCAACCACATCACCCTCTTCCTTGGCGATCAAGGCACGGGCAATGGGCGAACCTACAGAGATCTTTCCGAGCTTGATATCAGCCTCATCCTCACCAACGATCTGGTAAGTGACGCTTTCATCGGTTTCGACGTTGGCGATTTCGACGGTAGTGCCGAAAATCACCTTGCCTGTATGGGGAATGCTCGTCACATCGATGACAACCGAGTTTTGCAGGCGGCCTTCAATGTCACGGATCCGCGCTTCAACCATTCCCTGCTCCTCACGGGCAGCATGGTATTCAGCGTTTTCCTTGAGGTCACCGAGTTCACGGGCCTCACCGATGGCCTGGCTCAAGCGTGGCCGCTCGACCTTGCTGAGGAACGTCAACTCTTCTTCCAGGGCCTTGGAGCCCTGGACGGTCATTGGGTATTTATTCATGCCTTCAATCCTGCATGTAGATCCTGCAAGCGGCGCACGGTCTTTTCCGGACCGAACTTGAGCGCTTCACAGATGGCCTCGCCCGCAGCAATGGTAGTGGTGCAGTAGATCTTGTGCTGCAAGGCGTTACGACGAATGGAGTAAGAGTCGGCGATCGACTGACGACCTTCGGTGGTGTTGATGATCAGCGTGACTTCGTCATTCTTGATCATGTCGACCACGTGCGGACGACCCTCGGTCACCTTGTTCACGCGGCGCACCTTCAGGCCTGCCGCTTCGATCAGCTTGGCAGTACCGGCAGTGGCGACCACTTCGAAGCCCAAGTTGATCAGATCACGAGCCACGCCCGCAACCAGCGGCTTGTCGTCGTCGCGAACGCTGATGAACGCGGTACCGCCGGTCGGCAGCACTTCGCTGGCGCCCATCTGGGCCTTGGCAAAGGCTTCACCGAAGGTGTCACCGACGCCCATCACTTCACCGGTCGACTTCATCTCTGGGCCGAGGATCGGGTCGACGCCCGGGAACTTGGCGAACGGGAACACCGCTTCCTTGACGCTGTAGAAGTTAGGAATGATTTCCTTGGTGAAGCCCAGCTCTTTCAGGGTCTTACCCGCCATGACACGCGCGGCGATCATTGCCAGGGAGACACCGATGCACTTGGAAACGAACGGCACGGTACGGGAAGCACGCGGGTTCACCTCGATGACGTAGATCTGCTCGCCCTGCAGGGCCAGCTGTACGTTCATCAGGCCAACCACACCCAGCTCCAGCGCCATCTTCTTGACCTGCTCACGCATCTCGTCCTGGATGTGCGCCGGCAGCGAGTACGGCGGCAGCGAGCAAGCGGAGTCACCGGAGTGCACGCCAGCCTGCTCGATGTGCTGCATGATCGCGCCGATCACCACATCCTTGCCGTCGCAGACCGCATCCACATCCATCTCGATGGCGCAGTTGAGGAAGTGGTCCAGCAGCACCGGGCTGTCGTTAGACACTTGTACCGCTTCACGCAGGTAGCGCTTGAGCTCTTCTTCTTCGTAAACGATTTCCATCGCCCGGCCGCCCAGCACATAGGACGGACGCACCACCAGCGGGTAGCCGATCTTGGCCGCGGCACGAATCGCTTCGTCTTCGCTACGCACAGTGGCGTTTGGTGGCTGACGCAGGTTCAGGCGCTCGACCATCTGCTGGAAGCGCTCACGGTCTTCGGCACGGTCGATGGCGTCAGGGCTGGTACCGATGATCGGCACGCCGGCCGCTTCCAGGGCACGCGCCAGCTTCAACGGAGTCTGGCCACCGTACTGGACGATCACGCCTTTTGGCTTCTCGACGCGGACGATTTCCAGCACGTCTTCCAGGGTCACCGGCTCGAAGTACAGGCGATCGGAAGTGTCGTAGTCGGTGGAAACGGTTTCCGGGTTGCAGTTGACCATGATGGTTTCATAACCATCGTCACGCAGCGCCAGTGCCGCGTGCACGCAGCAGTAGTCGAACTCGATGCCCTGACCAATGCGGTTCGGACCGCCGCCCAGGATCATGATCTTGTCGCGCCCCGAAGGCGCTGCCTCGCACTCTTCCTCATAGGTCGAGTACAGGTAGGCGGTATCGGTGGCGAACTCGGCGGCGCAGGTGTCGACGCGCTTGTAGACCGGGAACACTTCCAGCTTGTGGCGGTGGGTACGCAGGTTCTTCTCGGTCACGCCCAGCAGCTTGGCCAGACGCTGGTCGGAGAAGCCTTTGCGCTTGAGGCGGAACATCAGGTCGCGGTCGATGGCCGACAGGCCCAGAGTCTTGACCTTCTCCTCTTCCTTGATCAGATCTTCGATCTGCACCAGGAACCAAGGGTCGATCATGTTCATGCCGAAGATCTGCTCGACGGTCATGCCGGCACGGAAGGCGTCAGCCACGTACCAGATGCGCTCGGCGCCCGGCACGGTCAGTTCGCGCTTGAGCACGTTCATGCTTTCCGGGTTGCTCAGGTCGAGCTTCGGATCCAGACCGCAGACACCCACTTCCAGGCCGCGCAGTGCTTTCTGCAGGGACTCCTGGAAGGTCCGGCCAATGGCCATTACTTCACCCACCGACTTCATCTGAGTGGTCAGGCGAGCGTCAGCCTTGGCGAACTTCTCGAAGGCGAAGCGTGGCAGCTTGGTCACGACGTAGTCGATGGACGGCTCGAAGGACGCCGGGGTCTTGCCGCCGGTGATGTCGTTCGACAGTTCGTCCAGGGTGTAACCCACAGCCAGCTTGGCCGCGACCTTGGCAATCGGGAAGCCGGTGGCTTTCGAAGCCAGGGCCGAAGAACGGGATACCCGTGGGTTCATCTCGATCACCACCATGCGGCCAGTGTTCGGGCAGATGCCGAACTGGACGTTGGAGCCGCCGGTTTCCACGCCGATCTCGCGCAGTACCGCCAGGGAGGCGTTACGCAGGATCTGGTATTCCTTGTCGGTCAGGGTCTGTGCTGGAGCCACGGTGATCGAGTCACCGGTGTGCACGCCCATCGGGTCGAAGTTCTCGATCGAGCAAACGATGATGCAGTTGTCCTTTTTATCGCGGACCACCTCCATCTCGTACTCTTTCCAGCCGATCAGCGATTCGTCGATCAGCAGTTCCTTGGTCGGCGACAGGTCCAGGCCGCGGGCGCAGATCTCTTCGAACTCTTCACGGTTGTAGGCGATACCGCCACCGGTGCCGCCCATGGTGAAGGACGGACGGATGATGCACGGGAAGCCCAGCTTTTCGAGAACCGCATTGGCCTCGTCCATGCTGTGGGCGATACCGGAGCGCGGGCACTCCAGGCCGATCGCCTTCATCGCGGTGTCGAAGCGCGAACGGTCTTCAGCCTTGTCGATGGTGTCGGCATTGGCGCCGATCATTTCCACGCCGAACTTCTCCAGAACGCCTTCGCGCTCCAGGTCCAGGGCGCAGTTCAGCGCAGTCTGGCCACCCATGGTCGGCAGCAGAGCGTCCGGACGCTCTTTCTCGATGATCTTGGCAACGGTCTGCCACTTGATCGGCTCGATGTAGGTGGCGTCGGCCATGGCCGGGTCGGTCATGATGGTCGCCGGGTTGGAGTTCACCAGGATGACCCGGTAACCCTCTTCGCGCAGGGCCTTGCAGGCCTGGGCGCCGGAGTAGTCGAATTCGCAGGCCTGGCCGATCACGATCGGGCCAGCGCCGAGAATCAGGATGCTTTTAATGTCTGTACGTTTTGGCATGGGTTGTCACTCAAATCCGCAGGTCAGTCGGCAAGCCGTCTTGATCAAATCTCTGAAGCGCTGAAGGGGCCGCCGAGGCCGGGGCCACCTTCAGGGGCGAGCACTCAGCGTCGCTTGGCCATCTCGTTGATGAAACGATCGAACAGCGGCGCCACATCGTTCGGGCCCGGGCTCGCTTCAGGGTGGCCCTGGAAGCTGAATGCGCTCTTGTCGGTCAGCTCGATGCCTTGCAGGGTGCCGTCGAACAGCGACTTGTGGATCGCCCGCACGTTGCCCGGCAGGGTGGCTTCGTCCACCGCAAAACCGTGGTTCTGGCTGGTGATCATCACCACACCGCTGTCCAGGTCCTGGACCGGGTGGTTGGCGCCGTGGTGGCCGTGGCCCATCTTCACTGTCTTGGCGCCGGCGGCCAGTGCCAGCAGTTGGTGGCCCAGACAGATACCGAAGACCGGAATCTCGGTCTCCAGCACGTCCTTGATCGCCTGGATGGCGTAATCGCAAGGCTCGGGGTCGCCAGGGCCGTTGGACAGGAACACACCGTCAGGCTTGAGCGCCAGCGCTTCGCTGGCCGGGGTTTGCGCAGGCACCACGGTCACGCGGCAACCGCGTTCGACCAGCATGCGCAGGATGTTCAGCTTGACGCCGTAGTCGTAGGCAACCACGTGGTAAGGCAGCTCGGAAGCTTCGATGGTCGGATGACTGTCGGTCTTCAGGTTCCAGACACTGGAGCGCCACTCGTAGCTTTCCTTGGTACTGACGACCTTCGCCAGATCCATGCCTTTCAGGCCCGGGAAGCCGCGTGCAGCGGCAATCGCCGCTTCGTCGGAGATATTGTCGCCGGCCATGATGCAGCCGTTCTGCGCACCTTTCTCGCGCAGGATGCGCGTCAGGCGACGGGTGTCGATACCGGCGATTGCCACGACATTGTTGGCTTTCAGGTAGTCGGACAGGGACAGGGTGTTACGCCAGTTGCTCGCAACCAGAGGCAGGTCGCGAATCACCAGACCGGCCGACCAGACACGATCGGACTCGGCGTCTTCCGGCGTGGTGCCGGTATTGCCGATATGCGGGTAAGTCAGGGTAACGATCTGTTGGGCGTAGGAAGGATCGGTAAGGATTTCCTGATAGCCGGTCATTGCGGTGTTAAACACCACCTCACCAACGGTTTGACCGTCGGCTCCAATGGCTTCGCCGCGAAAAATGCTGCCATCAGCAAGGGCGAGTATGGCTGGCTTAGTCAAGAAGACCTCCCGTAAATAAAGCCTGAAAGGGCGATCGCAGGTTGTAAAAAAGCGGAGTGACGTATGGACACGTCACCCCGCTTCTTCACCGAATTATTCTGCGCGCTTTTAGTGGACACACTAAAGCTGTAGCTTACAGAAAAAGGCTTTTTTGGTCCACCGCTAAAGAGCCTTAAAGGCAGAGGAATGCGACAGAACATCGCTTAGCGGGTAAAAACAGGGCTCAAGCGCGAAGCCTGGCCCTGTTTTGGATGCATCTCAACGCAGATCCAGCACATCCTGCATGTCATAAAGACCCGCCGGACGACCGTCCAGCCACAACGCAGCACGTACCGCACCCTTGGCGAAAGTCATGCGACTGGTGGCCTTGTGGGTGATCTCCAGGCGCTCGCCCTCGGCGGCGAACAACACGGTGTGATCGCCAACCACATCACCACCACGAACCGTGGCGAAACCAATGGTTTCACGCTCACGCGCACCGGTATGACCTTCACGGCCATACACTGCGACCTTCTGCAGGTCACGCCCCAGCGCATCGGCAATCACCTCACCCATGCGCAAGGCCGTACCTGAAGGCGCGTCGATCTTGTGCCGGTGATGCGCCTCGATGATTTCGATGTCCGCATCATCGCCCAGCACGCGGGCCGCCATGTCGAGCAACTTCAGCGAGAGGTTGACGCCAACGCTGAAGTTGGCGGCGAACACGATCGGAATATCCTTGCCCGCCTCGGCCAGCATCTGCTTTTCCTTGGCGCCCAGCCCCGTGGTACCGATCACCATGGCCTTGCCCGCCTTACGGCAGAACGCCAGGTTTTTCAGCATCACTTCCGGAAGCGTGAAATCGATCAACACATCGAATTCATCGGCGACCTTTTCCAGGCTGTCGGACATCGGCACACCAATGCGCCCCAGCGACGCCAGCTCACCAGCATCGGCACCGACCAACGAACTGCCAGGCCGTACGATGGCTGCGGTAAGCCCGGAGAGCGGCGAGCGTTGCTGCACAGCCTCCACCAGGTTCTTGCCCATGCGCCCTGCGGCGCCCATTACAGCTATACGTCGCATGCCGCGCTCCTTACAGGTCGCCAAAGAAGCGCTTCACGCCTTCGAACCAGCCAGTGGTTTTTGGCGAGTGGGTATTATCGTCCGCCAGGGAACCACGCAGCTCTTCGAGCAGCTCACGCTGACGACGACTCAGGTTTACCGGCGTTTCTACCGCGACACGACACATCAAGTCGCCAGCGCCGCCGCCACGAACCGGAGCCACGCCCTTGCCACGCACGCGGAACTGCTTGCCAGTCTGGGTCCCCTCAGGGATCTTCAGCTTGACTCGGCCATCCAGCGTCGGGATCTCCAGCTCGCCGCCCAGCGCCGCGTCAACGAAGCTGATAGGCACTTCACAGAACAGGTGCTTGCCGTCGCGCTGGAAGATCGCGTGCTCACGCACATTGATCACCACATACAGGTCGCCCGTAGGGCCGCCCTGGGTACCCGCCTCCCCTTCGCCGGACAGACGAATGCGGTCGCCGGTATCGACACCCGCCGGCACCTTCACCGACAGCGTCTTGTACTCTTCGACGCGGCCTTCGCCGTGGCAGGAGTCGCACGGGTCGGAAATGATCTTGCCCTGGCCATGGCAACGCGGGCAGGTCTGCTGCACCGAGAAGAAGCCCTGCTGCATGCGCACCTGGCCGATACCGCCACAGGTCGGACAGGTCACCGGCGAAGAGCCTTTCTTGGCACCCGAGCCATCGCAAGGCTTGCAGTTGACCAGCGTCGGAACGCGGATATTCACGGTGGTACCGCGCACCGCCTCTTCCAGGTTCAGCTCCAGGGTGTAGCGCAAGTCACTGCCACGCTGAGCGCCGCCACGGGAGCCGCCGCGACCGCCACCAAAGAAATCACTGAAGACATCGCCAAAGATGTCGGAGAAGTTCTGGCCACCAAAACCGGCGCCACCGCCACCCATACTCGGATCGACACCGGCATGACCATATTGGTCATAAGCCGCGCGCTTGCTCGAGTCAGACAATACTTCGTAGGCCTCGTTGGCCTCCTTGAACATATCTTCCGACGCTTTGTCGCCGGGATTACGGTCCGGGTGGTGCTTCATCGCCAGGCGGCGGTAAGCCTTTTTCAGGTCGGCTTCGCTCGAGCCTCGCTCCACACCCAATACTTCGTAATAGTCACGCTTTGCCATAAGTCTTCGCACTCTTAAGGACGTTCGACAACACTCTCCTGAGCCTCGTCAAACTCGTTGAGCCCCAATACAGGCCCGGACCCAACTCACGTCAATTCAACGATCCTGGTCTTGGATAGACGACCAACAGACTGGCCGACAATTGCGGTAATCCCGAACGGAAAGCAGGAGCATTTCCGACCGTACCGCCAGCGCGCGAAAAGAGCCGCACGCCGTAAAAAATTCGCTTGCTCCAGACACGCCAACGCGGGAGCAAGCTCCCGCGCGGCGACATCCTACCAGTCACCGCACAAAGGCAGTCAACCGGCCGACCGACAAGCAGTCTTACTTGTGGTCTTTTACTTCTTCGAACTCGGCGTCGACGACGTCATCGGCTTTCTCGGCCGACTCAGCCTGCGAAGCTGCGCCTTCTGCCGGCTGAGCCTGCTCGGCGTACATCTTCTGAGCGACCGGAGCCGACACTTTCGACAGTTCTTCGACCTTGGCGTCGATGGCAGCCTTGTCGTCGCCTTTGATAGCGGCTTCAAGGGCAACCACGGCAGCTTCGATCGCAGTCTTCTCTTCAGCGGTCACTTTGTCGCCCGCATCAGCGATCATCTTGCGAGTCGAGTGAACCAGGGCATCGCCTTGGTTACGCGCGCTGGCCAGCTCTTCGAACTTGCGGTCTTCTTCGGCGTTGACTTCAGCATCACGAACCATCTGCTGAATTTCTTCCTCGGACAGACCGGAGTTGGCCTTGATCACGATCGACTGGGTCTTGCCGGTCGCCTTGTCTTTCGCACCTACGTGCAGGATGCCGTTGGCGTCGATGTCGAAGGTCACTTCGATTTGCGGCACGCCACGTGGAGCCGGTGGAATCTCGGCCAGGTCGAACTTGCCCAGGGACTTGTTCTGCGCGGCTTGCTTACGCTCGCCCTGCAGTACGTGAATGGTCACTGCGCCCTGGTTATCGTCGGCAGTCGAGAACACTTGCGATTTCTTGGTAGGAATCGTGGTGTTTTTCTCGATCAGCGCGGTCATCACGCCACCCATGGTTTCGATACCCAGAGTCAGCGGGCTGACGTCCAGCAGCAGTACGTCTTTCACGTCACCGGCCAGTACCGCGCCCTGGATGGCAGCACCCATGGCAACAGCTTCGTCCGGGTTCACGTCCTTGCGTGCTTCCTTACCGAAGAAATCGGTAACGGTCTTCTGAACCAATGGCATACGGGTCTGGCCGCCGACCAGGATCACGTCATTGATCTTGCTGACGTCGATACCGGCGTCTTTCATGGCGATGCGGCAAGGCTCAATGGTGCGCTGAACCAGGTCTTCGACCAGCGATTCCAGCTTGGCGCGGGAGATCTTCACGTTCAGGTGCTTAGGACCGGTGGCGTCTGCAGTGATGTACGGCAGGTTGACGTCGGTCTGCTGGCTCGAGGACAGCTCGATCTTGGCTTTTTCAGCGGCTTCTTTCAGGCGCTGCATGGCCAGCGGGTCACCCTTGAGGTTCATGCCGCTTTCTTTCTTGAACTCGTCCACGAGGTAGTCGATCAGACGGATGTCGAAGTCTTCACCACCGAGGAAGGTGTCACCGTTGGTTGCCAGTACTTCGAACTGGTGCTCGCCATCGACTTCAGCGATTTCGATCACGGAAACGTCGAAGGTACCGCCACCCAGGTCATAAACGATCACGGTGTGATCGCCCTTGGCCTTGTCCATGCCGTAAGCCAGAGCGGCCGCGGTTGGTTCGTTGATGATGCGTTTTACGTCCAGGCCCGCGATGCGGCCGGCGTCTTTGGTCGCCTGGCGCTGGCTGTCGTTGAAGTAGGCCGGAACGGTGATCACCGCTTCGGTCACAGCTTCGCCGAGGTAGTCTTCGGCGGTCTTCTTCATTTTCTTGAGGATTTCAGCCGAGATCTGTGGCGGAGCCATTTTCTGGCCGTTCACTTCAACCCAGGCGTCGTTGTTGTCAGCCTTGACGATCTTGTAAGGGACCATCTGGATGTCTTTCTGTACGACTTCTTCGTCGAAACGACGACCGATCAGACGCTTCACCGCGTACAGGGTGTTGTGCGGGTTGGTCACTGCCTGACGCTTGGCCGACTGGCCAACCAGGATTTCGCCATCGTTGGCGTAAGCGATGATGGACGGCGTGGTACGCGCGCCTTCAGCGTTTTCGATAACTTTTACGTTGCCGTTTTCAAGAATGGAGACGCAGGAGTTGGTAGTCCCCAGGTCGATACCGATAATTTTGCCCATGTTAACTCTCCCGAAACTTTAGATTTTGTTGCCGCAGCAGTGGTGGCCGACTGCGGTAGCACTTAAACGCTTGGCCTATAAATGGGGGCCCTGCGCGCGATTTCAAGCCTTCTCGTCAATCGAAGGCGAAACCGGTGCGGGTGCCTTGCTGACCACGACCATGGCCGGGCGCAGCAGGCGACCGTTGAGCTGATAGCCCTTCTGGAACACCTTGAGAACGCTGTTCGGTTCGACGTCGGCACTTTCCTGCATGGCCATCGCCTGGTGCTGTTCAGCGTTGAACGGTTCGCCATGCGGATCGATCGCTTCCAGCTGATAACGCTTCAGGGTGTCCTGGAACATCTTCAGGGTCAGTTCGATACCTTCACGCATCGGACGAATGCTCTCGTCGTCCGGGCTGGACAACTCAAGACCGCGCTCGAGGCTGTCGATCACCGGCAGCAGGTCGCCAGCAAAACGCTCGAGGGCGAATTTGTGAGCTTTTTCTACATCCTGCTCGGCACGGCGGCGGACGTTCTGCAGATCGGCCGCAACACGCAATGCCTGATCCTGAGCGCCAGCCAACTGCTCTTCGAGCACTTGCACACGAGCCGCCAGATCTTCGCCCGAAGCCTCAGGGGCCTGATTGGCGTCGAGATTTTGCGTATCCAGCGTCTGTTCGTCAGCCATACAATTCTCCTTTCAATATCGTCCGTGAGCTCAACTCACGCTTCTGCCCCGGTATATGGGGTCGCATTTTTCAGGTTCAAGGGCCGCGCCCTCGGCAAAAATCATCGCGCGAAGCAAAACGCCTCTCCCCAACCATTCCCACACGCGATAAAAAAACCTGCCAAGCAAGCGAATCGAGCTAAGGCCGGGCATTGTCAGTCGAAAACAAAACACTGTATAAATAACCAGACCTAAAGCTTGGGAGCGGCCTTTATGCTGGTGCACCTGTCCGTACACAACTACGCCATCGTTGAACATCTCGATCTGGAACTGGATCGCGGGATGAGCGTCATCACGGGTGAAACCGGCGCCGGCAAGTCGATCATGCTCGACGCCCTGGGGCTGACCCTGGGTGATCGCGCCGACAGCGGCGTGGTGCGCCCTGGCGCCGACAAGGCCGACATTCTCGCCACCTTCGACCTGGAAGACATTCCCGAGGCCCGCACCTGGCTCGCCGAACGCGACCTGGACAACGACAGCCCGTGCATCCTGCGCCGGGTCATCACCGCCGAAGGCCGTTCCCGCGGCTACATCAATGGCTCCCCCTGCCCGCTAGGCGACCTCAAGGCCCTCGGCGAGCTGCTGATCGATATCCACAGCCAGCATGAACACCAGTCGCTACTGAAAACCGACACCCACCGCCGCCTGCTCGACGAGTACGCCGGCGCCACCGACCTGGCCCGCCAGGTATCGCTGGCCGCCCAGCGCTGGCGCCAGACCCGCCAGGAGCTGGAGCGCCTGTCCAACTCCGGGGACGAGCAGCGGGCTCGCCACCAGCTCCTCAGCTATCAGCTGGAGGAACTGGAGAACCTTGCCCTGGGCGAAAACGAACTTGAGCAACTGGAGCTCGAACATAAAAACCTGACCAATGCCGAAAGCCTGCTGGGCATCTGCCGGCAGGTCGTCGAGCATTGCAGCGAAAGTGATTCGGGTAACGTTCTCAGCGCCCTGACAGTGAGCCTCAATCGCCTGTCGAGCATCGGCAACACCTCCGGCGCCCTGGCGGAAGCCACCAACCTGCTGGCCAGCGCGCAAATCCAGGTCGAAGAGGCCGTCGGCGAACTGAATCGCTTCGTCGACCATTTCGATGCGGACCCGGCGCGCCTGCAACAACTGGAGGAGCGGCTGGACGCCATCTATACCCTGGCTCGCAAACACCGGATCCAGCCCACCGAGGTGGCGGCCATGCAACAGAAACTGCTAGAGGAAATCGAGACCCTGGATGCCAACGATGAGTCCATCGAGCGCCTGGGCGACGAACTGAAATCCTTTGCCCGGCATTATCACGAAAAAGCCAGGGAGCTGAGCGAGCTGCGCCAGCAGGCGGCAACCAGCCTGGCCAGCGCTGTCGAACAGGAAATCCAGCGCCTGGGCATGCCCGGGGGCCGATTCACCATCGAACTGCACGCCAACAGCAGCGACGAGTTGCAGCCCAATGGCCTCGAACAGGTCGAGCTGCTGGTCAGCGCCAACCCCGGCCAGCCGCTCAAGGCCCTGGCCAAAGTGGCATCCGGGGGCGAGCTGTCGCGGATCAGCCTGGCGATCCAGGTGATTACCGCGCAAACCTCCCGCGTCCCGACCCTGGTATTCGACGAAGTGGACGTCGGCATCGGCGGCCCGACCGCGGAAATCGTCGGCCAGCTGTTACGCCGCCTCGGCGAGCGCGGCCAGGTCTTGACGGTCACCCACTTGCCGCAGGTGGCAGCCCAGGGCCATCAACATCTTTTTGTGCACAAGGTGCGCGGCAGCGATGCGACTCATACTGCGGTGTCCAAACTGGGCAAGACCGAGCGGATCGAAGAAGTGGCACGCATGCTGGGCGGCATCGACCTGACCAAGGAGTCGCTGGCCCACGCGAAAAAAATGGTGGTGACCGCCAAGGCTTGAATAACGGCCACTTTAATAAAGAGCAGAAAGCACGAAGGCGACCCTTGGGTCGCCTTCGATCGTTTCGCGGACAACATCCGCGCGACATGCTTATTTCTTCGTGCGTACGTACAGCACCAAGTTGTGATCCACCAACTCGAAGCCATGCTTCTCGACAATCGCCTTCTGAAGCTTCTCGATTTCTTCGTCGAAGAATTCGATCACTTCACCGGAATCCACGTTGACCATGTGGTCGTGGTGACCGCCGTCAGCCAGTTCGAATACAGCATGACCACCATCAAAATTGTGGCGTACCACAAGGCCTGCTGCTTCAAACTGGGTCAGAACACGGTAAACCGTGGCCAGACCGACATCCTCGCCAGCTTCCATCAGCGCCTTGTAAACATCCTCGGCACTCATGTGTCGCTGCTCGGCGGAATCGAGCATTTGTAGAATTTTGACCCGTGGCAGAGTCACTTTAAGGCCGGCTTTACGTAGTTCGCTATTTTCAACCATGGTCAGCTTTCTCGCGGATGCTGCTTCGCAGCTCCTCTTAATGCGGGTATGATCGGGGTTTACGTTGTCCCAGCCAAGATAGTGGAAGTCGCCCACCGATGCAAAACACCAAGCTCTTGCTAACCAGTTTCACCTTCGTGGGACTGCTCGCACTCGCCGGTTGTTCATTCCCCGGGGTTTACAAAATCGACATCCAGCAGGGCAATGTCGTCACGCAGGACATGATAGACCAGTTACGCCCGGGAATGACCCGCCGGCAAGTACGGTTTATCATGGGCAACCCTCTGTTGACCGACACGTTCCACGCCGATCGCTGGGATTATCTGTACAGCCTGCAACCAGGTGGCGGTGAACGCCAGCAGGAGCGCGTCAGCGTTATCTTCAACGGTAACGACCAACTGGTCAGCCTTTCCGGTGACTTCATGCCTGGCGTAAGCCGCGACGAAGCCATCCTGGGCAAGGACAGCGGCACTACCGTGACCGCCCCGGGCGAAAACGCCGAGCAGCCAAAACCGGAAAAACCGGCCAAGCCTGGCTCTCTGCTCGATCAGATCCAGAAGGACGTCGACAACGTCGAAACCGTTCCGGTGCCGACACCAGAACCTCTGGACACCTCGCCGCAATAATTTGTGGTGGAATCAAAAAGCCCGGCGAGTCCGGGCTTTTTGTTGCCTGTCGATTTGTTCAGGACTCCGAAGTACGAGCCCGGGCCTGCGCCGCCTTTGCCGCGCGCAGGCGTCGAACTTCTTTAGGATCAGCCAGTAACGGACGGTAGATTTCGATGCGATCGTCCGCCCGAACCGGCTGAGTTCCAGGGTCCGCAACCGCTTTGCCAAAGATCCCCAGCGGACAACTGTCCAGGTCCAGCTCTGGAAATTGCGCACCTATCCCGGAGCCTTTCACTGCCGCACGGACAGTAGTCCCCGTCGGCACCGCAACACTGAGCAATACCTGCCGGTCGACCGCGGCATACACCACCTCGACCTCGATCATTGGCTCAAGCATGCAACTGCTTGGCCCGCTGACAGAACGCATCGACCAGGGTATTGGCCGCCTGGTTGAACAGCGGTCCCAAGGTTGCGCGAACCAGTGGACCGGCGTAGTCGAACGACAAATCCAGGCTGATCTTGCAGGCCTTGTCACCCAACGGCTTGAAAACCCACACGCCGTGCAACTGGTTGAACGGCCCTTCTTCCAGGTTCATCTCGATCGACTGGCCCGGCACCAGGGTATTACGCGTCACGAAATGCTGGCTGAGCCCACCCTTGGCAACCGCCAGGCTGGCGCGCATCTGCACCTCGCTGCTCTCCAGCACCTCGGCCGACGAGCACCAGGGTAGAAACTCCGGGTAGCGCGCCACGTCATTGACCAGGTCGTACAAAAACTGCGCCGGATAAGGCAGCAGGGCCGAGCGTTGAATATGTGTCGTCATGTCAGCGTCATTTCCACAACTGGGCGGCAAACACTATAAGAATGCCGATGGGCGCCACATAGCGCATCAAAAACAGGGTCAGGGCAAAAAGCAGCGGGCTGCGAATCGACAGCTCATCACGAACCGCCTCGCGCCCCATCACCCAACCCGCAAACACCACAAAGCAGAGGCCACCCAAGGGCAACATGATCCGCGAGGTGAAGAAATCGATCACCCCAAAGAAATCCAGACCACCCGCCGCCCCCCATTGGTAGAGGTGGAAAGCCCCGCCTTCGTTCACGAAAAACTTGGCCTGCTGCCAGATATTGAAGGAAAACACCGTTCCCAATCCGACGAACCAGCAGGTAAACGCCAGCCAGAATGTCACCCAGCCGCGGCGGATTCGGGTCCGCTCCACCAGGTAAGCCACCATCGGCTCCAACAGCGAAATCGCCGAGCTCCAGGCTGCAATGGCCACCAGGACAAAAAACACCACGCCCATCAACTGGCCGAACGCCACATTACCAAAGGCAAAAGGCAAACTGACAAACATCAGCCCCGGCCCCTCACTCGGATTCAGCCCGGCGGCAAACACAATCGGGAACAGCGCCAGCCCCGCCAGCAGTGAAACGAAGGTATCCAGCAGCGCCACGCCGACAATAGTGCCGGAAATGGACGAATGCTTCGGCATGTAAGCGCCGTAGATCATGATGGAACCGACACCGACGCTCAGGGAAAAGAACGCATGCCCCATGGCCGGCAACAGGCCGTCGAGCAGTTTGTCGGTGCTGAAGTCGAACATGAAATGCACGCCTTCCATGAAATGCCCGGTGGTCATGCTGTAACCCAGCAGGATCACCAGCATCACGAACAGCAGCGGCATCATGATCCGCAGGCTGCGCTCAAGCCCGGCCACCACACCCTTGGCGATGACAGCCGCCGACAACAACATGAACAGCGTGTGCCACAGCGTCAGCCGCCAGGGGTCGGCAATCACCTTGCCGAAATAGGCGCCGACCTGATCCGCCGTCACGCCCTGGAAATCACCACGGCCCATATCGATGATGTAGTCCAGCGACCAACCACCGACCACGCTGTAAAAAGAAAGAATCAACAAGGCGGTGATCATTCCGGCGAACGCGCCCCAGGACCACTTGGCCGAATGCCCGGCTTCCAGGGCCAGCGCCTTCAAGGCATTGGCCGGGCTTTGCCGGGCGCGACGGCCGATCAGGGTTTCCGCCAGCATCACCGGCACGCCGATCAGCGCGATGCAGGCCAGGAATACCAGGACAAAGGCGCCACCACCGTAGACGCCGACCATGTAGGGGAATTTCCAGATACTGCCCAGGCCCACGGCAGAACCAGTCGCAGCGAGTATGAAAACCCAGCGACTGGCCCAGCCGCCGTGGACAGAAACCTTGTCCGTCGACATCAAAAACGCGCCCAACCGAGAAAAAAGAGCGCGCATTGTCCGGGATTCACTCAACCTGCTCAAGCACGCTGCTTCACCGTAGCCGACACGCGTGCAACTGCCTATAATGCCGCCCCTATGGCTAAACAGAAGAAACACCCAACAGGGACCATCGCGCAAAATAAAAAGGCGCGTCACGATTACTTCATCGAACATCGGTTCGAGGCTGGCATGGTCCTGGCCGGCTGGGAAGTAAAGAGTCTGCGTGCAGGCAAGGCACAACTGGTCGACAGTTATGTGCTGCTCAAGGACGGCGAAGCCTGGCTGCTGGGCAGCCACTTCACGCCGCTGACCACCGCCAGCACCCATGTGATCGCCGACCCCGTGCGCTCGCGCAAACTGCTGCTCAACAAACGCGAGCTGGAGAAGCTGTTCGCGGCCGTGCAGCAGAAGGGTTATGCCTGCGTGTGCCTGTCGCTCTACTGGAGCAAGCACATGGTCAAGTGCGAGATCGCACTCGGCAAGGGCAAGAAGGAATACGACAAGCGTCACACCGAACGCGAGCGCGACTCCGATCGTGAGTTGCATCGCGCGGTGCGCAACAAGGGCAAGGAAGAGTAACGCCCTTCTGCCTTGATGCCATGATCGCGAGCCAGCTCGTTCCTACCAGGAGCGAGCTGGCCGGCGATGAATCCTTCCAGACTAAATCCCCTTGCGCCGCTCGGCCCGGGCCACGCGCTGCACTTCCTGACGCACCTCCTCCAATACTTCCTGCACATACAGAATGTGCCGGCTGGAGACTTCGCGCGCCTGCTCGGCACGCCCTTCGATAATCGCCTGGTACAGATCGCGGTGCTGGCTGATCAGCATGTCGCGGGTTTCAGTGCGCTGCTTGTACATGCCGCCAATGTTGGTCACCACGTTGCGCTTGAGCAGATCGAACAGCCCCCGAATGGTGTGCAGCAATACGGCGTTGTGGCTGGCCTCGGCAATTGCCAGATGAAATTGCGCGTCCGCCGCGCCCTCCTCCGCCCGGCTCGCATCACCTGCCCGGGAATAGCAGTCCTGCAATTCCTCGAAGGCCGCCGTGAGCCGTTCACGGTCCACGTCGGTGGCACGCAACGCGGCGTAATAGGCGCATGAAGCTTCCAGGGTGTGGCGAAACTCCAGCAAGTCACGCTGGGCTTCAGGGTTGCTTTCCAGCAACTGCAGCAGCGGATCGCTGAAGGTCGAGCCCAGTGACTCCACCACATAGTTGCCGCCACCCTGGCGACTGACCAGCAAGCCCTTGGCCGTGAGTTTCTGGATCGCCTCGCGCAACGAAGGCCGCGAGACACCGAACTGCTCCGCCAACGCACGCTCTGCCGGCAGGCGCTCACCGGACTTCAGCGTGCCCTCGAGGATCATCCCCTCGAGCCGCTCGACAATGTCGTCAGACAAACGGCGCTGACGAATCTGATCAAACCCCATAACTCACTCTCCACGATCCCGACCGCGCGCCGGGCTCTCTATTCTGGCCTATCGGGGCTGCGCCAGCACCTATCAGAACGCACGTCGGCAAGCGGATCAGAAGTCATCTGCACCGCACCCTCGACAAAAGTTTTAGGGCGGCAAATTGACACACCGCTCACAAGGCTTTTACCCTAGCCAACAGCGATTGTAAATTGGTCTTACCAATTAACCAAATACGCTGACCAGTGCCTGACCAACAACAATTAGGGGCCACCCCATATGCAAACCTGGCAACAGCTCTACAGCCCGCTCGGCAGCCTCGGCCTGTCCGCCCTCGCCGCCGTCATCCCGATCGTCTTCTTCTTCCTGGCTCTGGCCGTGTTCCGTCTCAAAGGACACGTCGCCGGCAGCATTACCCTGGCGTTGTCGATCCTGGTGGCGATCTTCGCCTTCCAGATGCCTGCCGATATGGCCCTCGCCGCCGCTGGCTATGGATTTGCCTACGGTCTGTGGCCCATCGCCTGGATCATCGTCGCCGCCGTCTTCCTCTACAAACTGACGGTCAAGAGTGGCCAGTTCGAGGTCATCCGCAGCTCGGTGCTGTCGATCACCGACGACCAGCGCCTGCAGGTGCTGCTGATCGGTTTCTGCTTCGGGGCCTTCCTCGAAGGTGCCGCCGGTTTTGGCGCGCCGGTGGCCATTACCGCCGCGCTGCTGGTGGGCCTGGGGTTCAACCCACTGTACGCCGCCGGCCTGTGCCTTATCGCCAACACCGCGCCAGTGGCCTTTGGCGCCCTGGGTATTCCGATCATCGTGGCGGGCCAGGTGACCGGCATCGACGCGTTCAAGATCGGCGCCATGACCGGTCGCCAGCTGCCGCTGCTGTCGTTGTTCGTGCCGTTCTGGCTGGTGTTCATGATGGATGGCCTGCGCGGTGTCAAAGAGACCTGGCCCGCGGCGCTGGTGGCCGGCCTGAGCTTTGCCGTGACCCAGTACTTCACCTCGAACTTCATCGGCCCGGAGCTGCCGGATATCACCTCGGCCCTGGCCAGCCTGATTGCCCTGACCCTGTTCCTCAAGGTCTGGCAACCCAAGCGTTCGTTCGCCGCGGCCACCGCCAGCGTCGGCGCCGCTGCCGTGCGCAACGGCGGTTTCGGCCAGCCGCGCACTACCCAGCCTTCGCCGTACAGCTTCGGTGAAATCTTCAAGGCCTGGTCGCCGTTCCTGATCCTCACCGTGCTGGTCACTATCTGGACCCTCAAGCCGTTCAAGGCGATGTTCGCCGCCGGCGGCTCGATGTACAGCTGGGTATTCAACTTCGCGATTCCGCACCTGGATCAACTGGTGATCAAGAGCGCGCCGATCGTCGCCACCCCGACCGCGATTCCAGCGGTGTTCAAGCTCGACCCGATTTCCGCGACCGGCACGGCGATTTTCTTCTCCGCGCTGATCTCGATGCTGGTGCTGAAGATCAATTTCAAAACTGGTCTGACCACTTTTAAAGAGACCTTCTACGAACTGCGCTGGCCGATCCTCTCCATCGGAATGGTGCTGGCCTTCGCCTTTGTCACCAACTACTCCGGCATGTCCTCGACCATGGCCCTGGTGCTGGCCGGTACCGGTGCGGCGTTCCCGTTCTTCTCGCCATTCCTCGGCTGGCTGGGGGTGTTCCTGACCGGTTCGGATACGTCGTCCAACGCCCTGTTCAGCTCGCTGCAAGCCACCACCGCGCACCAGATCGGCGTCAACGACACCCTGCTGGTAGCGGCCAACACCAGCGGCGGCGTGACCGGCAAGATGATCTCGCCGCAATCGATCGCCGTGGCCTGCGCCGCCACCGGCCTGGTGGGCAAGGAATCGGACCTGTTCCGCTTTACCCTCAAGCACAGCCTATTCTTTGCCACCATCGTCGGCCTGATCACCCTGGCCCAGGCCTACTGGTTCACCGGCATGCTGGTGCACTGATCGCGACACCGAAAGAACCGACGCCGGCCCACACGTGCGGCGTCTGCAACTCACAACCCGGTCTGCAAGGCTGCTGAAAGCTTGGCTCTCTATATTCAGCAGCCGCGGCAGACGGATAACCGGGACCACCCGGAGACACGCCTGATGAGCGAGCTTTTTTACAACGCCGTGCCTAACGCGACCCGTGTCGCACCGCCCTTGGCCGAACCGCGCCAGTACCCCAGCGAGAAGCCGTCGCGGGTCTACCTGTTCGGCACCTGTGTGGTCGACCTGTTCTACCCCGAAGCGGGGATGGATGCGATTCACCTGCTCGAGCGCGAAGGCATTCGCGTGGAGTACCCGCAAGGGCAAAGCTGCTGCGGACAACCGGCCTACACCTCGGGTTACACCGAACAGGCGCGCACCGTGGCCCGCTCGCAACTGGCGCTGTTCGCCGGCGACTATCCGGTGGTGGTGCCGTCGGGTTCCTGTGCGGGGATGATTCGCGAGCACTATGCGGACTTGTTCAAGGATGAGCCGCAGACCTTGAAGCAGGTGCAGGCCCTGGCCGAGCGCACCTACGAGCTGGCGGAGTTCCTGTTGCACGTGTGCAAGGTGCAGCTCAAGGACAGTGGCGAGCCGATCAAGGTGGCACTGCACACCTCCTGCTCGGCACGGCGTGAGATGAATACCCACCTGCACGGTCGTGAGCTGCTGGCACAACTGGGCAACGTGGAGCGGGTAGAGCACGACCACGAAAGCGAATGCTGTGGCTTTGGCGGGACTTTCAGCGTCCGAATGCCGGACATCTCCGGCGCGATGGTCGCGGACAAGACCCGTGCGCTGAAGGAATCCGGCGCCCACCAGGTGCTGAGCGCCGACTGCGGCTGCTTGATGAACATCAACGGTTCGCTGGAGAAACAACGGGAAGCGCTGCGCGGCCAACACCTGGCCAGCTTCCTCTGGCAGCGTACCGGAGGTGCCGCATGAGCGCCCCGGAGCTGATTCCGACGACCAACGTGTCGGACGATTTTCGCACCCGGGCCCACCAGGCCCTCGGTGACCAACAACTGCGAAACAATTTTCGCAGCGCCATGGATTCCCTCATGGCCAAACGTGCGGCGTCGTTCAGCGATGCCCACGAACGCGAACACCTGCGGGCCCTGGGCAATGCGATCAAGGCCCGTGCGTTATCCAAGCTGCCCGACCTGCTCGAGCAACTTGAACAGAACCTGACCCGCAACGGTGTGACAGTGCACTGGGCGGAAACGGTGGACGAGGCCAATGGCATCGTCCTCTCGATCATCCGGGCTCACGAGGCGCGGCAAGTGATCAAGGGCAAATCGATGGTCAGCGAAGAGATGGAGATGAACCATGTCCTCGCTGAACAAGGCATTGAATGCCTTGAGTCGGACATGGGCGAGTTCATCGTCCAGCTCGACTTTGAGAAGCCTTCACACATAATCATGCCGGCGATCCACAAGAACGCCGGTCAGGTCGCGTCCTTGTTCCACGACAAACTTGGCGTGGAGTACACCAAGGACGTTGACCACCTCATTCAGATCGGTCGCAGGGTCCTGCGGCAGAAGTTCTTCGAAGCGGACATCGGCGTCTCCGGCGTCAACTTCGCCGTGGCCGAGACCGGCACCCTGCTGCTGGTGGAAAACGAAGGCAACGGCCGCATGTCCACCACGGTGCCACCGGTGCACATCGCCGTCACCGGCATCGAGAAAGTCGTCGAAAACCTGCGCGACGTGGTGCCGCTGCTGTCGCTGCTGACCCGCTCGGCGCTGGGCCAGCCGATCACCACCTACGTCAACATGATCTCCGGCCCGCGCCAGGAGCATGAGCTCGACGGCCCGCAGCAAGTGCACCTGGTGCTGCTCGACAACGGTCGCAGCCAGGCCTTCGCCGACAGCGAATTGCGCCAGACCCTGAACTGCATCCGCTGCGGCGCCTGCATGAATCATTGCCCGGTCTACACCCGCATCGGCGGTCACGCCTACGGCGAGGTCTACCCCGGCCCCATCGGCAAGATCATTACCCCGCACATGGTCGGCCTGGCCAAGGTGCCGGACCATCCGAGCGCCTCTTCGCTGTGCGGCGCCTGCGGCGAAGTGTGCCCGGTGAAGATCCCGATCCCGAGCCTGCTGCGCCGCCTGCGCGAAGAGAACGTCAAGGCCCCGGACAGCCCCCACCAGGTGATGCGCGGCCAGGGCAGCAAGTACTCGCGCAAGGAACGTTTCATCTGGAACACCTGGGCCAGGCTCAACAGTTCGCCGACCCTGTATCGCCTGTTCAGCCTGGCGGCCACCCGCCTGCGCGCGCTGACCCCGAGCAACGTCGGCCCCTGGACGCAAAACCACAGCGCACCGAAACCCGCCGCCCGGTCCTTGCACGACCTAGCCCGCGAGCATCTGGCCAAACAGGGAGAACGTCGATGAGCGCCAAACAGAACATCCTCGGCAAGCTGCGCAGCAGCCTGACCGGTACCACGCCGATTGTGGATAACTTCGATGAGGCACTGGTCACCGAGCCTTATACCTACACACCGGAACAGCGCATCCCGCAATTGCGCAAGCAGATGGAAGCGGTGCACACCGAGATTCACCAGACCACAGCCCAGGACTGGCCAGCACTGCTCGCCCGCCTGCTGGGCGAGCGCCAGTTGCCGAGCCTGCTGATCGCTCCGACCACGCCCCACGGCCAGCGCGTCAGCCAATACTGGGCCGAGCATCCCGGGCTGCCGACGTTGAAGGCCTACGATCGGCCGGTCGAGCAATGGAAAGCCGAGCTGTTCAACGACACCCCGGCCAGCCTCACCACCACCCTCGGCGCCATCGCCGCCACCG
Source organism: Pseudomonas sp. B3G-3 (assembly GCF_028640915.1). Taxonomy (NCBI): domain Bacteria; kingdom Pseudomonadati; phylum Pseudomonadota; class Gammaproteobacteria; order Pseudomonadales; family Pseudomonadaceae; genus Pseudomonas; species Pseudomonas sp. B3G-3. The sequence continues at coordinate 10,632 of NZ_JAQZAB010000062.1, read as the reverse complement.
GCAGCCTGATCCTCTGGCCGACCCGCGAAGAACCGCGGCTGATGAGCCTGGTGCCGCCGGTGCATTTCGCCCTGCTCAAGGCCAGCGAGATCCGCGACAACTTCTATCAGGTCCAGCAGGAATACGCCTGGGCCCAGGGCATGCCGACCAACGCCCTGCTGGTGTCCGGCCCGTCGAAGACCGCCGACATCGAGCAGGTCCTGGCGTACGGCGCCCACGGCCCGAAAGACCTGGTGGTGCTGATCCTGGAGGACCAATGAGTCTACCGGCGGCTTTTCTGCGTGATGCGCAACAACTGATTCCCCAGGGGCGGCGTTTCGACGACCCGCTCTCCACCCTGGCCTTCGGCACCGATGCGAGTTTTTATCGGCTGATTCCGCAGCTGGTGATCCGCGTCGAGTCCGAAGACGAAGTGGTGGCCCTGCTCAAGCTGGCCCAGCGCGACCGGGTTCCAGTGACTTTCCGCGCCGCCGGCACCAGCCTGTCGGGACAGGCCATCAGCGACTCGGTGCTGCTGGTACTCGGCGATAACTGGAACGCCCGCGAGATCCGCGACCAGGGCCAGCAGATCCGCCTGCAACCAGGGGTAATCGGCGCCCAGGCCAACGCCTGGCTGGCGCCGTTCGGGCGCAAGATCGGCCCCGACCCAGCCTCGATCAACGCCTGCAAGATCGGCGGCATCGTCGCCAACAATGCCAGCGGCATGTGCTGCGGCACCGCGCAAAATACCTATCACACCTTGGCCGGCCTGCGCCTGGTACTGGCCGACGGCACCCGCCTGGACACCGAAGACGCAGCCAGCGTCGCGGCCTTTCGCAGCAGCCATGGCGAGCTGCTGGAGCGCCTGGCCAGCCTGGGCCGCGAGACCCGTGCCAACAGCCAACTGGCCGCAAAGATCCGCCACAAGTACCGCCTGAAAAACACCACCGGCCTGTCCCTCAATGCCCTGGTGGATTTCGATGAGCCGCTGGATATCCTCAGCCACCTGCTGGTGGGCTCCGAAGGCACCCTGGGTTTTATCAGCGCGGTGACCTACGACACGGTGGTCGACCACCCGAACAAGGCCTCGGCACTGATCGTCTTCCCGGATGTGGAAACCTGCTGCAACGCGGTGACCGTGCTGAAAAGCCAGCCGGTGTCCGCCGTGGAACTGCTGGACCGCCGCAGCCTGCGCTCGGTGCAGGACAAACCGGGGATGCCGGCGTTCGTCCAGCAACTGTCCGCCAATGCCTGCGCGCTGCTGATCGAATCCCGTGCTGCTTCATCCGCGCTGCTGCAGGAACAACTGGCGCAGATCATGGCGTCCCTCGCCCCTTTCCCGGTGGAGAAGCAGGTCGACTTCACCGAAGACCCGAAGGAAAACGCCAAACTCTGGGCGATCCGCAAGGACACCTTCCCCGCCGTCGGCGCAGTGCGCAAGACCGGCACCACGGTGATCATCGAAGACGTGACCTTCCCGGTGGAACAGCTGGCCATCGGCGTCAATCGCCTGATCGCGCTGTTCGACAAGCACAGCTACGACGAAGCGATCCTGTTCGGCCATGCGCTGGAGGGCAATCTGCATTTCGTCTTCACCCAGGGCTTCAACAGCGCCGAGGAAGTGGCGCGCTACCAGGCCTTCATGGATGACGTGGCGCAGCTGGTGGCGGTGGAATTCGGCGGCTCGCTCAAGGCCGAGCACGGCACCGGGCGCAATATGGCGCCCTTCGTCGAGCTGGAATGGGGCAGCGATGCCTACCAGTTGATGTGGCAACTCAAGCGCCTGCTCGACCCCAACGGCATCCTCAACCCGGACGTGGTGCTCAGCGAAGACCCGCAGATCCACCTCAAGCACCTCAAGCCGCTGCCGGCGGCCGACGAGATTGTGGATAAGTGCATCGAGTGCGGCTTCTGCGAACCGGTGTGCCCGTCCAAGGGGCTGACCCTGAGCCCGCGCCAACGCATCGTGATCTGGCGCGATATCCAGGCCCGCAAACGCGCCGGCATCGACACTTCGGAACTGGAAGCGGCCTATCAATACCAGGGCATCGACACTTGCGCCGCCACCGGCCTGTGCGCCCAGCGCTGCCCAGTGGGCATCAACACCGGCGAGCTGGTGAAGAAACTGCGCAGCCAGCACGCCACCCACACCAAGGCGGCTGACTGGCTCGGTTCGCACTTCGCCACCACCTTGCAAGGCGCGCGTTTCACCCTGCATGTGGCCAACGGTGCGCGGATGCTGTTGGGGGCGCCACGCCTGGCCAGGGTTTCGGCGGCGCTGACCAAACTGTCCAAGGGCCAGGTGCCGCAATGGACCAGCGCCATGCCGCAGCCGGAGCGGGCCATTCGGTTCAGCCCGGCGATCAGCGACCAGCGGCCACGGGTGGTCTATCTGGCGGCCTGTGTGTCGCGGGTCATGGGCCCGGCGGCCGGGGACAACGAGCAAAGCTCGCTCTACGACAAGACCCGCGGCCTGCTGGAAAAAGCCGGTTACCAGGTGGTGATCCCGGACAATGTCGAGAACCTGTGCTGCGGTCAGCCATTCGCCTCCAAGGGCTACGCGGAACAGGCCGAGCACAAGCGCCAGGAACTGATCGGCGCCCTGCTCCACGCCAGCCGCGGCGGCCTCGACCCGATCTACTGCGACACCAGCCCCTGCACCCTGCGCCTGGTGCAGGACCTGGGCGACGTGCGCCTGGACCTGTACGACCCGGTGCGCTTCATCCGCACCCACCTGATGGACAAGCTCGAGTTCACCCCTCAGGAAGCGCCGGTCGCCGTGCACGTCACCTGCAGCACCCAGCACCTGGGCGAGAGCCAGGCGCTGATCGATCTGGCGCGGCGTTGCAGCAATAACGTGGTGATCCCGGAAGGCATCCATTGCTGTGGTTTCGCCGGCGACAAGGGCTTCACCACCCCACAGCTCAACGCCCACGCCCTGCGCAGCCTCAAGGACGCGGTGCAGCATTGCAGCGAAGGCATCTCCACCAGCCGCACCTGTGAAATCGGCCTGAGCCAGCATGGCGGGATCGACTATCACGGGCTGGTGTACCTGGTGGATCGGGTGACCCGGGCTAGAACGGCTTGATCGGCATGTACCAACGGTAGGAGCGAGCTTGCTCGCGATGGACTTGAGAGCGCTGCATTTACCCAGTAAATACGCGCTACCGTTAACGACCATCGCGAGCAAGCTTCGCTCCTACACAGGCATTAGGTGTTGCCCGCATGTTCAGTGGTCATGACGCCGGTCAGAAAAATAGAACCCTGCCCCACCACCGCAGTCCACAGATCGAGCTTCCAAAAACGGGAGTTACCCGAGAACTCGGCAATCCGTGCTGATGGCCAGCAACGCCTGGCCCTTCAGTTCAAGGAGACGCATATGAAACGTTCTGTACTGTCAGGCCTGTTCGTCACCGCTTCGATCCTGGCCTCCCCCAGCTTCGCCGGGAACCAGGAAGACCTGTGCCAGATGAACCTGCAAACCATCCGCGACGCCCGGACCAGCATCCAGGCCGCGGACCTGCAAGCCAACATCGACGCCACCGTGCAACAAGCCCAGGCAGCCCAGGCGAAAAACACCGAGGAAGGCACCAAGGAATGCATCGCCCTGACCACCCGCGCGATCCAGAGCATCCAGAACAGCGCCAAGGGCGAACACTGATCCATGCAGAGCCAGCCTTCGGGATGGCCTTGCGGGCCATTTTGGCGTAGACTCTACAAACCTGCTGGTAATGCACAGCAGGTTCGGGGCCGTTTAGGATTCGACGCCGGTTGCGAAACTTTAGGTGCATGCCGAGTTGGTAACAGAACTCGTAAATCCACTGTTGCAACTTCCTATAGTTGCCAATGACGAAACCTACGGGGAATACGCTCTCGCTGCGTAAGCGGCGCTAGCCTTCCTTCTGGTACCTTCGGGTCCAGCAATCATCAGGGGATGTCTGTAAACCCGAAATGATTGTCATACAGAACAGAATCGCCGTGCAGTACGTTGTGGACGAAGCGGCTAAAACTTACACAACTCGCCCAAAGCACCCTGCCCGTCGGGTCGCTGAGGGTTAACTCAATAGACACGGCTACGCATGTAGTACCGACAGCGGAGTACTGGCGGACGGGGGTTCAAATCCCCCCGGCTCCACCAATTTGTCTTCCTGGGAAGACCTAAAAAGCCGTAAAGCCTAGAAAAATCAAAGCTTTACGGCTTTTTTGTTGCACGTATTTCCGCCCCTCGCCCCAGGGCACGGTTGAAGGGGCATATGTAGGGGAATAAAACGACCATCAGCTCGACCAGAGAGAATGCTCCCTTTGAATCGCCCAATCTTTCGCTGATCAGATAAAAAGATTAAGCAGGCCAAGACTCGCAGTGAGACAAACTCTGAATGCTTCGCAGCACAATCCTGGCAACGCAAAATACACCAACCCGGAGCCTCACACTAAGGAGACCAAACGGAAGCCTAGCCTGTCAGGAACACTGAATATTATTTAATTCCATCTACAATTTTCCTGGTTAATTTGACTGATTCAATATCAGGCGTACCAATCCTACCATAGTACCTTGAAAACTTATTTAATAGAGACTCTGCAAATGGAGTATCCAAAGTAGCAAATCTTTCTGCATTCACAAAAAAATCAGAGTCTGAACCAAAAGATGAAATCTGCTGAAAATCCACAACCAAAGCCTTCATAAAAACAGTCTCTGGTAAAAACTTAAAACGATCGGGCTGAACCCCTTTGCCAGAACGGTTATCCGAAATCAAACTCTTCAACGACCCAAGCTTACTCCCCTCAGGCTCTTTATTATCTCTTTTAACGGCCTGTATCTCTAAATACTCACTACAAGCCTCAAGAGAAACACACTCAGCAACAATCAAATAGTCAACTTTATTATTTGCCAAATCACAAGCAGGATTAAGCACAACAAAGAATCTTTCTTTATACTTGAGCAAATCGCCAGTTTGTTTATTTCCACCTAAAGGAGGCCAAACATACATTTCTATAGGATGAACGACATCCGCATCCACTTGAGCAGTCTGTAAAAAATTCCTGATTGAACTTCCTTTTAGAGAATTTCCTAAACGCCTAGCCAGCAAATAAGCTAAATCTTCAGGATCACAGATTGGCCCTGAGTTCTTCCAAAACTCATCAATGTGACTCCAAAGATACTCCTTCTGCTGGTCATGAATATGTCGAATAAGGTGTGGAAGGCGCGTAGAGAATATACGCTTGACTGCATCCCTAAGCAGGGCAACCTCACCATCCCCTTTAACCACAACCTCTACAAACGGCGTCCGAAGAGTCTCTACCTTCTGAGCAAATCCTGAATAAAAAACAACCGGCAGAAAGTGCGCCTCACGCAAGGAATCTAGTATCTCCCTACCTTTCAAATCATCATTACTTGCATCATCTCGTAAATCTAAAATTGCCAAGTCATATTTTATCTTTAGCGCTTTTGATTTAGCCTCGTCAAAATCACAAACTATATCGCATACTATATTATTTTCACCAACCAGCCCTGGAACATCGGCTAAAGTTCGAGGATTACAAAGAATATCCCTCGTTTGCTTCGCCAGATCCGGTCTATCATCAACAATAAGAAAGTTCCATTCCATGATCAAACCCTTTTACATAATTTTATTCTAAAGGTAGCGCCTGGCAGCGCTCCATTATCCATAAGCTCAAGCGAACCACTATAGTAGTTAGAAACCATCTCACCCACTATAGAAAGACCAAGGCCAGCCCCGTCTTTCCTCGTCGAATAATATGCATCAAATATAGACTCTCTATCACCCTCAGGAACACCTGGACCACTATCCGAAAATAAAATTTCAACCCCATCTGAAACTCTAGATATATTAACCAAAATCCTACGACTTTCTTTGGGCACAAATTGAAGCCAATACATACTATTATCTATAAGATTAACTAGAATCTGTTGCATTTCATATTGATCAACACGAACAAGCGTTTCCGTCTCCGACACTTTGAAAGTAATTGATGCATCTCTCAATCGTCCTGAAAATATTTTAAATGAGTCTTCAACAATATTCTCTAGGTAAAGCTGAGGAGGGCGACCCGGCTTTCTTCCTCCAAAGGGTTCTATCCTTTTGAATATTTGACTTAAAGAAGATGACTGAGCAAGGATCGTAGAAAATCTCTCATATGAGTTTTCCAGCTTAGCTTTACCCTCATACCCATAGTCTTCGAGATCCTCGAGACCGAGACCGGCCTGTCCAGAGATAGAGGCCAAAGGCTGCCGTCCTTCATGCAGCACCGCATCTACCAGCTTACCCAAAGTTGCAAGACCACTATATCTTGACACAACAGACTTAATACTATTAATCCTACGAGAGAAGTCCTCTTCTATATCATGTACGATCCCTCTCATTGCAGCATCTTCAGATAGCTGTTTAGACAAGTGATCCTTCAAACGACTCAGGTCAATTGCATCAAACAAACCCGCTTGTGCCGGTCCACTACCCGAGCCTTTATTAACATCAACGCCCTTACGCGACTTATACCTCAAGTCCTCTAGCCTTGATAATATGCACACCATTAACTCTTTAAGATCAGAGTATGCTTGACTCTCCCTCATCCCTTCGCGGTTAGACTGATCCTTAAGCTCAGGATTACCATCTGCTGAAATAGATATATAGCCAAGGATTTGGTTATTAGAGACTCTATATGTCGGCTTTTGCACACGCCTTAAATCAAGCCTTAGCCAATCATTATTTGGCTCACCATATGGCATCACGCGGAAACCGTCTCGGTAAATATTGATTCCAGCAAAATTATCTAAATCCTTTCTGACACTAGAAATAGTGCCACCAATTTTCTGCTGAACATTACCAAGCTCGTCTCGATCCCAAACCCGCAACTTAATCTTCAACCCGCCACACGCAGGCGGAGAGTAATTCTCGTCCATCTCCTCCATAGGAAAATCATCCCTCATTACCCATCCCGCCTTGGGATGTATAACAAACAACCCCTGATGGTTAATTTTTTGAGAAGATGCAATAGCTTCATACTTAAGCGAATATCTACCGCAAGGAAAAACCTCTCCCTCAACCGTATAGTGCGGATACTTAATTACCTCAGGCGGACGAATCTCGGCTGTATAATGCTCAAACCCTTTAGGAGCAACAATTTTTATTCGAAAGCCCGGCATTTCTTCAAAGGGTGAAACAAGCCGAGACAAACCTCTTTGTATATCCTCAAAACTTGACTCCCCCCATTTCCTCTTCACTCCAGACATCGACAGGACCGTGCCATAAGAAAACTCTGCACCTTCACTATACGATGCAGCAGGGAGCAAGCTCACAGGCCCAAATTTTGAAATAACCTCTGGCGCTGTCGATTCAACATGGACCTCAACTTCATCCAGGTATTTTTCATCATCATCAAACTGCGTCCAGTCGAATATTGCGTAAACTTCATCCGCATCATTTACTTGTTTACTTGACAACTCAAGCATGGCAGCTAATCGAGAAGCGGCGAACCGACCAATTCCTTTCTCACCTAAAACCCGACGACCACGCGCAGATTCTTTTTCTTTAACTTTACTTGGTGTGGCTGGTTCCATCCATGCCTGCCGAACAACGTCAAGCGACATCCCTTTCCCATTATCAATAACTTCAATTTTTCCTGCCCCTTCATCTAAAGGCCCTGTAAACCTTATCAAGACATCAGAAGCATCAGCATCATATGAGTTTTTAACTAATTCAATAATAGCCACACTATCGCTACTTATTAGCTCCTCACCTAGAGTTTTCATTATTCTAGCTCTAGGCCTGAAAATCGGATTAGCCATTTTCAATCCTCAAAAAAACCCATTACCACCTTAAATCGGCAGTAATGGGTCCTATATGAACACTCATAAGAAAGTAACATCCATGTACCTCGCAGAAATTACGCCACCTTACTTTTTGATTCCATGAGCAATTTATTTCTCAAAGCCTTAACGATAGCTTCCATAACTGGTGAGCAAACAGCATTCCCCATCAGCTTTACTTTCTCGCGCCTAGTCACGTCCGGGAACTGGTAGTGGTCAGGAAAACCCATTGCCTTACGAAGCTCATCTGGTTGCAACATACGCATCATGTGACCATCCGGAGTGGGCTTCACATAGGCGAAACGGTCGATAGTCGTAACGGTACGCAGGGGCTCATCCATACGCTGCCAACCACCACCACCATCTGACCCGTAATAGACGATCAGGAAAGCCTTGTCCTCTCCTACTTCGGCTATCGCTCTGTCAGCACGCGCTAAGGTGTCCTTTGCACGCTTGACTGTTCTAAGCGGGGTCATCCTGTATTTTTCTTCAGATGCCAAGATATCCCATACGTTGCGGTAAAACGGATTGAGGGGTTCAACTGGATGAGGCTGACCACGCAGCTCGGCGATCATGAACAGTCGACGACGGCGTTGAGCAACACCATAGTGGGATGCATCAATGATCTGTTCGTGAACCGTGTATTTGAGCTTCTCTAATGCGGCCTTAAGTTCGCCATAGCGAGACCATGGTTTCATGTGCACAACGTTCTCAAGAGTGATCCAGCGAGGTTTCATGACCTTGGCGTATCGGATAACCTGGAAAGCGGTATCGCGGCTTTCCTCGGAACGTGGCTTGGCTCCGCGGGCACAGGTGTGGTGTGTGCATTCAGGGGATGAAATCAGCAGGTCAATGGGGCCTGTCTTGGCCAGAACCTGCTTCGGTGTGAGCTTGCGCAGATCCTGCTCGAAAACATGTGCATCAGGAAAGTTGAGGCGAAAGGACTCGACTGCAGGTCCCCAAAGATCCACACCTCCAACAATGGTAGCTCCACCTTCACGAGCCCCAAGGCTGGCACCACCGGCCCCGCAAAACATGTCAAAAACGCGTATCTGATCCATACAAAAAAATTCCGTTTTATCGTTGTAGCCAGGTTACCAGGTTACCGGCACCATTCAAGTTTTTATGACCAAGGACAGTCTGAAAAATGAGCGATAACTTGGTTTTCTCGCATGATGTGCTGAGCAGTGCAGATCTGGTGATTGATGCTCGCTATGCCGGTAGCCGCAATGGCAATGCCAGTGATGAACCGCTGACTCATCTGTTGAAGCTCAGCAACCAGGGCGGCTTTCGAATCCGTGGGAAACGCGAAGATCCCCTGTTGCTAACGATCTTCTCCAGCCTTGAAGATCAGGACTGGCCTGACGATGTAGATCTCTCAACCGGCGTGCTTACCTACTACGGCGACAACAAGAAGCCGGGGCGAAAACTAGATGAGACCAAGCGTTATGGCAACAACCTTCTTGAACTGATTTTCGAGAGCCTGCATCTGGGGAAATGAACGAGCCCCTTGAAACACAGGACACCGTTTCCCCCTTACCATAAGGGATAGGCAAACGACTGTGTTTATGACTACCAGCAAAGACAAAAGCATCGAAGTGCTCGGCCAGGAGCGGCGTCGCCGTTGGAGCGTCGAGGAGAAATTAACCATGGTGCGCGAGAGCCTGGAGCCTGGGCAAAGCGTCTCGGTGGTGGCCCGGCGCAACGGCATCAATCCCAACCAACTGTTCCACTGGCGCAAGCTCTACCAGGACGGCAGCCTTTCGGCAGTCAGTGCCGGTGAAGCGGTGGTGCCTGCTTCCGAGCTGGCCGATGCCCTCAAGCAGATCCGCGAACTGCAACGGATGCTGGGCAAGAAGACCATGGAGGCTGAAATCCTCAAGGAAGCGGTGGAGATCGCCCGCTCGCGAAAATGGATTGCGCACTCACCCTTGTTGCCGGGGGACGACCAGTGAAAGCGGTCAGTGAGAGTCTCGGTGTGGCGCGCTCGCAATTGACGGCTCGGCTCAAACAGCCCACTCCGGGGGCGCAGCCGCGTCGTCGCCGGACGCTCAACGATGCGGCCCTGGTCGAGCGGATCAAGCAGGCCGTCGGCGCATTGCCCAGCTATGGCTATCGCCGGGTCTGGGGCCTTTTGCGTCGACAGCATGAGCAGCAGGCCCAGCCACCGATCAACGTGAAGCGGGTATACCGCGTCATGCGAGACCACGACCTGTTGCTGGAGCGCCGGCGCAAGCAGCCGGGGGTGGCGCGGCGTCATGAAGGTCGCGTCGCGGTGGACACGAGCAACACCCGCTGGTGTTCGGATGGCTTCGAGTTTCGCTGCGAGGACGGCGAAAAACTGCGTGTAACCTTCGCTCTGGATTGCTGCGACCGTGAGGCCATCAGTTGGGTGGCCAGCCCAAATGGCTACAGTGGCGACGATGTTCGAGATGTGATGCTGGAAGCTATCGAGCAACGCTTTGGTGACCAGCTACCGACATCGCCGGTGCAATGGCTGAGCGATAACGGCTCGGCCTATACCGCTGAACAGACCCGGGGCTTTGCCCGGCAGATCGGCCTGCTGCCCCTGACAACTCCGGTGTGCAGCCCGCAGAGCAACGGCATGGCGGAGAGCTTCGTGAAGACTATGAAGCGTGACTACATCCGTCACATGCCCAAGCCCGATCGAGCGACGGCCCTGCGTAACCTGGCCATCGCCTTCGAGCATTACAACGAGGAACATCCGCACAGCGCACTGAACTACCGCTCACCTCGGGAGTTCAGGCGCCTGGCTGAGGCATCAACTTAACGGGGTGCCGGTGTCCGGTTTGATAGGGGCAAGTCCA
>NZ_JAQZAB010000061.1:0-166511 GCF_028640915.1 Pseudomonas sp. B3G-3 | reverse complement strand
CTGCGCCCGCTGCGCGGTCGATCGCAGCCTCGCCAGGGCTCGGCAGCGGCTACAGGGATAGGCGTTCAGCCATTCCTACGAGACATTTAGAAAGCGCCGCCGGGCGTTTCAGATAGCTCTCAACGACTTCATCCATGCAGCTCATTAGGGTTTCGGGAGGTAAAGACACATAGCGAAAACAGCGATGGGGCAGCGGATACACACGCAAGAAAAGGCAACCGAAAGTGCTGCCTGCACCGACCATGGTGCCTGCCACAGCCACGGGACAAAGACCGATGGCTGAGCAACCCTCCGGCAACAAATACACCACCGATTCCCGTGGCGAACCGACCCCGATGCCTCATGTGCTGCGCCCTGCCAACCCGAATCCTCCGCTGCCGGGTGCACGGATAAAGAACACCTCGATACTGACCACGCCTCAAGGCCTCGACACTCCGGTGAAACCGCCACAAGTCCAGCCCCCGGCACCGGTCGCTCCCGGCTTCTACATCGTGCCCCGGAGCATGCCGCTGAGCGAGTTGCAGCGCCACCTGTTCGACAGCCCCTCACCCGGCGTCCTGGCCAAATACCTGGCCCTCAATCCAGGCCTTGGCGATACGGTCAAAGCCGGCAGCCTGATCGTGCTCAGCGATCCGGCCAACCACGCCTGCACCTACGAGGAAGCGCAACTCATGCTCGCCGCCGAGCAGGTTAAGATCGCTCTCGCCCCCCTGACACCCGAAGCCGCCGACTTCATGGTTCGCCATCAGGCCGAGATCGCCGGTTTCACCAGCCAGGCCTCGACCTGGCTGGGCATCGGCACCTCGGTGATGGGTAAACACCTGGACAAACTACGCGAGACCTTGCAAGACATGGAACGCCTGCATCAGGACAGCTACCGCCAACACGGCCACCTCAGATCCCCCGAATTCCTCGCCCGCCGCCGGCGCCTGTTGGCGCAGCTGGACGCGCAACTGCTGAACTCCACCCGCCTGCGCGGCTACACGCCCCTGGGCGACCACCCCAAACTGAAAACCGCCCTCGGCCTCTCCAGCCGCAGCCTGGTACACCACTGGAACAAAGCCGGCGCCCCCGGCCAGATCCCGGGATACGCCACCCACGTGAACGCCGTCAGCCGCGCGGCGAAGTACATGCAGACGGGTGGGTACATCGGCATTGCGATTGGCGGGGTGTCGTCGGCGTTGAGGATTCAGGAGGTTTGTCAGGCGGGTTCGGGTGATGAGAGTTGCAGGAAGGTGATGTTTACTGAGACGGGGAAGTTTGCGGGATCTGCATTCGGAGGAAACCTAGGGGCGAACGCCGGATATGTAGGGAGTACATTTGTCTGTGCTGCATTCGGCGGGGTAGGAGGAGTGATCTGCGGTGCCATTCTGATAGGCACTGGAGCATGGCTTGGGTCAGATACTCTTGGCGCATATGGAGAAAGAATGGGTGAAATTCTTTACGAGAGAACACTCCCATGATGACAGAACAGTTCTGGCACTCCTGGCTCGCCTTTGCGCTTTTGCTAGGTCCGATTCTGTTAGCCGCCACAAGCCTTGCATTCAGCTACTACCTCAGCCAGCGCTACTTGCGGGAAATGCTCGAGGCCTTTCAGCGGAGCCGCTATTTCCATCGATGGACTGACAGGCTTCAATACTTGGGATGGTTCGAACACTTTCTGATGTTTGGCCGCGTAAGAGGAATGATGCTCTGCCCCGGTCCAGGACTACGTAAAGGACTACTTTCACCGGAGGATGTACACAACTTCCCCCCCCGACTCAAACGCCTTCTGAGCATACAGAACAGATTGGACGGTATTCTTTTCGTCTGGTCCGCAATCATGTATGCGTTGCTGAAGTTGACGGGCTGACGATGCATACGCTCCCTCCGCTAATCGCCCTTATTCTGACTGGAGGCTTGCTTTTACTTGCCCTCATCAGTCTCCTCTTCAGCTACTACATGAGTCGACGCTACCTCGACGGGATGCTGGGTGCGCTAAAGGGGAGTAACTATTTCGCAGGCTGGGCAACCTACCTGCCTCATCAGGGATGGCATCCTCGCTATCTGATGTTCGCAAAACTCAGGGGCATGATGTTCTGGCCTGGGCCGGGAATACGCAGGGGGATAATTTCCCCAGACGATGTGCGCAACTTCCCACCGCAGTACAAGCGCCTTTTAAAAACACAGAACGTGCTCGATGGCGTGATTGTCGTGTGGGGCACATTTGTGTACCTGCTGATAAAGCTTTAGTCATTCATCTGCAACCACTGACCAGTGCACCTTCCCAACTATCCATGGAAAGCTTTTATGCATGCACAAGATCTTTGCGAACAGACATCGCCATGACAGGGCAACAATTCTGGCATTCCTGGCTCGCCTTCATCCTTTTGTTATATCCATTGTTGCTGGCCGTGACAAACCTCTCCTTCAGCTACTACCTAAGCCGGCGATACCTGAAAGAGATGCTGGAAGCCCTACGGAGAAGCCAGCACTTTTATCGCTGGACCGACAGCCTTCCTCACGAGGGATGGTTCACGCATTTTCTAATGCTGGCAGCCGTTCGAGGATCGATGCTTTGGCCCGGCCCTGCGGTTCGCAGAGGCTTTCTTTCCTCGGAAGACGTAGACAATTTCCCTCCCCATCTCCAGCGCCTGCTGACCATCAGAAACTGGATGGATGTCGTGCTTCTGGTCTGGGGTTCGATCATGTATACGCTGTTGAAACTGACTAAGCACTGACGTGGCGCGCGGGTACGGATGCAGTAGCACTGTCACAGCACCTTCCAGCTGGCTGTGGTTCCTATCCGCAGCCGGCTGGACGGGGGATTCTATTGTGCCCTGGCGAGGCCCACCGACCTAGTTCATGAACAGTGGCAAATACCCCAGCTCCACCAGCTTGATATCGATCTCCGCCACTCGCTGGACATCAGCCCGTTTGCCCTCATCCATCACCTGTGGACAACTCACGATCAGCGTGCCGCGTTTTGGAATGTCGATGAGCTGGTCGGCGCTCGGAAAATCCCCGGCCCGCAACACGTGTGGACAAAACCCGACCCAGCCGACGGTCTGCCGGTCCTTGAACACCTTGGTGCGCAAATAGTGGTCTTTTGGCGCCAGCACACACCAGTCAAGTTCTGGCCACAGTTCAACGGCCAACTGAATCACCCTGATCACTATCGGTCTCACATCGGGAATGGCTGCCACAAGCGCCCCGCCATCTTCGAAGCGCATGCTGGCGACTGAGTCCAGGTCGTGGGCGTTGTAATGAAAGGCCAACCCACCCTTGAGGGGATCATCCAGGCCATTCCACACGGAAAACTGCAACTTCGTGGGGAAGTCGTCGTTATGGTTGCTCCGCGCTTCTTCACGCAGGTACTCGAAGTCGTCATTGATCCGCTTGCGCAGCGACTCCTCCCTGGAACCGGCCTGCAGATACCAGTCCTGCAACAGAGGATGAATCTCGCCAAGGCCCTGGAAAAAGCGCTCGGCTCTTTCCAGCTGCTCCTCATGCGGGACCGCGGAGATCTTCTGTTTGTCGAAACGCAGAACGAATGAAAATTTTCTGAACAAGCGCTCGTCCTCAGTCAGGCTTCAAAAACACGGTCGGGATTTTCACGGCGGTACTCATCCCACTCTTTCTGCTCTTTTGCACGTTGCTTGATGTACTCATCATGATCCTTGGTGCCCGGCATCGGGTTCCAGTAGGCGGTCAGGTTGGTAAGCCCCTTCTCTGCGTACTGTTCGGCACAATACTCATAGACCACCCTTTGCAGGAAATGCCATTCCACCGAAACCGGTGGGCTGGGCCGGGCTTTCAGGGAATGTATCTCGGCCGGGGTAATCAGGGTTTTCTCCACATTGGCCCAGGGGCGCGGCAGCCCGATAAGCGGAATGAACATGAACGCATAATTGGCCTTGGCTTCCAGCAAGGTGCAACGCGGTTTGTCGAAACCATCCCACCAGGTGTTGTTCCACCACCACTCGTAGGGCGTCGGGAAAGCAGTCACCCACGCCTGATAGAGCGCGGACTGGGCGGACATACTATGACCTTTGCCGTTATTGGGTATCGTCATGGTCCCCTGCTCGGGGGGGCATTTCACACAGTCCTTGTCCCGCTTGGCCTTGCAGTCGCGCTCGGCTTCCCGAGTCCGTTCAGCGGTCGTCGGAGGCGCATCCACCCTGGGTTTTGCCTGGGGTTGCGTCTGCGGCAAAGGGACGGGCTGCGGGATTGGCCGGGGCGCCGGCAGTGGCTGAGTGGGCCTGGGCGTCGGCATCGGCATTGGCCGTGGAGGGGGCATCGGCAGCCTGGGAGTCGGGGTTGGAATCTCGAATGGTAAACGTGGCCCCAAGCGAGGCGTCATGCGTAGAGCCATGGGCCCTGTGCTTGGCAGAATCCCCAATCCACTCATGGTCGAATCTCCCCGACGGTTTGCATGTCCCGCCAGTGCTGCATGTTCATCCTGAACACCACGATATCCTCGTAATCCTCGAACCGCCGCTCGGGGCTATCCGCTACAGGCCTGTTCATGAACTCGATAAAGGCCGGCTGCTTGTCAAAGTCGGTAAAGGTCAATCCATGCCGCAGAAAATGCTCGACGGACTCGGGCTCCCTGATGCCAAAACCCCACGCACGCTCACGCAGGTCTTTCAACATCTGCAAAGCTGGCATCAGCCCCTTTCTGGACAACCACTCAGGGTTCTCTTGCTGTACTTCCAGTAACAGCCGCTCAAATACTTCGTTCTGACGAATGTCATCCAGTTGTGAAAGCTGTTCGGCACTCAACTCAAGCATGTTGCTCCCCCACTTGCTCGACGCCGTAGCTGAGATAGCAACCTTGCAGGGGTTGCCAGACCAGCCAGTCCTGGACATGACGCATGAGCTGCTGGATCTGGGAGGGTGATATCACCTTGTCCAGCGCACGCCTGACCTCAGGACTGTAGTAACGAAACAGTGCTCGACGCCCATCCGGCATTTGGCTGAACAACAGATCCTGGTGATAGTCGCGCAGGGTTTCGAACGGCTGATCACTCCAAAGCCAGGAAACCATCGGTGCCTGCTGGTCTCGTGTAACCAGCCAATTGCCGAATGCCCCGCGCAAACCGCTCCTGGAGTCAGGAAACTCAACCAGTACCGGGCCGGCATGGCGAATTTCATCCAGTGCGCCAGCGCTCAGGAGCCAGTGAAAACGGATGCTGTCGTCCGCCTCTTCAAGGCGTTTGTTCAACGTCAGATAGCGGGCACCATCGATAAGGGCAAGCAGTCTGGACGATGACCCGGAGGGCTCCGAGAGCCGCCAGAACAAGGAGCCGACACGCCTCATGCGCTGCTCCCCAGGGCTTCCAGCGGTACAAAGGTCTGATTGCGCTGAGCGGCCAGCAGCAGGCACTTCAAACATAATCCGGGCACGGAGGGGAATGCGGCTACTGCGGAAGACGCCGCACCGCCGCCACTGTTGCCGATGATGATCGTCCCCGAACCACCCACAATCACATTGCCGTGACTGCCCAGGGAACCCAGGACAGCGACCGGCTTTCCGTTGATCAGTACGTTGGGAATGACATTGGCGTTCAATGCTGAACCGCAAGCCGTCGGGTCACCTTCCCGTGCGACGGGCAGGTGATCAAAGAGGACATCAGGCGAGCCACTGGTAATCGGATTGGTACCGTGGCCAGGCAAAGGACAGACGGTTGGATCTCCAACGCGCGCGGCAGGTTTCCCAGACATTTCAACTTCCCTATCGAAACTGGCGAGAAAACCGACTCTGCCGAATGCTCAAAAAACATACAATCAACAATCCTTTTCAAAGTTTTTCCGAACAACAGCGATCCCGGTCTCCTCCCCCCGATAAGTCACCAGGGGGCTCAGTCCCGGGATCAGGGTTGGTCAATCCCACCTACGCTTAGGTAGGATGGCTGCACTATTTCCCCCGAGGTTCACCTCATGTTCATCGGCGTTCTGCTGGTTATCACCTGGCTGATCCTGCTGGTCCGCTACCCCGCCAAGGCCTTGCCGGTGTCCATGGCCGCCGCTGTCGGCCTGGGCCTGGTGGCGGTGTGGGTGGTCTGGATGGATAACCGCGAAGCCCAGCAACTGGCGCGCCTGGAATTGCGCATCAGCTATGCCCCCGAGCATTGCCCGGCGGATCGCCCGCTGCTGTTGAAGATGAACAACGGCAACGATGTGCCGCTGACCGAACTGCGCTGGCGCGTCGCCGCCTATGCGCCGGGCGACACGGTAAACCTGGCCGACAACCAGTACAGCGCCCCGCGTTATCGCGGCCCCGGCGAGTTGCAGGCCGGCGCCAATTGGGAAGACTGCCTGCCCCTGCCACCGCTGCGTCCCGGCTATCGCCCGCAAACCCTGGAGTTTCGCGCCGAGCGCTTGCAGGGTAGTTTCTCCGACTGATTCCCCCTTCCCTCTTTTTGCACAAGGACCGCGCCATGCCCGTTGCGCTGATCACCGGTTGTTCCAGCGGCATCGGCCGCGCCCTGGCGGATACTTTCAAGGCCGCCGGCTTCACCGTCCTGCCCACCGCCCGCAGGGCCGAAGACGTGGCCATGCTGCAAGCCGCGGGTTTCAACGCGGTGCAACTGGACGTCAACGATGGGCCGGCGCTCACCGCCCTGGGCGAGCGCATCAACCAGCAACACGGCGGCCTCGACCTGCTGATCAACAACGCCGGCTACGGCGCCATGGGCCCGCTGCTGGATGGCGGTGTCGAGGCCATGCAGCGGCAGTTCGAAACCAATGTGTTCGCCCTGGTCGGCGTGACCCGGGCGATGTTTCCAGTGCTGCGCCGCAGCCGCGGGCTGGTGGTGAATATCGGCAGCGTGTCGGGCGTCCTGGTCACGCCTTTTGCCGGTGCCTACTGCGCCTCCAAGGCGGCGGTGCATGCCTTGAGCGATGCGTTGCGCATGGAGCTGGCGCCGTTCGACATCCGCGTGATGGAGGTCCAGCCCGGCGCCATCGCCTCGAGCTTCGCCAAGAATGCCGGGCATCAAGCCGAGCAACTGCTCACCGAACAATCGCCCTGGTGGCCGCTGCGCGAAGGCATCCGCGCACGGGCCCGGGCCTCACAGGACCACCCGACACCCGCCAACGAATTTGCCGCCAGGCTGCTCAAGGCGGTGCAGCAGGACAAGCCTGCGCGTCTGGTTCGGATTGGTAATGGCAGCCGCGCATTGCCCTTGATGGCCAGCCTGTTGCCCAGAGGCTTGCTGGACAAGGTGCTGATGAAGCGTTTTGGCCTGGGCGCAAAGCTGTAACGGCCGATCACTGGCGGCGGAGCGTCGCCCGGCCATTCCCGCAGGTTCTAGAAAATTCCTTTTAGTCGCCGGCGACGCAGCCCCTGCGGTTAAGGTTGTGCCCTCTCCCAATCCCAGTAGAATGCGCGCACTCGAGGCCTCCAGGGCCTCGATCAGGCCGCATGGATCGCTGGCGAACCGCTGAAACTCCCCTTCTTCCATGCTCGCCGCCATTCAATCGTCGATCAGGGAATATCCATTGAAACCTCAACACCTGCTGCCGCTGGCCTTGGCCACTGTATTGATCGGCTGCGCGCCGTCGCCAGACGAGGAGCTGAACGCCACCCTGCCCCAGCTCAGTCTCAAGGAGCTGTTGCCGCAAGCCGTCGCCAACGAGTACTGCAACCCCAAGCTGGACAGCGATCTGCTGTATGGCATCGGCTACCAGCTGTACAACGACGACAAACCCGAGCAAGCCCGCAGTTGCCTGATCATGGCCGCGCCCACCCACGACCGGGCCCTGTGCTACCTGGCGAGCATCGCGGAACAGGACAGCAGCAAGGACAGCGCCGAGCGCGACCGCGAAGCCTTCGGCTACATGGCCTATTCCGCGGTGAAGAATGACGCCTGCGCCGAGTTCGGCATGTTCCAGAACTTCACCTACGGCATGCGCGGGCAGACCCCGGACAGCGACCTGGGCCTGCGCTGGCTGGAACGCTCCGCGCGTCACGGCGATGCGGATGCGCAACAGACCCTGGTACGCCTGCACAGTAACAAGGGCAATCTGCCGCTGGCCTACCGCTGGGCCAGGATCCTCGATGACCAGGCACAGATCGACGCCCTGAAACAACGGATGAACCCGCAGCAAATCAGCGAAGGCGAACAAGGCTTCGAGCAACTGGGCAAGATCGTCACCAGCAAGGACGCCGTGCGCAAAGAGGCCCGCGAGGAGAACATCGCGGTGTACTCGGCGAACATCCATATGGAATACCCCGAGACCTTCAAGGGCCTGTCGGTGGCCGAGCGTCATGCGCTCATGGAGCAGGCCGTGGCCACGGTGAGCGCCCGTCCCGAGTTCAGCACCCGTGGCCAGCTTTACGCCTATGTGATCATCGCGCGGCAGGCCCAGTTGAAGCAGGCCGGCGTCGATGTACTGCAGAACCCGCAGATTGTGCAGCTGCTCAGCGATACCGAGCTGCAAGTGAGTGAGGCGGTGAAGAAAGCCGACGTGATCCTCGGCCAGGCCGCCCTGTAACAGCGGGAACACCGCCGGCCGCGCCTACGGGGGCCTTATACATGGCCGCGTCTTGTAGGTGCCAGCTCCTACAAGGGGGCGGCGTCAGGTTGTTCACCCAGCTGATGAAGCGTTTCGGATTAAGCGCCAGGCTCTGAGCATTCAACGCCGGCCATCACGCGCATGACACCGTTGTATGCCGCGCCGATGCCCGTAGAATGCCCGCACTCCAATCGCAAGGAAGCGGCACCTCAAGCACGGAACGACTGCACCCCGCCCCTGCTCATGCCCTCTTGGCGTCCTCCCTTTTACGATTGAACCTCAGGGACTCTCCATTGAAATCTCGTAGCCTGCTGCCCTTGGCCATCTTCACTCTGCTGCTGGGCTGCGATGCCTCGTCACCGGACGAAAAACTCAATAACTCCCTGCCGGACCTGAGCCTCGAGCAGATCCTGCCCAAGGTCGAGGCCAACCCATACTGCACACCGGAGATGGACAGCGAATTGCTGCTCGGCCTCGGCATCCGACTGATCGATGAGGACGAGGTACTGTATGGCGCAGGCCGTACCTTGCTGGCGAGCAAGGAAATAAAAATGGCCCGCAGCTGCCTGATCATGGCCGCCCCCCGCTACACCACGAGCTTGTGCATCCTGGGCAAGATTGTCGGCGCCAGGCAAAACAACTATGACAAAAGCGAAGCCTTCAACTACATCGCCTACGCCGCCAAGCACAATGAATCCTGCGCGGAAGCAGGCCTGTACGACATCTACAGCGTTGGCAAGCTGGGCCAGCCACCGAACAAGGAATTGGCCATGGGCTGGCTTGAGCGCGCCGCTCGGCACGGCGACCAGGACGCGCAACAGGACATGGTGCGCTGGAGCAGCGAACAGGACCATTTCCCGGTGGCCTATGCCTGGGCCAGGGTCCTGAATGAGGCAAAAACAATCGAGGCCGTGCAGCGCAAAATGAGCCCTCAGCAAATGGCCGAGGGCGAGCAGCACTACACCCGGCTGCTCAGCCAACTCACCCCCGAAAAGGATATTGAGCAGGCGCTGCGCAAGGACCTCATCGCCCTGAGCTCAGGGGATCTGTACTACAGCCACCCGGAGGTATTCGAGGGCATGTCCCCTGTGCAACGGCATGCTTTCGTGGCCCAGTTGGTGGACATGCTGGACCTCTACCCGAAGTTCCACACGCGAGGCCAAGTGGTGGCCTACGCCTTGATTTCCCGCCTTGTGCAAAGTACCGGACCGGCCGTGGACCTGTGGCAGGACCCGGCACTGCATGCCTTGCTGGTCAATGATGACCTGAGCGTGGAAGAGACCGTGGCCAAGGCCAAAACCATCCTGGCCAAGCGCAAGCAATAGCTTGAGAGGCTGGCGCTACTTCTTTTGAAGCGCCGCCGAGGTGTCGCGTGCGCAAGGCCCAAGAGCCCTTTGCCGTGGCCAAACAGATGCTGCGGTTTCGGTTGTACGCCCTCTCAAACCCAGTAGAATCCCCGGCCTTGAGCGCCCGCGCTCAAGCAGCATGGAATCGCTGGCGTCGACACTGAAGCACGGAACTGCTCAAGCTCCCCCTCTCCCGTCCTGTCCCTGCGTCATTCCATGCGCCTCTTCATTCAATCGCAGATCAGGGAATATCCATTGAAATTGTTCAACGTGCTGCCACTGGCATTGGCTGTCTTGCTGGCGGCCTGCGCCACCACGGCTCCGGAAAAGACCGAGCCGAAAATCCCCGAGCTGAATGACACCCTGCCCAAGCTGACGCTGGAAAGCGTCTTGCCCAAGGTCAGCGCCAACGAGTACTGCAACCCGGCCATGGACGCCGATGTGCTGTACGGCGCCGGTTACAAGCTGTACGAGGCCGAGGACTTCAAGAGCGCCAAGAGCTGCTTCGCCATGGCCGCGCCGAACTACACCCGGGCCTTCTGCTACCTGTCCACCAGCACCGATCAGGAAACGGACAGACCCAAGGCCGAGCGCGACCGCGAGTCCTTCAACTACATCGCCTACTCGGCGTCGCAGAACGATTGGTGCGCCGAGTACGGCATGTACGCCACCTACTGGTTCGGCGACAAGGACATCCCCCAGGACCGGCAGCTGGCGGTGCGCTGGCTGGAGCGCTCGGCCCTGCATGGCAACCCGGAACCGCAGCAGAGCCTGGCCGACGCCGCCGAAGAGTCCGGCGACCTGGTGAAGGCCTACGCCTGGCTGAAGGTTATCGATAACACCGAGGACACCAGCCAGCTGGATGCCTTGAAAGGCAAGATGAGCCCTGAGCAACTGGCCGAAGGCGAACAACGCTTCAGCGAGCTGAAGGCGAGCGTGACCAGCAAGCAGGTGATGTACGACGAGGCGCGGGCTGAGGAGGTGGCCATTTTCTCGGCCGAGATCCATTTCGATATCCCCGACCTGTTCAAGGGCATGACGACGGCCGAGCGCCAGGCCTTTGTCAAAGCGGCCATCGCCAAGGCCCGGGACAGCGGCAAGTTCGATCTGCATTACGCGGTGACCCAGTACATCATCGTCTCGCGCCTGGCCCAGCAGCGTTACCCCGGCGTCGACGTACTGCAGAACCCGAAGCTGGTGGCCGCCATCAACCACGTTAACGACGGCTTGGAAGCCACGGCGAAGAAGTCCCTGGCGATCATGCAGAAAAGCTACAAGTAACCCTGGTTCCCCCGGCGCGCTAGCGTCTGGTCGCCCGCCGGCTCCCGCAAGATATCGCGGGAGCCGGCTCGCCAGAGATGCCGTGCAGGCACGCCCGGCAGCGGCCCGATCACTGCGCCTCCCCGCCCTCCTTCACCACCACGGTGCAGGTAATCCCCGCAGCCAGCAGCACGCCTTCCGGCACTTCATCGATATGGATGCGCACCGGCACGCGCTGGGCCAGGCGTACCCAGTTGAAGGTCGGGTTGACGTCGGCGACCAGCTCGCGGCTTTCCGGGTTGTCGCGGTCGTAGATGCCGCGGGAAATACTCTCCACATGGCCCTTGAGCACCTCGCCGCTCATCAGCTGCATATCGGCCTTATCGCCGACGCGCACATGGGGCAGCTTGGTCTCCTCGAAGAAGCCGTAGACCCAGAACGAATGCATGTCGACCACCGCCATCTTCGGCTCGCCGATGCGCGCGTAATCGCCGCGGTGCACGTTGAGGTTGGTGACGTAGCCGTCCACCGCGGCGCGCACCTGGGTGCGCTTGAGGTTGAGTTCCGCGGCCTCCAGCTGGGCCTGGGCCTGCTGGTAGTCGGCCAGGGCCGAGTCGGCGATGTTGCTGGCGTCGTCGCGGTTTTCCTTGGAGATCACCAGGTTGTCCAGGTCGGCGCGGCGGTGGGCGTTGACCTTGCGCATCTCCCAGGTGGCCTTTCTCGAAGCCACCAGCGACTGCGCCTGCTTGACCGCGATCTGGTAGTGCTCGGGGTCGATCTGCATCAGCAGGTCGCCCTTTTTCACCAGCTGGTTGTCGCGCACCGGCACGTCCACCACTTCCCCGGTGACGTCGGCGGCGACGTTGATGATGTCGGCGCGCACCCGGCCGTCGCGGGTCCACGGCGTGTTCATGTAATGCACCCACAGGGTGCGGCCGATCCACAGGGCCAGGGCCAGCACCAGCAGGGTCGCGAGCAGGCTGAAAAACTTTTTCATCGTGGGACTCTCAACGGTAAACAGTGAGCGCCATGGCGCCGAACAGACAGCAGAACAGGCTCAGGCGCAGCAGCGCCGGGTGCCAGAAAAAACGGTACAGGTCATAACCCGAGATGAAGCGGTCCAGGGCCCAGGCCAGGGCCGCGGCAATGAAGAACATCAGGGTCATGGTCGGCATGTACACGCCGTGGAAGGCGATTTCACGAGGCATGTTCAAGTCCTTGGGGCGGGGCCTGTACGGCTGGCGGCGCGGCATAGGCGGCCAGCGGCGATTGCGGGTCGAGCAATGAGCTGCGGATGAAGTGCAGGTAGCTCTTCACCCGGCGCAACACCGAGGTATCGAAGTGCGGGGCGAAGGGTTCGTCGCTGGCCTGGACCCGGCTGATCGCATGATCGACCGCGACCAGCGCGCGCTCCAGGTTGCTCTGGCCCGGTTGCAGGAACAGCCGCACCAACGAGCGGCCCATCACCCGGATCGCCTGGCGCCACGGCTGGGATTCGGCGTAGGCCGGGTGCACCGGGAGGATCGCCTGTTCCTTGCGCAGCTCGATGATGGCGTGCCCCACCTCCAGCACCACAAACATCCAGCGCAGCAGCTCGCGCTGCACCTGCGGCTGCCCCGCCGCCAGGCCATAGGCCTGGTGCAGCAGGTCGCGGGTGCGGCTTTCGAAGCTCGACGCCAGGCCCTTGAGCTTGCCGCTGATGGCGTACACCACCTGGCCGCGCAGGTCCTGCTCCAGGCGGCGCCACAACCAGCGGCTGTTGGGCGGCAGGATGATCGCCCCGGCGGCGGCACAGACCAGCATGCCCATGATCATGGCGATGTAGTCGTTGATGAAGGCGTAGGGGTTGTAGACGGTCAGGTTGTCCGGCACCGAACCGGTGCTGAAAAAGATCAGCAACCCCAGGCCCACGCCAGCGTACTGCGGGCGTGAAGCGAGGAACGAACCGAGCACGATCACCGGCGCCAGCATCACGCACAGCAGCGGAAAACCGTCGATCCAGGGGAACACGAAGAACATCTCGACGAAGCCGACCACGGCCCCGATCAAGGTGCCGCAGGCCATCTGGAAGGCCATGCGTTTCGGGTTCGGCGTCGCCGCCGAGAGACCGACGGTGGCCGCCGCGATCAGGGTCATGGTGGCGCCGCTGGGCCAGGCGGTGGCCACCCAGTAACTGCCGAGCACGATCAGGATGAACGAGGCGCGGATCCCCGAGGCGGCCGAGGCCAGCCAGTTGGTCTGGGGGGTGAAGGGCTCGTCCCAGCGCTCGCGCTCATGACTGTGCTCGGCCAGGGACGCATGGGTCTGCGCGTAGCTGTGCAGTTCGTCGACGAAGCGATAGAGCAGCTCATAGGCGGTGTGGAAATCCAGCTGCTCGGCATCGCTCGGTTCGTGCTCCTGGAACAGCGCGCGCATGCTGCGCACCCGCGCCGGCAGCTCGGCCTTGTAGCTTGCCAGTTGCTCGGCCAGGCGCGCGGCATCGGGGCTGGTCAGGGCGCGGCCGGAGAAGCCGTCCAGCAGTTCGGCAAGGTCCTGCAACCCGGGTTTGGTCGCCGCCAGCACATACTCGGCGGCGCTGCCGCGCAGGCGCTCGAGCAACTGATGCAGGGCGTTGAAGCGGGTGGTGATGCCCATGAACTCGCTGTTCAAACGGCTCAGGCGGCCGTTGCGCCGGCGCATGTGCGGGTCTTCGAACACCGTGACGCTGCGCAGGCCTTCCAGGCCTACCGCTTCGGCGATGAAACGCACATTGCCGCTCTCGAACGCATCGCGCTGGCTGCGGCCGCGCAAACCGTCGGTGACGAACAGGGCGAACACCCCGAAGCGCTGGTACAAGGCGTTGCGCATCGCCGCGCTGGCGGTCTGCGGCAGGATCGCAGCGCTGACCAGGGTCGAGCAGAGAATCCCCAGGGAGATTTCCAGCACCCGCCACACCGCCGCCATAAAGGCCCCGTCCGGATGGGCCAGGGCCGGCAAGCCGACCATCGCCGCGGTGTAGCCGGCAAGCACGAAGCCATAGGCGCGGAAGTTGCGATAACGGGCGGCGCCGGCCGAGCAGATGCCGACCCAGATCGCCAGCGAACCGAGGAACAGTTCGGTGTTCTGGGCGAACAGGGCGATCAGCGCCACCATCACCGCCGACCCGGCCAGGGTGCCGAGAAAGCGATAGAAGCTCTTGGCGAACACCTGGCCGCTCTGCGGCTGCATGACGATGAACACGGTGATCATCGCCGTGCGCGGTTGCGGCAGCTCCAGGCGCATGGCCAGCCACAGGGTGAGGAACGCGGCGGCCAGCACCTTGAAGATATAGACCCAGGTCACGCCGTCGCTGCGTGCCCAGTCGAAGAAGCCCCGGCGCCATTCAAGGGAGTACAGCCAGCGCAAGGGTGCAGGCAAGGAAGTCATGGGTCTTACTCAGTGATCAGCACTTGGGGGTCGGCTTTTAATGGTCAGCTCTTAATGATCGAAGACAGCCAGCGCCGCCGGGGTCTTGCTCGGTTGGGTCTTGCTGTCCTCGGGCACATCCCGGCCCGCCTCCAGGCCGCCACCCAGGGCCGTCACCAGCTCGGCATGGGCGCTCAGGCGCGCGGCCTGGACCTGCTGCTGGACCTGTTGCTGGCGGAACAGCATGCCCTGGGCATTGAGCACATTGAGGTAGTCGGTCAGGCCACGCTGGAAGGCGACCATGGCGATGTCGTAGGTCTTCTGCGCCGACGCCACCGACTCGGCGGCGAACTCGGCCTGCTTGTCCATGGACTCGCGGCGGATCAACTGGTCGGAGATGTTCTTCAGGGCGTTGACCAGGGTCTGGTTGTAGTGGGCCACGGCGATGTCGTAGCCGGCCGCGGCCTCGCCCAGTTCAGCGCGCAGGCGGCCGCCGTCGAAGATCGGCAGGCTGATGGCCGGGCCGACGTTGTAATTGAGCTTCTTGCCGGTGAGGAACTCCAGCGCCCCGCCGCCGGTGGCCATGTAGCCAAGGCTGCCCACCAGGTCGACGTTGGGGTAGAAGCCGGCGTGGGCGACATCGATGCCGCGCGCCTGGGCCGCCACCTGCCAGCGGCTGGCGACCACGTCCGGGCGTTGGCCGAGCAGTTCGGCGGGCAGCGCCGACGGCAGTTTCAGCGGCGCGGCCAGGGACAGGCTCGGCCGTTGCAACTGCGCGCCCGCCCCCGGTCCCTTGCCGGCCAGGGCAGCGATCTGGTTGCGACCCAGGGCGATTTCTTCGTCCAGGGCATCCAGCTGGCGATGGGTTTCCGGCAGCGGGGTCTGCGCCTGGCTGACCTCGAAGTGGGTGCCGATGCCGCCGGCCAGGCGCTTTTGCGCCAGTTCGAGAATCTGTTCCTGCTGTTTCAGGGTGGCCAGGACGATGTCGCGCTGGGCGTATTGCAGCGACAGCTGGATATAGGCGCGCACGACATTGTTCTGCAGTTCCAGCTGGGCCTGGCGCGCCTCCGCGGCGCTCATGTGCGCCAGGTCCACGGCACGCTCGCTGGCATTGCTTTCCCGGCCCCAGAGGTCGAGGGCGTAGCTGAAGCCGAGCGCGGCGTTGTTGTCCCAGGTGGTGCTGTTGGCCAGCTCGCCCGGGCCATAGAACTGGTCGGTGGGCCAGTTGTGGCGCTTGAGGGTGGCGTCGCCCTTGATCTGCAGCGACTCGGCCGACTCGGCGATGCCGGCCATGGCACGCGCCTGGCGTACCCGGGCGGCGGCCATGGCCATGCTCGGGCTGCCCTGCACCGCCAGGGTCACCCACTGGTTCAACTGCGCATCGCCATAGGCCTGCCACCACTGGGCGGCGGGCCAGCGGGCGTCGCGCGCGGCGCTCTGGATCGCCTCGTCGGTGGCCAGTGTATTGGCCGGTAGTGCCTTGCCTTGCGGGGCAATGCCCCCGGTTCCGATGCAGCCGCTGATTGCTAACGATAAAGCCCAAACACTGAGAGTCTTCAGCTCTCTGCTGATGCGACGCGGCACTGCTGCGAATTCCTGAAATAGGGAGAAGGCGGATCCCTGTAGGAGCGAGCTTGCTCGCGAGACGGTGTCACTGACCCACCGCATTGCACGGGGCTCCGGCAGCCGGCCCCTACAGATCGGCGCAATTCTAGGCGGCGGGCTTTGCGGCGATAAGCTGGGATTCCTGTGAATCTTTATTACCGTTCGCGCGATAATCCCTTGGTGGAATAGCCAACAATCTGTTACTTCGTGTCACAATTTGCCATCTCCCGAGAGAGCACCCCATGGACACTTTGCAAAACATGCGCGCCTTCAGCTGTGTCGCCGAAGCCGGCAGCTTCACCGCCGCCGCCGTCCAGCTCGACACCACCACGGCCAACGTCTCGCGCGCGGTCTCCAATCTGGAGGCCCATCTGCAAACCCGCCTGCTCAACCGCACCACTCGCCGCATCGCGCTCACGGAGGCCGGCAAGCGCTACCTGCTGCGCTGCGAGCAGATCCTGGCCTATGTCGAAGAAGCCGAGGCCGAGGCCAGCGACGCCCACGCGCGCCCGTCCGGCCAGCTGAAAGTGCACACCATGACCGGCATCGGCCAGCACTATGTGATCGACGCCATCGCCCGGTACCGCAAGTCGCACCCGGACGTGACCTTCGACCTGACCCTGGCCAACCGCGTGCCGGACCTGCTGGACGAGGGCTACGACGTGTCCATCGTGCTGGCCAGCGAACTGCCGGACTCGGGCTTCGTCTCCCAGCGCCTGGGCATCACCTACAGCATCGTCTGCGCCTCGCCGGCCTACGTGAAAGCCAATGGCTGCCCGAGCAGCCCCAGCGACCTGTCGAACCATGCCTGCCTGCGCCTGGTGAGCCCGGTGATCGCCCTGGACAAATGGCTGTTCGACGGCCCCGAGGGCCAGGAAGGGGTCACGCTCAACGGCTCGCCGTTCCTGGTGAACTCCGCCGACGCGCTGAAAACCGCGATCACCAGCGGCATGGGCCTGGGCGTGCTGCCGGTGTACGCGGCCATCGAGGGCCTGCGCAACGGCACCCTGGTGCGGGTCATGCCCAAGTACCGCTCCCAGGAGCTGAACCTGTACGCCATCTACCCATCGCGCCAGTACCTGGACGCCAAGATCAAGACCTGGGTCGAGTACCTGCGCAACACCCTGCCGGAGATTCTCGCCGCCCATCAGGCGGAGCTCGCGGCCTATGAACTGAGCGGCGGCCTCAGCGGCGTACGCCTGACCACTTGAGCCAAGCCCTTCGGGGCTTTGTCATGCTTCCCCCCTGTAGCCGCTGCCGCAGGCTGCGAAAGGTCCGCAAGACCTCCTGCGATCTCAAGAGCACGTCTCCTGCGGAGCCGATCGCAGCCTTTGGCAGCGGCTACAGTCGCAGAACCTTCTTGCCCTCACAGCCCTGTGCAGCCGCTACAAAAAGCCCGTGGGGAATGTTAGCTTGCTTGGCATTCTCCTCCGCCTGACGAGCTTTCCCGCGATGAAAAAGACCGTACTTGCCTTCAGCCGCATCACCCCGGACATGATCGAGCGCCTGCGCCAGGACTTCGAGGTGATAGTGCCCAACCCCAAGCTGGGCGATATCGGCGCGCAATTCAACGAAGCCCTGCCCCACGCCCACGGCCTGATCGGCGTCGGTCGCAAGCTGGGCCGCGCGCAGCTGGAAAACGCCAGCCAGCTGGAAGTGGTCTCCAGTGTCTCGGTGGGCTACGACAACTATGACCTGGCCTACTTCAACGAACGCGGGATCATGCTCACCAACACCCCGGACGTGCTCACCGAAAGCACCGCCGACCTGGCCTTCGCCCTGCTGATGAGCAGCGCCCGGCGCGTCGCCGAACTGGACGCCTGGACCAAGGCCGGGCAATGGCAGGCCAGCGTCGGCGCGCCGCTGTTCGGTTGCGATGTGCATGGCAAGACCCTGGGCATCGTCGGCATGGGCAATATCGGCGCGGCCATCGCCCGACGCGGTCGCCTGGGCTTCAACATGCCGGTGATCTACAGCGGCAACAGCCGCAAGACCGCCCTGGAACAGGAGCTGGGCGCGCAATTGCGTAGCCTCGAGCAGTTGCTGGCCGAAGCGGATTTCGTCTGCCTGGTGGTGCCGTTGAGCGAAAAGACCAAGCACCTGATCAGCCACCGCGAACTGACGCTGATGAAGCCGAGCGCGATCCTGGTGAACATCTCCCGCGGTCCGGTGGTGGATGAGCCGGCGCTGATCGAGGCCCTGCGCAACGGCACGATTCGCGGGGCCGGCCTGGACGTCTACGAGAAGGAACCGCTGGCCGAGTCGCCGCTGTTCCAGCTGAAAAACACCGTGACCCTGCCGCACATCGGCTCGGCCACCCATGAAACCCGCGACGCCATGGCCAACCGCGCCCTGGCCAACCTGCGCAGCGCCCTGCTCGGCGAACGCCCGCAGGACCTGGTCAACCCGCAGGTGTGGAAAGGCTGAAACCAACGCGGTCCACTGTAGGAGCGGCCGGTCGACGCTCGATTGCCCGCGATAGGCACGACGCGGTGTACCTGAGACACCGCTATCGCGAGCAAGCTTCGCTCCTACAGAAGCTCCTCAAACCCTGCAGCAGCCGCGCTACCCATCAGGCGAGCCGGGGATCGCGGACGGCCAGCGGCTTGGGCTTGCGGAACACCAGCACGTTGCCCAGCATCACCAGGACCAGCCCGGCCAGCGCCGGGGCGGTCCATTGGTAACCTTCGGCGAAGGCCGAGACATTCAGCGCCACCACCGGGAACAGCACGGTGCAGTAGGCCGCCCGCTCCGGGCCCATGCGGCCAACCAGGGTCAGGTAGGCGGTGAAGCCGATCACCGAGCCCGGGATCACCAGATACAGCAAGGAACCGAGGTAGCGCGCGTTCCACTCCATATCGAAAGGGATGCCCTTGACCAGGCAATAAGCCGCCAGCATCGCCGCGCCATAGGCCATGCCCCAGGCGTTGGTGGTCAGCGGCTTGAGGCCGGCTTTCTGTTGCAGGCTGGACAGCATGTTGCCCGCCGAGAAACACAGGGTCCCCAACAGCGCCAACCCCAGGCCGAGCAGGGTCTGCGGGCTGGCGCTATGGCCCGCCAGCTCCGGCCAGAACAGCAGGCCCAGCCCCAGCAGCCCCAGCGCCCCGCCCAGCAGTACGTTGCGGGCGATCTTCTGGGCGAAGAACACCCGGGCATTCAGGGCGTTCCACAGGGTCGCCGTGGAAAACACCACCGCCACCAGGCCGCTGGGAATCCACTGGCTGGCATGCAGGAAACACATGAAATTGATACAGAACAGGCACAGCCCCTGGGCCAGGCAAATCAGGTGCCCGCGACGGTTCATCACTTGCAGCTTGCGGCTGAGCAGCAGCATGACGAACAGCACCAGGGCCGCCAGGGCAAAGCGATAGACGATGGACACCGGAATCGCCACCACCCCCAGCTGCAGCTTGAGGGCGATCCAGGTGGTGCCCCAGATCAGGACGGTGAGCAGATAAAGCGAGAGGTTCATGGCGCGGGACTCCTGTGCAGGGCAACCCAGTCTCAGGCCATTGCGCGCCCGGGCGCTTGCATAAACTTGCGCTTTTGTCGGTTACCGGGCTGGCAGCGCGTTGCCTACGGAGTAGGATGCGAAACATCTGACTTCGCTCCTGTAGCCGCTGCCGAAGGCTGCGATAGGCCGGGGTCGCGCTCGACCCGCAGGACCTTCTTGCGATCTCAAAAGCGCGTCTCCTGCGGAGCCGATCGCAGCCTGCGGCAGCGGCTACAACGTGCCACCCTTTATCGAATCAAAACCATGTCTACCCTGGAAACCCTGCAAGTCTTTCAAGCCCTGAACCGCTCGCCCAATGCTCGCCTGGAGCACAGCGCCGAGCTCGGTGACGGCCTGGCCGCAGCCTTGTGGAGCAACCATCACGACGCCCAGGACTACGAAGCGCCGAGCCATCACACCCTGTCGTGCTACATCGCCGGCGGCACCGGGACTTTTCGCCGCGGCCAGCCGGGGACCAAGGGCGGCCCGGACAAGCTGTGCATCCTGCCCGCCGAGCACCGTTCGGCCTGGGTGATCAACGGCGAGATCCGCCTGGCCCACCTGTATTTCAGCCCGGAACAATTTGCCCTGGGCTGCGTGACCCTGCTGGACCGCGAACCCCGCGAGCTGCAATTGCAGGAAACCACCTTCCTCGACGATCCGCAGCAGGCCAGGCGCTTTCGGCAACTGATCCAGCTGAACTGGGACGAACCCGGCGAGCGCCTGCTGACCAGCAGCCTGGCCCACGAGATGCTCAGCCACGCCCTGCTGACCCAGGTCGGCCAGCGCCAGGGCCTGCGCCTCAAGGGCGGGCTGGCGGCGCATCAGCGTCGGCAACTGGTGGAGTACATCGACAGCCAGCTGGCCGAACCGCTCAGCCTCGGGCAACTGGCCGCGCGCTGCGCCTTGTCGGAATACCACTTTGCGCGGATGTTCCGCGCGAGCTTCGGCCTGCCGCCCCACCAATACCTGCTGGCGCGACGCCTGAAGCATGCCCGCGACCTGCTGCGCGGCACCCGCCTGCCCCTGGGCGAGATTGCCCTGGCCTGCGGTTTCGCCAGCGCCAGCCACTTCACCAATCGCTTTCGCCAGGCCCTGGGTGGCACGCCCGGGGAATATCGCCAGGCGCTTCTTGGCTGAGCGCAGCCGCCAGTTACACCGCGTCGCCTTCATCGCGAGCAAGTCGGATCGCCGCCCGTTCGCTCCTACAGAAGCACCGCGCCCGCCCTCACACCGCACACCCCGTAGGAGCGAGGCTTGCCCGCGATGGCGATGTGTCAGGCAAAGCCGATCCCCAGCGTTATTGCAACAGCACCTGCGTCACCCGATCTTCCAGGGCCTTGATGTGCGCGCCGTCGGCCCGGTAGTTGTTCGACAGCATCACCAGCACCAGCCGACGGCCATCGGCCGCGCGCAGATACCCGGACAGCGACGACACGCCCTGCATCGAGCCGGTCTTGGCATGCAGGTTATCCACAGCCCCTGTGCCTTGCAGGCGATAACGCAGGGTGCCGCCGGTCATGCGCTGGGCATCGCCAGCCACCGGCAACGCCGCGTACCAGGTGGCGAACCAGGGCTGCTTGCGCGCCACCAGCAACAGGTCGCTGAGGCTCTGGCTGGAAATCTGGTTGCGCCGCGACAGCCCCGAGCCGTCCACCTGCACCAGCCCTTGCGGGCTCAGGCCCTGGCGCCGCAGGAAGCCCTCGATGGCCGCCACCCCGGCAGCGGCGGTGCCGGCATTGGCGGTCTTGCGGCCCATGGCCTTGAGCAGCACTTCCGACATGTTGTTGTTCGACAGCTTGAGCAGCGGCGTGATCAAGCCCGCCAGCGGCATCGACGAGTGACTGGCCAGCACCCGGGCGGGGGGTGCCGTGGGCTGGCCTATGCGCACCTGGCCCTGTACCGTCACGCCTTGCTCGGCCAGCGCTTGTTGGAACACGTCCGCCACCAGGCGGGTCGGCTCCCACACGCTGACCCAATGGCGCCGCGACTGCCCCGGCGGCAAGGCGCCGCTGACCAGCAGCAGGTTGCTGCCATGCTCACGGCCGACCTGCAGGCTGTCCGTCGTTCCGACCCGGCCCTGATTGCGCAGGCTCATCAGCCGGTTTTCCGGGCTGATGCGCACCGCCAGCGACGCTCCCGGCATCGTCGGCGCGGTGACCGACACCAGCACGCTGCCGGCGTCGAAGTCGTCGTTGGGGGAAATATTGAGGGCGGAAATCTGCGCCGCGTAATACAGGCTTTCATCGTCGCTGGCCCAATCGACGCCGAGCCGCTGGTCATCGAAGGCGGTGTCGTCGAGCACCAGGTCGCCCGCGACCTGACGAATGCCGGTGCGCGCCACCGCCGCTGCCAACTCCCGATAGTCCGCGACCTGCATGCTCGGGTCGCCGGAACCGCGCAGGTAGAGATTGCCCTGCAGGCGCTCGCCCTGCTGCGCGCCGTCGCCCAGCACCTCGGTGGCGAAACGGTAGTCGGGGCCGAGGACGTCCAGCGCGGCGGCGGTGGTCAGCAGCTTGAGGCTCGAAGCCGGGATCAGGCGGCTGTCGGGGTTGTGCTGATACAAGGCCGCGCCGCTCTCGGCATCGCGCACCGTCAGCGACACCGTGGCGCCCTGCAGCGCCGGGTCGGCCAGGACCTGATCCAGGCTGGCGGCGTAGCGGGCGCCGGGATGGCTGGCGCAAGCCGCCAGTGACAGGGCCAGGAACAACCCCAGCCCGCGAGTGTAGAAACGATGTGCTGAACCCATGAAAAACGTATTTCCTTGATGACCTCGAACCCGCGCCGACAACCTTGCAGCCGCGGCGACGGGCGCCCAGATAACGATTGGCGAGGGGTTCGTGTCAACGAACAATCGAAGCCAGCCCCTCAGGCCCGGCGCTGCGGAGCGCTCATTGCGCCAACGCGGCCAGCGGGCTGACCAGTAATCCCAGCCCCGCCGCCAGCAACGCCAGTCGCGGTTGATACGGCAGCAACAGCACCAGCGACAAGGCGCTGAGCATCAAGGCCGCGCACCATTGCACCAGGCCCAGGCCCCAGCCAGCCGCCGCGATCGCCGCCCACAGCGAGCCGGCCAGCAGCAGCCAGCCGCCAATACGCAAGCCAGAGCGGCGACAGGCCGTGGGTTTGTAGCCTAGGAGTTCGGCGTGATGACGGTCCATCGACAGGCACAACCCGGCAAAGCCTGGGTAACACAACAGCAGCGCCAGGAGCATTCAGTTCACCTCGGTTTCAAGGGCGGCCCGTCGCGAGCGGGCGGCAACGGTAGGCTGGGCGACAGGACGCGACATCTTCCAGGCCCCCCAGGCCAGGAACAGCCCCGCCGCCAGGCAGGTCAGGTCGAAGCCGGCGCGGACCCAGTCGCCATGCACCAGGAAACCATCCAGCACATCGGGCATCGTCAGCGCATCGAGCAGCGGCACGCTGGCCAGCATTAGCGCCGCCAGGCCCAATTGCTCGACCCAGGCCTTGCGCCCGCGACGCAGCGCGGCGTGCAGCAGGCTCAGGCCCCAGACGATAAAGAAGCTGTTCACTTCCCAGTCCGCCCGCCCGGCAAGGCTCACCGGCAACAGGCGATTGGCCCAGAAGAAGGCGGCGACGGCCAGCACCAGGCCAGACATGCTGGCGATGTTCAGCACTTCCACCAGGCGCAGTTCGAAGGGCGTCACTCCACTCTTGGCATGCTTGAGCTGGCGCTTGCCCAGCCAGATCACCAGCCCGGTGCCGATCATCGCGGTGGCGGCCAGGCCGCAGATAAAGTACAGCCAGCGCAACAGCGGCCCGGCGAAGAGGCCCATGTGCAGCCCGTAAAAACTGCCGTTGATGGCCAGGGCCGTCGACTGCGGCGGCGACACCTGCAACAGCTTGCCGCTGACCCCGTCGAACGTGACCACATTGCCAAAGTCGCGGACCACCTGGTCGCCACCATGACGCATGACATTCACCGAGGCATTGGCGTCCCCCGGATTGTTCACCGTGATCCGCCCCACGCGGCCACCCGGCCACTGCTCGCGGGCCTGCTCCAGCAGCGGTTCGAGTTGCACCAGGTGCGCCGGCTTGCCTGCGGCCGGGGCGGTTTTGCTGGCGGGGAACACTTCGTTGAAATACGCCCGGGTGTCGTTGCCGTAGGTGGCCAGGATGCTCGCCGGCATGACCATCGACATGAAGATCACCAGGCTGCTGTAGGTGATCATCAGGTGGAACGGCAGCACCAGCACGCCCACCGCGTTGTGCCCGTCGAGCCAGGAGCGCTGGCCCTTGCTGGGGCGGAAGGTGAAGAAGTCCTTGAAGATTTTCTTGTGGGTGATGATGCCGCTGATCAAGGCGACGAACATCAGCATGGCCGCCGCGGTGGACAGCCAGCGGCCCCACGGATGAG
Organism: Pseudomonas sp. B3G-3; assembly: GCF_028640915.1. NCBI lineage: Bacteria > Pseudomonadati > Pseudomonadota > Gammaproteobacteria > Pseudomonadales > Pseudomonadaceae > Pseudomonas > Pseudomonas sp. B3G-3. Next base: position 142,543 of record NZ_JAQZAB010000061.1, on the reverse strand, counting down.
GCATCTGCAACTGGAAATGGAAGCGGTAGAAGAACTCGCCGCCGCGGGTATCGCGGACCTGCAGTTCGGCACCGGTGGCCGGGTCCAGCAGTTTCTGGGTGAAGGCGCCGCGCTCGCCGGGCTTGCCCGGGAACTGCCACATCACCGACAACCCCGGCTCACGGGCATCGGGCAGGTTGATGAACCAGCGCGAGGCGCCCTGGGCGTGCTGCTGCAGATAACTCTGGGCGAGGATCAGGCTGGTTTCGTTGCTGACCGAGCGCGACGGCACTTCGGGCTGCATCCAGTGGCTGATTTCGTCCTTGAAGTAGGCCAGGGTGCCGGTCAGGAAAATCGCCAGCAGCAGCCAGCCGAATACCAGCCCGGCCCAGGTGTGCAGCCAGGCCATGGACTGGCGAAATCCCTCCTTCATGAAAGATTCATCCCGTGCGCCCACGCAGAAATCGCCGCCAACCCCAGCGCCGGCAGCAGCAAACCGAGCCAGGCCTGCCAGGCCGTGCGGCAGGCAAAGCACCAGAGCACCGCCACCAGATAGAACAGGAAGGAGGTCATCATGCCGCTGACCACCGCATCGGCGCGGGACACGGGGAGCAGCAGGGTCATGCAGACGCTGGACAACGCCGCCAGCAGGTAACCGCCGAATACCGCGGCCAGCACTCGCGACGTCACCGCCAGACGGTAGGAAGAGGGGATCGTGGCAACTTTGCTTTTCATGTTTCGACCTTGAAACCAGGACCGCCCGGCGCAGGGAATTCCCCTACCCGGACTCAAGTCGGCGCAATATTAATGATAAATATTCTCATGCGCAAAAATTCACTGACCCGCAGCGGGATCTTCCGCCGGTCCGGGTTGATTGCCCAATGCCATGCCAGGCCACTACAATGCGAACAATTCTTGTTCTCTTAAGCGTTTTCATGCTGCCGGAGCGTTCGGCTTGGCTCACTCCTCTACCGTCGAAGTCCTCTATCACGCCCATCACAGCTGGCTGAACGGCTGGTTGCGGCGTCGGCTCGGCTGCCCCGACAGCGCCGCCGACCTGGCCCAGGACACCTTCATGCGGGTGCTCAGCACCCGGGAAACGCCGTCGATCGTCGAGCCACGGGCGTTCCTCACCACCATCGCCAAGCGGGTGCTGTGCAACCATTACCGGCGCCAGGACCTGGAACGGGCCTATCTTGAGACGCTGGCGCAGATGCCGGAACTGCTGGCGCCGTCCGAGGAAGACAAGGCGATCATCCTGCAGACCCTGCTGGAGCTGGACCAGTTGCTCGACGGTTTGCCGCGCCTGGTGAAACGCGCGTTCCTGCTGGCCCAGGTCGATGGCCTGAAACATGGCGAGATCGCCCGCGAGCTGGGGATCTCCATCGCCACGGTCAAGCGCCACCTGCACAAGGCAGCCCTGCGCTGCTACTTCGCCCTGTGAACACTGGCCTCCCCCGCCCGCCGGACATCGGCGCCCAGGTCGCCGAACAGGCCGTGCACTGGCTGCTCGAAATGCAGGCGGGCCCACTCAGCCCACGCCAGCAACGGGCCTGGCAGCAATGGCACGACGCCCACAGCGAACATCAACGGGCCTGGGAACATATCCAGCGGGTCAATTCGCGGCTGCGCGGCCTGTCTTCGCCCCTGGCCCATGCCGCGCTCGCTGCGCCGAAGTCCTCCAGCCGGCGCCAGGCGCTGAAACTGCTGCTGATCCTCGGCGCCGGTTCCGCCGCGGCCTGGGGCTTGCGCGAACACAACCCGCTGACCCCGCTGATGGCCGACTACCGCAGCCCGGTGGGCCAGCGGCGCAAACTGCAATTGAGCGATGGCAGCCAGTTGCAGCTCAATACCGACAGCGCGGTGGACGTAAGTTTCGACGGCCAGCAACGGCTGATCCGGCTGTTGGCCGGGGAGATCCTGCTGACCGCCGCGGCCGACCGCCGGCCGCTGTTGATACAGAGCGCCCAGGGTGTTTTACGTCCGCAAGGCGCACGGCTGAACCTGCGCCAGTTCAGCCAGCGCACCCAGCTGGCGGTGTTCGAAGGCAACGTCAGCCTCAGCCCGTCGGATTATTCGGGAGCGCCGTTAGTGGTAAGCAAGGAACAGCAATTGAGCTTCACCCGCAGCGCCTGGGACAACCCGCGGCCGCTGGACGCCGGCAGCGGCGCCTGGAGCGAAGGCATGCTGGTGGCCGCCCAGATGCGCCTGGCGGACTTCCTCGACGAGCTGGGGCGCTACCGTCGCGGCCAGCTCAACTGCGATCCACAGGTCGCCGACCTGCTGATCTCCGGCAGTTATCCACTGGACGACAGCGAACGGATCCTCGACCTGCTGGAAATCAGCCTTCCGGTGAAGGTCCGTCGCTTCACCCGCTACTGGGTCACGGTCGAAGCCCGCGCGTGACCTGTAGCCGCTGCCGCAGGCTGCGATCGGCCCCGAAGGGGACGTGCTCTTGAGGCCCTCGAAGGCCCTTCGGGCCTTATCGCAGCCTGCGGCAGCGGCTACAGGCGTCGATTCAATGTTTTTCCCGGTGTGCCGTTTTTTTCATTTTGTGTGAGCCGTTTTCCAGCACTCGCGTGACAGAGAAGGAAAGCCCCCTTGACTGCAACCTTCTCAGGATCGATGTCCATGCCCCAGCAACCCACTCGCCTCACGCCCCTTGCCCGCACCCTGCGCCAGTTGCTGCTGGGCGCCAGCCTGAGCTTGGCCGCCCTGCCGCCGGCCATGGCCGCCGATGGCCTGTCGCGCGATTACCACATCGCCGCCTCATCGCTGGAAAACGCCCTGAACCAGTTCGGCCGTGAGGCCGGGGTGCTGATCTCCTTCGGTTCCCAGGTCGCCAGCGGCGTGCAGAGCCAGGGCCTGGAAGGCAGCTACACCACCGAAGAAGGTCTGAATGCCTTGCTCAAGGGTACCGGCCTGCAAGCCCGCGCCGAAGGCGGCAATGCCTTCAGCCTGCAACCGGTGAGCGCCGAGGGCGCACCGGCGGCCCTGGAGCTGGGCACGTCCAGCGTGGTCGGCGACTGGCTGGGCGATGCGGAGCAGACCAACGTCTTCGAACACCCGGGGGCCCGTGACGTGATCCGCCGCGAAGCATTCGAACGCCAGGGCGCCACCCAGGCCCGCGACGTGCTCAACCGCATCCCCGGGGTCAACGCACCGGAAAACAACGGCACCGGCAGCCACGACATGGCGCTGAACTTCGGCATTCGCGGGCTCAACCCACGCCTGGCCTCGCGCTCCACGGTACTGATGGACGGCATTCCGGTACCCTTCGCGCCCTATGGCCAGCCGCAGCTGTCCTTCGCCCCGGTCAGCATGGGCAACATGGACGCGGTGGACGTGGTGCGTGGCGGCGGCGCCGTGCGTTACGGGCCGCAGAACGTCGGCGGCATCGTCAACTTCGTGACCCGCGCCATCCCCGATGCGCCCACGGTCAAGGGCGGCTTCCAGACCGAGACCAGCCCGTCCTCCAGCCACGACGGTTTCAAGACCACCGGCAACCTGCTGGCCGGCGGCACCGCCGACAACGGCCTGGGCGGCGCCCTGCTGTACTCCGGCACCCGTGGCGGCGACTGGCGCGAACACAGCGACACACAGATCGACGACCTGATCCTCAAGGGCCACTACCAGCTCGACGACGCCAACAGCTTCAACGCCATGGCCCAGTACTACGAGGGCGAGGCCGATATGCCCGGCGGCCTCAACGTTGCCGACTACAAGGCCGATCCGTATCAGTCGACCCGCCCGTACGACAAGTTCTGGGGCCGCCGTATGCTGATCAACTTCGGCTACCGCTACCAGGAAGATCGCCGCGAATTCACCGTCAACAGCTTCTTCACCAAGACCCTGCGCAGCGGCTACCTGGACCAGGGCAGCTTCCTGTCGCTGTCGCCACGCGAATACTGGGTGCGCGGCATCGAAACCCGCTTCGCCCAGGGCTTCGACCTCGGGCCGACCAGCCATGAGCTGGGCATCGGCTACCGCTACATCAACGAGGCCGGGCACGAGTTGCGCTACCGCACGCCGATCAGCGCCAACCAGCAGTTGCCCAGCACCAGCAGCCGCAACGACCGCGATACCCGCGGTGGCACCGAGGCCAATGCGTTCTTCGTCGACGACCGCATCGACATCGGCAAGTGGACCCTCACCCCGGGGATCCGCTACGAGATGATCGAGTCCCAGCAGACCAACAACCTGACCAACGTCAAATACAAGGGCGACTACAACACCGCGCTGCCGGCACTGAACGTGATGTACCACCTGACCGACAGCTGGAACCTCTACGCCAACACCGAGGGTTCGTTCGGCAGCGTGCAGTACAGCCAGATGCCCAACCGCGTGAGCAGCGGCGAAGTGAAACCGGAAAAGGCCCGCACCTGGGAACTGGGCACCCGCTATGACGACGGCAGTCTGCGGGCGGAGATCGGCGCGTTCCTGATCAACTTCGACAACCAGTACGACAGCAACCAGACCAACGACTCGGTGATCGCCCGTGGCGAAACCCGCCACCAGGGCATCGAGACCAGCGTCAATTACGCACTGGACGGCCTGAGTCCGGCGCTGGCCGGTTTCGATCTGTACGCCACCTACGCCTACGTCGACGCCACCATTCGTGAAGACGGGCCGAACAAGGGCAACCGCGTGCCGTTCTCGTCCAAGCACAAAGGCACCCTCGGCATCGGTTACACCGAAGGCCCGTGGAAACTGAACTTCGACAGCAGCTACCAGAGCAGCCAGTTCGCCGACAACGCCAACACCTCCACCGAAAGCGCCGACGGCAGCACCGGACGGATTCCCGGCTACATGCTGTTCAGCAGCCGCGCCGCCTACGACTTCGGCCCGCAACTGTCGGACCTCAACGTGGCGGTCGGGGTGAAGAACATCTTCAACCACCAGTACTTCACCCGCTCGTTCGACGACAACAACAAAGGCAAATACGTGGGCGAACCACGGACCCTGTACGTACAGACCTCCGTGGCGTTCTGATCCAACGTGCTCCTGCAGAACAGCACGTCCCCGTGCTTCTGTAGGAGCGGCCGGTCGACGCTCGATTGCTCGCGATGGCGTCCAGCCTGACACACCGCGGCGTCTGCATCGCGAGCAAGTCGGATCGCCGCCCGCTCGCTCCTACAGAAACGCGGCGCACAAAAAAGGGCCTGCATGTGCAGGCCCTTTTTGCTAGGTGCTTCTTGGTTGGGTACTTGCGCCGTCAGCTATTGAGCGCGGCCTGTTCGTTTTCCAGGAATTCCTCTTCAAGCAAGGCGTCGGCCTGACCGGCGCGGGCGCTTGGCGCTGCCGCGGCGCGCTTGTTGCGCAACCGTCCGAACAGGTGTTCCAGGGAGTTCTCCAGCTTGGTGGCCGCTCCTTCGATGGCCAGTTCCAGGGATTCGGCTTTGTGGGTCACGGAAATCGGTTGATGGCCTTTTGGCCGCGCCTCCAGTTGGCAGCGCAAATCGTGGGGACCGGGCTTGTCGCCGTTCTCGTCCCGCAGATGAACCTCGACTCGGGTCAGGTCCTCCTCGTAGCGTTCGAGCGTGCTCTCAATGGTAGTACGTACCCACTCCTCCAGTCGGATGCTGCTTTGAATATGGTTATCGCTATTGACCTGGATTTGCATAGTTCTTCCCTTATTTCAGCTAGCTCGCGAGAGGAACCGCGTGCCCCTGAGGGCGTACTTTTTGCGGCCTCTTGGTTACAGAGTTGGGCAGAGCGCAGAACAATTCAACCCCTTAAAAAAGATAAATATCTATTGGCAAATAAAGCCGGACAAAGCGCAAAAGCGCTGTTAATGTCGGGAGTTGGGTCGCCTCACTCCCCTGTCCTTTCTGCTTACCCGTGTCCCCCTCCCAGCGGGTGCAAACCGCGAAATATCTCCGCCTCTTCCACCAGCCAGTCGTGCACCGCGCGCACGCCCGGATGGCTCAGCGCGCCCGGCGCATACAGCAGCACATAACGCTTGTGATTGGGCACCGCGAGGCCAAACGGCACGATCAGGGTGCCGCGCTCCAGTTCATCGTTGAGCAGGGTGCGCCGGGCAATCGCCACCCCCATCCCGGCAGTCGCCGCCTCGATGGTCAGGTGGTTGCGGTTGAAGGTGTGCCCGCGCCGCACATCCGCGCCCTCGAAGCCGATGGCATTGAGATAGAACTCCCACTCCGCGTACTCGTAGCTGCCGCGCCAGGCAGTGATGTCGTGCAGCAACGGGAAATGCACCAGGTCTGCCGGACCGTGCAGCGGCGGCCGCCCGCGCAACAGGCCCGGGGCACAGACCGGGAAGATCTGCTCATCCAGCAGGGCTGTGGATAACAGTCCCGGATAGCTGCCGTCATTGAGGTCGATGGCCAGGTCGAAATCACCTTCATGCAAGGCCACGCTGCTGTCCTCGGCCACCAGCCGTAGCTGAATGTCCGGAAAACGCTGCTGCAGCCGGGGCAGGCGCGGGGTCAGCCACTTGCCGAGAAACGACGGGATCGAGCGCAGGCGCAAGGTGCCGCTGATCATCCCGGCATCCAGCCGGCGCAGTTCGGCGTCGATGCTGCCATAGGCCTCGTTCACCGTGATCGCCAGCCGCTGCCCCTCGGCGCTCAGTTCCACTCCGCGGGCGCGGCGGTGAAACAGGCGAAAACCGAGCCGCTCTTCCAGCAGGCGGATCTGCTGGCTGACCGCCCCCGGGGTGATGTGCAGTTCTTCCGCGCAACGGGTGAACGACAAGTGCCGCGCGGCACAGGAAAACACATGCAGCCAGACATAGGTCTGGGCATGAAATTGACGACTCATCGTTTAGTCCTGCTAAAGGCTGTCTTAGGAAAATTCGTTGGTCAGTATTGACCGAGCTAGGCAGTATCGCCGACCTAACGCTCGGCCTACAAAAAATGGCAGCGATTTCTCTTCCATTGCTTGTAAGGCTTTAGCATGGCTATCAGTGTTTTCGATCTCTTCAAAGTCGGCATCGGCCCGTCCAGTTCCCACACCGTCGGCCCGATGCGCGCCGCCGCGACCTTCGCCCAGGGGCTGTTCGAGCAAGGGTTGCAGGCGCAGGTGCAGCGGGTGGAAATCCGCCTGTACGGCTCGCTGTCCGCCACCGGCGTCGGCCATGCCACCGACCGCGCCTGCGTCATGGGCCTGATGGGCGAATGGCCCGACAGCATCGACCCTCGCAGCATCGGCCCGCGCATCCAGCAACTGCGCGAAAGCGGCGAGCTGAGCCTCGGTGGCCGCTCGACCATCGCCTTCGACTGGCACCGCGACCTGCTGCTGCTCGACGAAAGCCTGCCCTACCACCCCAATGCCATGTCGCTGTCGGCCTTCGGTGCGGACGGCCTGCTGTGGCGGCAGACCTACTACTCGGTGGGTGGCGGTTTTATCGTCGAGGAGGCCGAAGTGGCCGAAGGCGCTCCGGCGGCCAACAGCGTCGAGCTGCCCTACGACTTCAACAGCGCGGTGGAACTCCTGGCCCTGTGCCAACAGCATCAATTGCGGGTCTCGGAACTGATGATGGCCAACGAACGGGCCTGGCGCAGCGACGCCGAAATCCGCAGCGGCCTGCTGCACATCTGGGCGGTGATGCGCGAATGCGTCGAGCAGGGCCTGCGCCACGAAGGCACCCTGCCCGGCGGCCTGGATGTGCCGCGCCGCGCCGCCAAGCTGCATCGCAACCTGCTGGAAATCGGCAAGCCCAACGTCATCAGCTCGACCCTGTCGGCCATGGAGTGGGTCAACCTGTTCGCCCTGGCGGTGAACGAGGAAAACGCCGCCGGCGGGCGCATGGTCACCGCACCGACCAACGGCGCGGCGGGGATCATCCCGGCGGTGCTGCATTACTACATGAAGTTCAACCCCGAAGCGTCGGACGACGACGTGATCGACTTCTTCCTCGGCGCCGCCGCGGTGGGCATCCTCTGCAAGAAAAACGCCTCGATCTCCGGCGCCGAAGTCGGCTGCCAGGGCGAGGTGGGCTCGGCCTGCGCGATGGCTGCGGCTGGCCTGGCCGAGGTGCTCGGGGCCACGCCGGAGCAACTGGAAAACGCCGCGGAAATCGGCCTGGAACATAACCTCGGCCTGACCTGCGACCCGGTCGGCGGCCTGGTGCAGGTGCCTTGCATCGAGCGCAACGCGATCGCCGCGGTGAAGGCGATCAACGCCACCCAGATGGCCCTGCGCGGCGACGGCAAACACTTCATTTCCCTGGACCGGGTGATCCGCACCATGCGCGATACCGGCGCCGACATGCACGACAAATACAAAGAAACTTCACGGGGCGGCCTGGCCGTGAGTTGGGTGGAGTGCTGATCCCCCTCTCCTGACCGTCCGACCCACGTGAGCCCGAGCAAAAATAATAACGAGGCGATACCGATGACCGATGTACGAACACCCGCTGCCGAAAACCCTGCCGTAGAGACTGCCCGCGACACCACGACCACCAGCCAGGGCTGGAGCAAACACGACACCACCTGGATGCTCGGCCTGTACGGCACCGCCATCGGCGCCGGCACCCTGTTCCTGCCGATCAACGCCGGGGTCGGCGGCTTCTGGCCGCTGATCGTGCTGGCGCTGCTGGCCTTCCCGATGACCTTCTTCGCCCACCGCGGGCTGACCCGCTTCGTCCTGTCCGGCCGCTCCGGCGACATCACCGAAGTGGTGGAAGAACACTTCGGCATCGGCGCCGGCAAGCTGATCACCCTGCTCTACTTCTTCGCCATCTTCCCGATCCTGCTGGTGTACAGCGTGGCGCTGACCAACACCCTGGGCAGCTTCATGGAACACCAACTGCACATGACGCCACCGCCGCGGGCGATCCTGTCCCTGGTGCTGATCCTCGGCCTGATGGCCATCGTGCGCTGTGGCCAGGGCGTGATCGTGCGGGCCATGAGCGTGCTGGTCTATCCCTTTGTCGCCGCGCTGTTGCTGCTGGCCCTCAGCCTGATCCCGAACTGGAACGGCGCCTTCTTCGCCTCGGCCAATGACGGCATGTCCATGCCGCTGTTCCTCAAGACCCTGTGGCTGGCGATCCCGGTGATGGTGTTCTCGTTCAACCATTCGCCGATCATCTCCGCCTTCGCCGTCGACCAGAAGCGCCACTACGGTGCCCAGGCCGAGCGCAAGAGCCGCGGCATCCTCGCCGTGGCCCACGGCATGATGGTGCTGACGGTGATGTTCTTCTGCTTCAGCTGCGTGCTGGCCCTGTCGCCGGCCGACCTGGCCGCGGCCAAGGCGCAGAACATCTCGATCCTGTCGTACCTGGCCAACCACTTCCAGACCCCGGTGATCGCCTATGCGGCGCCGCTGATCGCGCTGGTGGCGATCACCAAATCCTTCCTCGGCCACTACATCGGCGCCAGCGAAGGTTTCCAGGGGCTGATCGTGAAAAGCCTGCGCAGCCGTGGCCGGAGCCTGTCGTCGCGCTGGCTGGAGCGTTGCACCGCGCTGTTCATGGTCCTGACCTGCTGGGCCGTGGCCACCTTCAACCCGAGCATCCTCGGCATGATCGAAACCCTGGGCGGGCCGGTGATCGCCTGCCTGCTGTTCCTGATGCCGATGTACGCGATCCGGCGGGTGCCATCGCTGCGCCAGTATTCGGGCCAGCTGTCGAATCTGTTCGTGGTGCTGATCGGCCTGATCGCACTGTCAGCGATCATTTATTCGTTCATGCCCTGAAACGGGTAGCCAAAGAAAAACGGACCTTTGGGTCCGTTTTTTTTCGCCCCCGGATTTATTGGCCGGCGGTTTTCCCGGCATGCCCTTTGCTTTGCAAGAGCGGAGGAATACGGACGTTAACCAACCTCAGCGAACGGCCTGCCAGTGGTCTGGAGATGCGAACTAATCCCGACCACAGCCGGTCAATGACTGCACGATACAATCAGGCGGTGACGCACATGGATAACCCCTTTCAGCTGATTACCGATGCTTTCGCCCCGGAATACCGGGTCAACCTGAGCATCCAGGGCCTGGACGGCAGCATCATGCTGACCCTGTCCAAGGCCGGCCGGGTTGTGGCCAAGCGCATGATCAGCGCCGAGCAGCGCAACGATCCGCAGCGGCTCAAGCGCCTGGTGCAAAGCATTCAGTTCGGCATCGCCATCGAGCAGGGCCACAGCGCCATGGCCATCCTCGAAGCCATGACCAACAGCGACAGCTTCAAGCTGCCGCTGCCGGCCGCCAAGGGCCGGCCCGCTAACCGGCCGCCCCTGACCGTAGCGATTTAAAGCTCGCCCTTCTCGACTTCCGGATGCTCGCTGGAACCCGCGCCGACCTTGCGTTGCGGGTGTTCGATCTTCACCGACGGGAACTGCGACGAGGCATAGCGCACCACCAGGATGGAGAAGGCCAGCAGCAGGATGCCGCCACACAGGTAGATGATCCCCAGGTCCGGCGGGTTGTGGTGCGACACGTTGGAGATCAGCAGGCGGGTCAGCGCGGTGATCGCCACGTAGATCAGGAAGCGCACCGGCATGTGGTTGGTCTTGAAGTAGATGCCGACCATGGCGCCCAGTTCGAGGTAGATGAACAGCAGGAGAATGTCATCGATCTTGATATGACCTTCTTCGAGCATCCCGAGAAATTCCATCACCGCCGCCCAGGCCGTCACCGCGCCGATGGCGAACAGCGCCAGGTAGTGAAAGGTCTCGACGAACAGGTTGCCCAGGGACTCGGCCAGCTGGTGGACGTTCTGCCGCAGTTTCTCGGCCCAATTGATTTTCACGATGGTTTTTCCTTAGGTCGACTCGACCGGATGATGCGGGTTGGACGTGACGGTTGTTCTGCATGCAGAAAAAAGGCCAGCGTCTGGGGGTGAGATGGTGGCTGATGCAGACAAGGCACGTTCAGGCCGGCGGCAATCTGTAGGAGCGAGCTTGCTCGCGATAGCGTCTGTTCAGACAAGGTGGTGAATGGCCGCTGCGCGGATCGCGAGCAAGCTCGCTCCTACAGGGGGAGGGCTGACAAACCCTGAAACCCGGCTAGATTAAAAAGCCACTATTCAAAGCAGCAGGATTCGCTTATTCTGCGCGCTGTATATAAATACAGTAGTAGCAAAGACCCATTATCGTGAAGGCATGTGAGGTGGTGAATGGCCGTCGAAGTGGTATACCGCAGCAGCCGAGATCTGGAGCGCTTGTTCATGGATAAAGCCGAAGCTGACCGTCATGACAAAATGCTCGAACTGGCTGAATTGCTGGCGCAAGTGTTGCAAAAAGCTGTGCCGTCCCTGAGCGAGCAGCAGGTGGAAGAAGCCGGGATCTACATGGCGAAGAACCGCGATGTGTTCGCCAAGGCCTTCAAGAGCCAGCCGGACGCTCTGTCCGAACTGCTCAGCGCGCCGGTTGCGGCGGCCGAGCCAGAGGCTCAGGTGGCAGCCCCCGAAGCCGCGGAACCCGCAGCACCGGCCAAGCCCGCCAAGGCGAGCAAAGCCGCCAAGTAAGCAGGCTCGAATTGAACAGGCCCTGAGTCTTTGGCTCAGGGCCTTTTTCATGCCTGTGGAAAACTAAAGCTCGGGTTGCTCCAGCGCTTCGACCAGCGCCTTGAAAAACCGCGCCGCCTCGCCGCCGGTCACCACCCGATGATCGAAGGTCAACGACAGCGGCAGCAGCGGATGCACCACCACCGCGCCGTTCACGGCCACCGGCTCGTCGCGGATCACCCCGGCGGCGAGGATTGCCACTTGCGGCGGCACCACCACCGGGTTGGCATAACGGCCGAACAGGGTACCGAAGTTGGACAGGGTCAGGGTCGCGCCCATCATCTCCTGGGGGGGAATCGAACGCGCCTGCACATCGGCGCGCAAGCGCGTCACTCCAGCCTTGAGGTCGTCCGCGTCGCGCTGGCCGACATTGCGCAGCACCGGCACGAACAGGCCATCGGGGGTGTCCACGGCAATGCCCAGGTCGAGGTGCTGGTGCTGCTTGATCGACAGGGTCTTGCCGTCGAACGCGCTGTTGAGCACCGGCTCCACCGCGCAGGCCGCCGCCAGCGCCTTGGCCAGGCGGATCAGCGGGTCGCGGGCCTGGCCCCAGCGGTGCAGGTCGGCATCGCCGTAAATCGTCACCGGCACCACCTCGGCATGGGAGCGGGCCATGTTCAGTGCCATGCTCCGGCGTACCCCGCGCAGCCGGTCGCCGCCGAACCGCTCGCGTTCCTGCTGCGCGGCGTTTTCCACATCGCCGCGGGTGACCAGCCCGTCCTTGGCCGAACCGCTCAAGGCATTCACGTCCACGCCCAGTTGCCGGGCCAGTTGGCGCACCGCTGGCGTGGCGCGGGCCGCCATGTGTTCGCGGGTCGAGGGCGCGGCACCGACAAAAAACCGGTCTTCCTGACTGGCCCCGCCCCCCTCGAGGCGCCCGACCACGGTGCCGGCATCCGCCTCGCCTTCGTAGCCGAGCAAGGGTTCGCCGACATGCAGGATGTCGCCCGGCGCGCCGTAGGTTTTCGCCACCACCCCGTCATAGGGCGCGGGAATGTCCACCAGGGCCTTGGCGGTTTCCACCGACACCAGCAACTGATCGGCCTTGACCCTATCGCCGGCCCTGACGTGCCACTCGACGATTTCCGCTTCCTGCAGGCCTTCGCCCAGATCGGGCAGTTTGAAATATTTCATCGCAGCCTCCTCAGGCGAAGTTCAGGGTGCTGTCGCAGGCGTGAAGAATGTCTTCGACGCCGGGGATGTACAGCGACTCCAGGCGATACAGCGGCGGTGGAATGTCCGGCGCGGTGACCCGCAGAATCGGCGCCTGCAATTCCAGCAACGCCCGCTCGTAGAGGCTGGCGGCGATTTCCGCGCCGACGCCGCAGGTGCGTGGCGCCTCGTGCACGATCACGCAGCGCCCGGTCTTGCGCACCGAGGCTTCCAGGGTGTCGAGGTCCAGCGGCTTGATGCTGGCGACGTCGATCACCTCCGCCGACACGCCTTGCTCGGCCAGCGCGTTGGCGGCCTGCAAGGTCTCGACAATGCTCGCGCCCCAGCTGACCAGGGTGATGTCGCTGCCTTCGCGCAGGGTGAAACAACTGTCCAGCGGCAGCCGTTTGCCGTCGTCCACCAGCGGTTGCGGGTTCATGCGGTAGAGCCGGGTCGGCTCGAGGAACAGCACCGGATCGGGATCGTCGATGGCCGCCAGCAGCAGCCCGTAGGCCCGCGCCGGCGAGGACGGCACCAGCACCCGCAGCCCCGGGATATGGGCGAACAGCGCCTCGGTGCTTTCGCTGTGGTGCTCCGGTGCGCGAATGCCCGCGCCCATGGGCGTGCGCAGCACCATCGGGCAGGTGATGCGCCCGCGGGTGCGGTTGCGCATGCGGCTGGCGTGGGACACCAGGTGCTCCATGGTCGCGTAGATAAAACCCATGAACTGGATTTCCACCACCGGCTTCAGGCCCTGGGCGGCCATGCCGATCACCAGACCGCCGAGCATGGTTTCCGCCAGTGGCGAGTCGATCACCCGCTTGAAACCGAAACTGTCGCGCAGCCCCAGGGTGGCGCGGAACACCCCGCCGTTCACCCCCACGTCCTCACCCAGGACAATCACGTTCTCGTCCTCGGCCATGGCCCGGTGCAACGCCAGGTTCACCGCTTCCAGCAAGCTGAATGTGCCGTTACTCATGGTCCGCACCTCCCGCACGCCGCGCCAGCCGTTCGAGGAACATCTCGCGCTGCTCGGCCAGGGCCGCCGGCCATTGCGCGTAGACGTAATCCAGTACCGACTCGGGGGCTTGGGTGCCCGCCGCCTCGAAGTTATCCACAGCGTGCTGCACCAGCGCCTGGCATTCCACCATCAGCGCCTGCTCGCGGTTTCCCTCCCAGACACCCTGCCCGACCATGAAGCGTTGCAGGCGTTTGATCGGCTCTTCCAGCCAGGCCTGCTTGACCTCATCCGCGGCCCGATAGCGCGTGGCATCGTCGGCGGTGGTGTGATCGCCCAGGCGATAGCTCAGGCACTCCAGCAGCACCGGTCCCTTGCCATGCCGGGCACGCTCCAGGGCCGCCTGCACCCGGTCGTACACCGCGAGCATGTCGTTGCCATCGACCTGTTCGCCGTGGAAGCCGGCGCCGATGGCCTTCTGCGCCAGGGTCGGCGCGCCGCACTGGATACGCCGTGGCACCGAGATTGCCCACTGGTTGTTGTTGACCACGAACACCACCGGCAACTGCCAGGTGCCCGCCACATTGAGGGCTTCGAGGAAGTCGCCCTTGCTGGTGGCGCCATCGCCACAGGTGGTCACCACCACCCGGTGCTCGCCACGGATCTTGAACGCGCTGGCCACGCCACAGGCATGCAGGGCCTGGGTGGCGATCGGCACGCAGATCGGGAAATCCTCGGCCACCGCCGGGTCGACGAAATCGCTGCCGCGCTCGTCGCCGCCCCAGTACAGCAGGATCTCCTCCATGCGCACCCCGCGCATCAATTGCACGGCAGTGTCGCGGTAATAGGGCACCAGCACGTCTTCGGGCCGCATCAGGCTGCCGATGGCCACGCCAATGGCTTCCTGGCCGAGGGTCGGCGCGTAGGTGCCGATACGTCCGGTGCGTTGCAGGGCCACGGCTTTCTGGTCGAACAGGCGGGTCAGGACCATCTGCCGGTAGAGCCGGGTCAGCAGATTGAAGTCGTCGGCCCAGGCCGGCAGGTCGCCGAGCAACTGGCCGTCCGGGGACAAATAGCGGGTATAGGGAAGTGCAACCTTGTGAGGCATCACATGGCTCCTGGCACGCCGGGTCAGCGTGCAGTTGTTGCGCCTCGCGCTTGTGGCGCGGGGCCTACAGGGCGAAATGCCGGGTAAGGCCTTCGCCCCTAGCGGTACAGCACGCGCTCCGCCAAATCGTCGGCCACCCGCGCCGGGGAGCGCTTTTCAGCCTGGGCATGGGCGAAGACTTCGGTGAGCCGCTGGCTGATCTTCGACAGGTGGGCGGTGATGGTCGCCAGGTCTTCACCGCGATGCTTGAGCGAAACGTAGATCAGCCCGCCGGCGTTGATCACGTAATCCGGCGCGTAGAGGATGCCGCGGTTTTCCAGCTGGTCGGCGACCTGCAGGTTGGTCAGCTGGTTGTTGGCCGAACCGGCCACCGCCGAGCAGCGCAGTTGCGCCACGCTGTGGCTGTTGAGCACGCCGCCCAGCCCGCAGGGCGCGAGGATATCGCACGGGGTGCTGAGCAAGGCTTCGTTGGCGATCGGATGGGCGCCCAGTTGCTCCATAGCCAGTTGCACCTTGCCGGAATCGATATCGCTGACCAGCAACTCGGCACCCGCGGCATGCAGCTGTTCGGCGAGGGCGAAGCCGACATTGCCCAGGCCCTGGATCGCCACCCGCAAACCTTCGAGGTTGTCGCTGCCGAGACGAGCCATGGCGGTGGCACGGATGCCGGCGAACACGCCCATGGCGGCATGCGGTGCCGGGTCGCCGGAAGCGGTGGTGCTGGTGACGTGCTGGGTGGTTTGGGCGATGCAGTCCATGTCGGCGACCGAGGTGCCGCTGTCGATGGCGGTGATGTAGCGGCCATCGAGTTGCTCGACGCAGCGACCGAAGGCTTCGAACAGCGCGGCACGGCTTTCGACGTGTGGCGGACGGATGATGACGGCCTTGCCGCCACCGTGGGGCAAGCCGGCCAGGGCGGCCTTGTAGCTCATGCCCTGGGCCAGGCGCACGGCATCGACCACGGCACTTTCGTCGTCGGGGTAGGCCAGGTAACGACAGCCTCCCAAGGCAGGCCCCAGGCGGCTGCTATGAATGGCAATCACCGCCTTCAACCCGGTGGCCGGGTCAACGCTCAGGTGCAGCGATTCAAGGCGAGTGCTTTGCATGAGAGCGAACATCGTCGGGCTCCCGAATCACTTCTTGTAGTCGCCAGTATAGGCTTGTGCATGAAAATTGCTGGAGCGCGCGGGAATAAGCCGGACACCTTTTCAGGCTTTAGGAAATAACCTGCTACGGCATGTGTGCGGCACTGGACGAACGCCCGCGACGGGGCTAAAACGAGGCATTCGCCGGAGATTTCGATGAACCCGCGTCAAGCTTTTTTCGCCTGCCTGCAACAGTCCCCGCCCGCCCTTTTCGAGGCGGCGCTGTGGATCGCCGCCGAGCACGACAAAGAGGTGTCGCCCGAACAGTTGCTGCAGGATTTCAAGGAGCTGCAACAGCGGGTCAGCTCCGGCTTGCCGCTGCTGCCGGTCAGCGAACTGGGCCAGCCGCTGCTGCGGCGCATGAACGACCTGGGCTTCCAGCAGGACGAGTTCCTGCCGCTGCGGCCACAGGCAGCGCTGCTGGACAAGGTGCTGCACACCCGGCGCGGGCAACCGCTGGCGCTGGGGCTGATCGCCCTGGAGCTGGCGCGGCGCCTGGAAATCCCCATGGTCGGGGTCAACTTCCCCGGGCACTTTCTATTGCGCGTGCCCGGCGCCGATCACCTGCTCGATCCCTGCGGCGGGCGTCGCCTGTACCCCAACGACTGCCGTGAACTGCTGGAACGCCAGTACGGGCCGAACATCAAGCTGGCCGCCGAGCACCTGGCCACCGCCAGCCCGCAGCAGATGCTCCAGCGCCTGTCGCGCAACCTGCGCCAGTTGCACCTGAGCCACGACGACCACCTCAATGCGCTGATCGATGCCGAGCGGGTCCTGGAACTGGGCAATGGCAGCGCCTCCGACTACCTGGCCCGCGCCAGCCTCTACCAGCACCTGGACTGCCCCAACGCCGAACGCTTCGACCTGGAGCACGCCCTGCTGCTCAGCGAAGACCCGATCCAGCGCCTGCGCCTGACCGAACGCCTGGGCCATCTGCCGCCCAATACCATCGTGCACTGACGGGGCGCTCTGCCTCCATGCCACAATGCCCGGCAACGACTCTCCGTTTGCTTCAAGGATGAACAGCATGAACAGCGCCGAACGCTTTCTTCAGGACTTTCACCAGCGTCGTCCCGGCACCACACCGCCGGCCTTTTCCGGACTGAGCCTGCCAGGGCGCGGTTCATCCTACGAGATGCTGGCAGCCACGCTCGCCACCGCTCAGCCTCGCGCACGGGTGCTGGACCTGGGCTGCGGCGACGGTTTCCTCCTGGATCTGCTGGCCAGGGAATATCCCGAAGCGCGGTTGATCGGCGTGGACATGAGCGCCACCGAACTGCAGGCGGCACACACCCGCCTCGCGAACCGCAGCGTGCTGCTCAATGAGCGGGCCCAGTGCCTGTCGATGGCCACCGGCAGCGTCGATGCCGTGGTCTCGCACCTGGCCCTGATGCTGATGAGCGATATCGAACAGGTGCTGGAGGAAATCCATCGGGTCCTGGCCAAGGGCGGGCAACTCTCGGCCATCGTCGGCCGGGCCTTTCTGTTGGGCGAGCCGGGCCAGCACTACGTGCAGGCCTTCCGCGCCGCCGCCCGGCGCGACCAGCTCCGTCCCCTGCCCCTGGTGGATCCCCGTACTCAGTCACAGAGTGGATGGCGGGCGCTGTTGGACCACCACTTCAGCTCACTGCAATTCGAGGAACTGGACCTTGAGTGGACGCCCACCTTCGAGGAGCTCTGGGACTCGTTGAGAGAAACCTACGACCTGGATCGCCTGACACCCGCCAATCGCGCCTTGATGAAGAGCGAACTGCGCACGGCCACACAACCCTTGCTCCGGGCGGACGGCACGCTGCTGACCGGCTGGGGGCTGCTGCTGATCCAGGCCAGGGCGGCATGACAGCCCCGTCCGGGTTCTGCCAGGATGCTCGGCTCACACCAGGGAATGGGCACAGCATGCTGATCAGAAAAGCTCATGGCGACGACGCGCAACGCGTCTTCGTCATTCGCAACCAAGCCATCAACCACCAGTGCAGCGGCCATTACCCCGCCGCGGACCTGCAGGTCTGGACCGCCGGCAACCTGGGGGACTACTTCGTCGAAGTCCTGGAGAAGACCGGGCACGTAGCCGTCATCGACGACCAGATCGCCGCCAGCGGCATGCTCGACCTCGAGTCGGGGCAGGTCGATGCGGTGTTTGTCGATCCGGCGTACATGGGCCGCGGGATCGGCCGGCAGATGATGAACTACCTCGAACAACTGGCGCGGCAGGCCGGCCTGCCGCACCTGGCCCTGGACTCGACCCTGAACGCTGCGGACTTCTATCGCCACTGCGGCTTCGTCGGCGAACGGATTGCCCAGTACCAGTCGCCCCGGGGCCTGACCCTGGCCTGCGTGCCGATGATCAAGCATCTGGCACGCTGAGCCCGCGCTCGTTCAGGGTTTGAGCGGCGCCTGCAGTTCCGGGGCAGGCCCCGCGCCTGCCGAAGAAGCCTCGGACGGCGAACGCACCTGGATGATCAGCAACGCCGCAATCACCGCCGGAATCGCGCAGAAGAAAAAGATCTGCTGCACCGGGATGTGCATCGCCAGCAGCAGGCTGCCGAACAGCGGGCCGAGGATCGAGCCGAAGCGGCCGACGCCCAGGGCCCAGCCGGTGCCGGTGGCGCGGACATGGGCCGGGTAGAAGTTGCTGGCGAAGGCGTTGAGGGTCAGTTGGCCGCCAATGATGCAGAAGCCGGCGGCGAAGACGAAGGCCACCAGGTAGCGCGGGTTGTCGTGGTTCAGGCCCAACAGAAGGGTGCACAGCGCCGCGCCGGCCAGCACCGCCGAGAGCAGCCGCACCTTGCGTTGCAGGCGGTCGGCGAACCAGGCCATGCAGATCGCCCCCAGGGTACCGGCGAACAGGAACATCGAGGTCACCAGGTTCGCCTCGTTCAGGCCCAGGCCACTTTCCAGCAGCAGCGACGGCAACCAGCTGATCATGAAATACAGCAGGATCAGGCTGACGAAAAAGGTCGACCAGATCAGCAGCGTCGGACGCGCATAACCGTGGCGGAACAACTCGATCACCGTGAGCTTGCTGCCCTGCTCGGCCTGGTTCTGCGCGGCCGAGGCGGCCGGTGGCTGCCAGTCCGGCAACATGCGCGCGGTGACCTTGCGCAGGCGGGCATAAGGCGGCTGATCGCGCAGCAGGCGCGGCAGCGACTCAGGGAGGAACCAGACCAGGAACGGGAACAGCAGCAACGGCGTGACACCGCCGGCGAGGAACACCGCCTGCCAGCCGAAGCTGTCGATGAAGCCCGCGGCGACAAAACCGCCGGCCGCGCCACCGAAGGAGAAACCACAGGCGGCCAGGGTCACCATCAGGGTGCGCAGACGCGGCGGCGAATATTCCGACATCAACGCCATGGCGCTGGGCATCGCCCCGCCCATGCCGATGCCGCAGATAAAACGCGCGACCATCAGGCTGTTCAGCGAATCGGCGAACACCATCATCACCGTGAGGCTGGCGTAGATCAGCACGCAGGCCAGCAGGATCCGCCGCACGCCAAAACGGTCCGCCAGCGGCGTCACCGCCAGCGAGCCCAGGGTCAGGCCCAGCAGGTTGGCACTGAACACCGGACCGAACGCGGCTTTCTCCAGGCCCCAGTCCTGGGCCAGGGCCGGCACCACATAACCCAGCACCTGGGCGTCGTAGCCATCGGTGACCAGCAACAGGGCCAGAAGCAGAAGAAGCAACCACTGATAACGCGACACGGGACGGGCGTCGAGCGCCTCCCGGAAGCTGGCAATCTGATTGTGCATCGCAAGGTACCTGATAGTTTTTTATGGTTATGGGGCGCTACGCCTCTGGACGGGCGTGGTCACCCTGTAGCCGCTGCCGCAGGCTGCGATAAGGCCGAAGACCTTCAGCGATCTGAAGACCTACGCCCCTTTGGGGCGATCGCAGCCTGCGGCAGCGGCTACAGAGGTCAGGCAGGTGTATCGGGTTGGTTGGCCGGATGGGCCTTCTGGAACGCCGGGTGTTCGGCGGCCAGGGCGGCGACCCGGCGAATCCGCGGGTAGGCGTCCAATGGCACCTTGAAACGCTCGGCCGCGTACAGCTGGGGAATCAGGAAGGTGTCGGCCAGCCCCGGTTGCTCGCCGAAGCAATAACCCTGCTCGCCGATCAACTGCTCGACCGCCGCCAGGCCATTGCTGATCCAGTGGCCGATCCACTCCAGCACCCGGGCCTCGTCGTAGCCCCACTGGCGCAACAGGTTCTGCGTGCTGGAGTTGTGCAGCGGATGGATATCGCAGCCGATCAGCAACGCCACTGCCCGCTCGTGGGCGCGGGCCGCCAGCTCCTGGGAGAGCAGCGGCACCTGTGGATAACGTTCCTCCAGGTACTCGATGATGGCCAGCGACTGGATCAGCAGCTCGCCGTCATCGGTGCGCAAGGCCGGCACGCGGCCTTGGGGGTTGATCCGCAGGTATTCCGGCTGGCGGTTGGCACCGCCGGCGGGGACCAGCAGGTTGACCGGCAGCGCCTGGTAATCCAGGCCCTTGAGCGCCAGGGCGATGCGCACCCGGTAGGAGGCGGTCGAGCGGTAGTAGGTATAGAGCTCCATGACGCGCACCTCTTCTTAACGGGCAGGCAGGATTTTGCCGCGGCATTCGCCGAAACCGATGGAGGCGAAACCCTCGCGGCGGCAGCGGCCGCGCAGGATGATTTCGTCGCCGTCCTCGAGGAACTTGCGCACTTCGCCGGAAGCCAGCTCGATCGGCTTCTTGCCGCCTTCGGTGATCTCCAGCAGGCTGCCGAACTGGCTGCTTTGCGGGCCCGACAAGGTGCCCGAACCGAACAGGTCGCCGGCCTGCAGCTGGCAGCCGTTGACGCTGTGGTGGGCGACCATCTGCGCCACGGTCCAGTACATGTACTGGGTGTTGCTCAGGGTCAGGCGGTGGGCCGGCAGGCCTTGTTCGCGCATCGCTTCGGTGAGCAGCAGCACTTCCAGCTCGATGTCGAAACCACCGGCGGCCTGGTCGCGCTTGTCCAGCAGGTACGGCAGCGGCTGCGGGTCGCCTTCGGGACGTGGCGTCTGGGCACGGCGGAACGGCTCCAGGGCTTCGGCCGTCACCACCCACGGCGAGATGCTGGTGATGAAGCTTTTCGACAGGAACGGGCCCAGCGGCTGGTATTCCCAGGCCTGGATATCCCGCGCCGACCAGTCGTTGAGCAAGCAGAAACCGGCAATGTGCTCGGCGGCGTCGCCAATGGCGATCGGCTCGCCTATTTCATTGCCCTGGCCGATCCAGATGCCCAGTTCCAGCTCGTAGTCCAGGCGCGCGCATGGGCCGAAAGTCGGCTCGCTCTGGCCGGCGGGCAGGGTCTGGCCTTTCGGCCGGCGTACGTCGGCACCAGAGGGGCGGATGGTGGACGCGCGGCCGTGGTAACCGATCGGCACGTACTTGTAGTTCGGCAGCAGCGGGTTGTCCGGGCGAAACAGCTTGCCGACGTTCTGCGCGTGCTCGATGCCGACATAGAAGTCGGTGTAGTCGGTGATCTTCGCCGGCAGGTGCATCTGGCAATCGGCGGCCAGGGGCAACAGCTTCGCCCCCAGGGCCTCGACCTTGCCGCGCAGGCTGCTGCCTTCGCCGAGCAACTCCAGCAGGCGTTCGCGCAGGGCGACTCGGGCCGGGCGGCCCAGTTCGAAAAAGGCATTCAACTGGCCGCCACGGGTGGCTTCCACCGCGGCATTGGCCGGGCCCTCGAACAGCCCGGCGTCGAGCGCCGCTTCCAGGTCGAAGATGTGCTCGCCGATGGCCACGCCGCTGCGTGGCGCCGACCCCTTGTGGCTGAACACCCCCAGCGGCAGGTTCTGCAACGGGAAGTCGGCGTGGTCGTTGGCGGAGGCAACCCAGCTGCGGGTGATGGTTGGCTGATTCATGGGTTATTTCCGATTCGGGTTGAAGGTGGCGGGCAGCGAGGCCCAGCAAGCATCGTAGTCGTTCTGCAATTGCCGGCACTCCAGGGCGAACTGGCTCGGACGCAGCACCTGGCTGGTCTCGAACATGAAGGCCATGGTGTTGTCGATCTTCGCCGGTTGCAGCTCGGCGTTGATGGCCTTGGTGCAGCTTTCGCCATCCGGACCGTGGGCGCTCATGCAGCTGTGCAGCGAAGCGCCGCCGGGCACGAAACCTTCGGCCTTGGCATCGTAGGCGCCCTGGATCAGGCCCATGTATTCGTTCATCAGGTTGCGGTGGAACCACGGCGGCCGGAAGGTGTTCTCGGCCACCATCCAGCGCGGCGGGAAGATCACGAAGTCGAGGTTGGCCAGGCCGTGCACGCTGGTGGGCGAGGTCAGCACGGTGAAAATCGACGGGTCCGGATGGTCGAAGCTGACGGTGCCGATGGTGTTGAAACGGCGCAGGTCATATTTGTACGGCACATTGTTGCCGTGCCAGGCCACCACGTTCAGCGGCGAATGATCCAGCTCGCAGCCCCACAGCTCGCCGAGGAACTTCTGCACCAGAGTGGTCGGCTGCTTGAGGTCTTCGTAGTGAGCGACCGGGGTCAGGAAGTCCCGCGGGTTGGCCAGGCCGTTGCTGCCGATCGGCCCCAGGTCGGGCAGGCGCAGGGGTGCGCCGTGGTTTTCGGCTACATAGCCGCGGGCCTGCGGGTCGAGCAGTTCGACGCGGAATTTCAGGCCGCGGGGCAATACCGCGATCTCCAGCGGCTCGACTTCCAGTACCCCAAGCTCGGTGGCGATACGCAGGCGGCCCTGTTCGGGCACCAGCAGCAACTCGCCGTCGGCGTTGAAGAACACGCGCTCCATGGAGCGGTTGGCGCGGTAGGTGTAGATGCTGATCCCGGCCGGTTTCTGCGCCGCCGAGTTGGCGACCATGTTCACCAGGCCGTCGATGAAATCGGTGGGCTCGCTGGGAATATCCAGCGGGTTCCAGCGCAGCCGGTTGGGGGTGATTTCGCCCAGCGGCCCGCCCGCCAGCTGGCGGTCAAGCTTGACGAAGGCCGGGTGGTTGGCCGACGGCTGGATGCGGTACATCCAGGTGCGCCGCGCTTCGCTGCGGGCCATGGTGAAGGCCGTGCCGGAGAAGAGTTCGGTGTAGAGACCGTACGGAGCTTTTTGCGGGGAGTTCTGGCCGACGGGCAAGGCGCCTGGCAGGGCCTCGCTGGAAAACTGGTTGCCGAAGCCCGACTGGTACGCCAGCCCGGACGCCGTGGAATCGAGGTTCATGGAGCCTCCTGGAAGTGGAGTTGGCAGCGGCCAGCGACTCCATGGGAAGAGCTCTCGGCACGCCTGCGTTATTTTTATCGTAATCCAATTACGGATAACGTAATTTGATTGGTATTGACCGTCAAGCTATAAAGACGCCCATTCGTCCCGGGATCACACCGCCTCCATGGAAAAGCCGCGCAGTACCAGCGACAGCAACGGTAAACAGAAAGTCCGCTCGGCCGAGGTCGGCACCGACATCCTCAAGGCGCTGGCCGAGCTGTCGCCGGCCACCTCGCTGTCGCGCCTGGCCGAACACGTGCAGATGCCGGCGAGCAAGGTCCACCGTTATCTGCAGGCATTGATCGCCAGCGGTTTCGCCGAACAGAACACCGCCACCAACCACTATGGCCTGGGCCGCGAGGCCTTGCGGGTCGGCATGGCGGCGCTGGGCAGCATGGACGTGTTGAAGGTCGCCGCCCTGCCCCTGGCCGAGCTGCGGGATGAGTTGAACGAGACCTGCTTTCTCGCGGTATGGGGCAACCAGGGCGCGACCGTGGTGCATATCGAACCGGCCGTGCGTGCGGTGACGGTAG
The DNA here is from genome assembly GCF_028640915.1 of Pseudomonas sp. B3G-3. Classification (NCBI taxonomy): domain Bacteria; kingdom Pseudomonadati; phylum Pseudomonadota; class Gammaproteobacteria; order Pseudomonadales; family Pseudomonadaceae; genus Pseudomonas; species Pseudomonas sp. B3G-3. The sequence goes on along the minus strand of NZ_JAQZAB010000061.1, from coordinate 118,984 downwards.
TGACGCAACTGGGTTCGGTGCTGCCGTTGCTCAGCTCGTCCACCGGGCTGGTATTCGGTGCCTACCTGCCGAACCGCGAGACCGTCGATTTACGCGAGCAGGAACTCAAGGCCCACGCGCCTCACGCGCTGGCGGACGATCAGGTGTATGCCGCCCTGTGCGAGCAGATTCGCCAGCGCGGCCTGCACCATGTGCACGGCCTGCTGATGCCCGGTGTGGATGCCTTGTCGGCCCCGGTGTTCGACGCCACCGGCAAGGTCGCCGCCGTGCTGACGGTGGTCGGCCCGACCTCGCTGTTCCACGCCGACGAAAACGGCCCGGCGGCGCAGCGCCTGCTGGCGGCGTCCCAGGCGGTGAGCTGGCGCATGGGTTACCAGCCCTGAAGCCCCCTGTAGCCGCTGCCGCAGGCTGCGATCGGCGGCGCAGCCGTCGCCCCCCCTGACGACGCGGTACCTCCGATAATTCGCGAAACCTTTCCGTTACGACGGCTACATCGGAATACCGCCCACACCGATCTCAGGCTCCGCCAGCGGCTACAGCATCAACCCCAACGTCTTGGCCTTGGCCACTGCCTGAGTGCGACGCTCCACCCCGAGCTTGCTATGAATACGCCGCGCATGGGTTTTCACCGTGTGCAGGGAAATGAACAGCTGCTCGGCGATCTGCTGGTTGGAACTGCCCAGGGCAATCAGTTGCAGCACTTCCAGTTCCCGCTGGCTCAGCGGGCTCTCCCCTGCCGCCGGCAGCGGCACTTCTTCGGGTTCAGCCACTTGCTGGACTTCAAACATCCGCGGCTGACGCAAACGCAATTCATGCAGTGCCTGGTGCAGGTTGCAGCGCGCACCGAGCGCCAGCCCCTCCTGCAAGGCACGGGTGGACAACGCCCGGTCCCCCAGCAGAAAAGCCACCTCCGCCAGGGCCAGCTGCAACTCGGTTTGCAGGCACAACATGCCCCGTTGCCGGGCCTGTTCGAGCAGGCGCTGCAAACTTGCCACAGGCGCCTCGGCGCGCTGCAGGTACACCTCGGCCAGTACCAGCAGGTATTCGATACGCGGAATCAGCTCGAGGCTGGCCGGTGGCGCCTGACGCGCCTGCGGCCCGCGGTAGTGACGCAGCACCCGCCTCAAGGCCTCCTGAACCAGTTCCGGCCGCCCCTGCTGCAACCAGAACACACTGCTGACCTGCAGCAGCACGGCGCGGTACACAGTGTCGGGAATCTGCCGTTGCTGCATCAGTCGCTCGGCATCGCGCAGGCGTACAAAGGCATAGGCGTAGTCGCCCTGGTTGGCGGCCAGAAACGCCTGGCCGAGAAATCCGTACAAGGCGCGTTTGTCATGACTGAGCAGGCAGAGCTCGAGCCCGTCCTGGAAATGCCCGGCGGCCTGTTCCGCCTGGCCCTGACGCAAGGCCAGGCGCCCGCGACGCAAGGCGATCCGCCCCAGCAGCGGGCCGACCCGATAAGCCTGGCGACTCAATAATCGCTGCACCTCGTCCAGTAGGCTCTGCGCCCTGTGGGGCGCCCCGCGCTGCTCCAGCAACTGCGCATGGTCCAGCTCCAGCAGCGCTTCGAACACCAATGAATGCTGGGCCCGGGCCAGGCACAGCGCCTCGCGGTTGAGCATCTGCGCCACCTCCAGTTCACCCCTGAGCAAAGCCTGCTGGGTCAGGCCCGAAAGGCACAGCAGGCGGGTCGGCCAGGCATGGGCCGGCAGTTCGGTCAGCGCCTCGAGAAAATGCATCCGCGCCGGTTCCATCAACCCTTGCAGATGCAGCAGCCACCCTTGCTGCGCCTGCCAGCGCGCCACCAGTTGCCGCTGCCCGGAGGCCGTCGGCTGCGGCGCGAAACGCGCCATCTGCGCCACGCAGGATTGCGCCTGATCGAAACGCCCGGCGAACAGCAAGGCCGCCGTCAACAGCCCCACCAGTTGCGGGCTGCCGAGCAGCAGTTCGTCGCCCTGCTGTTCATGCAGACGCAACAGCAACACCACGTTCTGCTGCTCGAACAGCTGCTCGAAACTGAAGTGCTGCAACAGGCTGACCGCCACTTCGTATTCCTGCGCCAGCAACGCCTGCTCGAACGCCACCTGCCAGTCCTCCTGCGCAGCGAACCACTGGCAGGCGCGGCGATGCCAGGAGCGTCCCGCCGGCCAGGGCTCGTCACGCATCAGCCGGGCCAGGGGGGCGAACACTTGCAGCCACTCCGGCGCAGGGTCCCAGGGTTCGATGAAGCAGCCCAGCTCCTGCAACGCCCGCAGATACTGAGCCCCCTCCCCGGCGCCGAACAGGTGCTCGCACAACGCGGCATTGAAACGCGGCAGGTGCGCCAGCACATGCCAGACCTCGGACAGTTCCGCCGGCAACACGCTGAACAGTTCGTGCTCCAGGTATTCCAGCAGGGTATTGGGCCGCCCCTGCCGGCACGGCGCGGCCGCCAGGTCGCTGCCTTCGAGCAGGGCGATGCGCACCCCGGCGCACCAGCCGGCACTGCGCTGGAAAATCCGGCTGGCGGTATGGATCGACAAGGGTTGCGGCAGTTGCTGCAGCAGTCGCTCGATGTCCTCCTGGGTGAATGCCAGCTCGGGCCCCGTGCATTCGTGGAGCTGGTCGTCGAGCAGCAGCCGCGGCCAGTTGCATTGCGGCCGGCGGCGGCCACCCAGCCACCAGGTCAGCGCCGGGTTGCCGATCGCCAGCAGGCGGTCGAGCAGCAGGTCCAGCTGCGGCGCGGCGACCCGGCAGTAGTCGTCGAGGAACAGCCAGGTCGGGGCCTGCACCTGCGCCAGATGCTCCAGCACCGCAGCCTCGTCCGCCGCGGCCAGGCCCAGCGCCCGCGCCAGCTCGGCGCACAGTTGCAGCGGTGTCTGCGCCGCCCCGGCCTGGGGCAACCAGCACACCCGGCATTCGGCCGGCGCCTGCAACAGGCACTCGGCGAGCAGGGCCGTCTTGCCGCTGCCGGCCGGCGCACAGAGCAGCTTCACCCGCGCCGGCGATGCCAGGAGCGGGGCACTCAGACGGCTGCGGGACAGGTGGTGGGAGGACAAACGGGGCAGGAATCCAGGACAGGGGGTCATGGCGGTCATTGCGGCGTGCCTTTTTTATAGTTTTAGCCTGCGTGCCCTCACCCTAGCCTTGTCGCCGGTGCTTGTTGAGAAGTATTCAGCGCGCTGATCCGCGCCCATAAAAAAGGCGACCGATCGGTCGCCTTTTGCCATCGTTTGTATCCCGGGCCTTACCGCACGCCGGCTGCGCGCAGGGCGGCCGGGGTGTAGTCGGCGGCCTTGGCGGCGAAGCCGAACTCGAAGCTGTGCTTCTCTTCGTTCTTCATCCCCAGGGCGATGTAGCGCCCGGCGATGATGTCGTACAGCGCTTCGAGGGTGTAGGCCGGCACCTGGGCGTTGTAATAGAACTGCGCATGCCCTTCGGCCACCCGCCACAGCTGGCCGCGACCGTCGTAGTGATCCACCAGCGCCACCTGCCAGCTGTCTTCGTCGATGTACATGTGGCGCTTGGCATAGATATGCCGCTCGCTGGGCTTGACCGTGCCGATCACCTCCCAGACCCGGTGCAGCTCGTAGCGGGTCAGGTCCTGGTTGATATGCCCGGCCTTGATGATGTCGTCGTACTTGAGGCTCGGCGAATCCAGCTTGTAGCTGTTGTAGGGGATGTACATCTCCTTCTTGCCCACCAGCTTCCAGTCGTAGCGGTCCGGCGCGCCGGAGAACATGTCGAAGTTGTCCGAGGTGCGCAGGCCGTCGGCGGCGGTGCCCGGCCCGTCGTAGGCCACTTGCGGGGCGCGGCGCACCCGGCGCTGACCGGCGTTGTAGATCCACGCCAGGCGCGGCTCCTTCACCTGGTCGAGGGTTTCGTGCACCAGCAGCACGTTGCCGGCCAGGCGCGCCGGAGCGGTCACCGCCTGCTTGAAGAAGGTCAGCACGTTGGCGCCTTTTTCCGGGTCCAGGTCCGGGATCTGCTGCGGCACCGCCACTTCTTCCTCGAAGCGGATCGGCGTGTAGCTGCCGTTGGTCTGTGGCGTGGCCTGGGTGATGATCCGGCGCAGGTTGCCGCCGCGATAACGGGTGGTGTGGTTCCACAACACTTCCACACCGGTCTTCGGAATCGGGAAGGCGTAGTAGCGGTTGCCGGTGAAGTTGGCCAGGCCGTTGCCTTCGTTGATCGAGGTGACATTCAGCGCGCTGCGCTTGGCCGACTCGTAGATGTCCGCCGGCAGGCCGACCGTGCGATGGGTCGGGTAGACCGGGATCTTGTAGGTTTCCGGGTAGCGCTTGAACATCGCCACCTGGCCGTCGGAGAGCTTGTCCTTGTACTTGTCGACAGTGGCCGCGGTGATGGTGAACAGCGGCTTTTCGCTGGCGAACGGGTCGGCGAGGAAGCCCTTGGCGTCCACCGCCCCGGCGTTCTTGCCGATGCCGCCGGTCCAGGCCGGGATCGAGCCGTCGGCATTGCCGGCCTTCTGGGCACCGAGCGGGGTCAGGCTGGTGCCGAGCTTGTCCGCTTCCTGCGGGGTGACCGCCGCCATCACGTTGGCCGCCAGCAGGGTCAAGGCCAGGGCACCGCATTGCAAAATCGTCTTGCGCATAAAGTTGTCCTTCCTGGGTCGGGTCAGAAGTTCACGCCAAAGCTCAACGCGAGGAAGTCGCGGTCTTTGAGGGTGTTGTAGTCGCCGCCGAAAAAGTCGGTGTAACTGAGGCTGGCGGTATAGGTGTTGCGGTAGTCGGCATCGACCCCGAGGCTCACCGCCTTGGCGCCTTCGTTGAACAGGCCGTTGGGCCCGTAGCCGTTGACGTCGTGGGACCAGGACAGGTTGGGCTTGAGGTTGATCCCGGCGATCAGGTTGTTGTAGTCGAGGATCGCCCGGGCGCGATAACCCCAGGACGTGGCCGTGACGAAACCGTCGGTATCGCCGCCGAAACCGTACTGGCCGTAGACCGAGTCGCGGCCGTAGCGCAGCTGGCTTTTCGACTCCAGGCCACCGACATGCACGATGGCCGCCTCGCCCACCAGGGTCAGGCGGTCGGCGCCCAGCACCTGATCGAAGAACTGGGTCAGGGTGCTCTGGACCTGGGTGATTTCCTTGCGCCGATAACCGGTGTTGTCGGCCCCCGCCGAGGTCCGCACCGGCGACGCCAGGCCACCGGCGATCGGGTTGACCAGGGCCAGGGTCAAGTCGTTGGTGTTGACCTGCACCGGGGCGTTGGGCCGGTAGCTGATCTCGCCGGTCCAGGCGGTGCCGGTGGGCAGCGTGGTGGAGAAGCTGGCGCCGTACAGGCGGATGTCTTCCGGGTATTCGAGGTAGTACTGGCCGCGCCCGAGCATCACGCTCTGGGCCAGGGCCGAACCGGTGCCCGGAGCGATCCTGTTGGCGCTGCTGACGATCCCCGGGATGCTCGCCAGGGTGCTGCTGCCGGCGGTGATGGTGCCGACCGTCGGGGTGCGCGCGTGGTAGTTCATGAAGTACAGGCCGTACTCGGTGTCGTCGCCCAGCCAGCGCAAAGCGGTGCCCCACTGCCCGGAGTCGCGGGCATCGCGGTCGCCGGCGCGGCCGATCACCACGCCTTCGGGGGCCACGGTGAAGCCCTGGCCGAACGCCGCGGCAATCGGTTGCAGCGGCCGGATCGCCGGGCTGCCGACGGTGTATCCCGTGGTGCAGCCGTCCGCCACCACATCGTTGCCGAAGAAGGTGCCGCAGTTGTCGACCACGGTCTGGTCCCACTCCAGCTGATAGAAACCTTCCACGGTCAGCTGGTCGGTCAGGCCTTGGGAAGCGAACAGCATGTTCACCGGGATCAGGCCTTCCTTGATCTCCGCGCCAGGACGACGGAAAGCGGACACGTCGATCGGGTTGATGCTGTTGATCGAGTTGCCGATGAAGGTGCTCTCGCCCCAGCTGACCACCTGCTTGCCGGCGCGCACGGTGCCCGGCAGGTCGGCGATGGAATAGTTGTGATAGATGAAGGCGTCGAGGATCTGCCCGCCGGACGACTTGGCGCCCTCCTTGCGGTTGTGGTCGCTGATGGGCTTGAACTCGCGGTCTTCGTCCTTGAGTTCGAAGTCGTACCAGTATTTGCCCCGGACGAAGACGCCGGTGTCGCCGTATTTCAATTCAAGGTCGTGGATGCCCTTGAAGATCTTCGAGAAGGTCTCGCCCTTCTTGAAGTTCAGGCGCCCGTCGTCGCCAGTGGAGGACTGCCCGCGACCGCCGTTGGAGACACCCACCAGGTCCTTGTCGGCATCGCGCATGCCCCAGCTGGCGCCGATGGACAGCGAAGAATCGAACTGCCCCTCGATCTCCCCGATGTTGAATGAAACGGCCTGCGCCTGGGCGCAGCCCCCCAAGGCCACCGCGACGGCCAGCGTCCGCGGTGTGAAGATGGCGCGCATTGTTGTTTTTGTCATGCGTCTTCCCCGGTGAGTGACAGAAGGCCTCACCCTACTGCCGGGGCACGGGAGCGATAAGCGCACCAAGGAGGTATTCGCGCTGTCGCCCGAAAGGATGAATGCCCCCGCCAGCCGGGCCTTTGCGCGGTGCATCGACGGGCTGGATGGACGGGTATCAGGTGGATGGATTGCGCACTTGCAGGGCATGTCCGCACGGCGTGCACTACTATTGCCCAGGCTGTAACAGTCCTTGTCCACAATCGCTATTTTTCATTGAGCGGCCAGCCCTTATTCTGGCCTCGCTCTCACGGCAAACAGCCACGCAGAGTCGCCCAGAGGTGTGATCACGCCACCTTGGGGCAAGAGGATTCAGAAGGTTTGAAGCAAGGATATTCAGATCTTCACCGGGTGTTCACTGACGTTGATTTGTTGCTCCTTGATCTAACGTCTTCCTTCGGCCGCTGCCTTGCAGCGGCCTTTTTTATGCCCACAGTTTTCTGTAGGAGCGAGCTTGCTCGCGAAGAACCTCAACGATGATGCGGTGTGGCTGATGGAGCGCCGCTTTGCGGCTATCGCGAGCAAGCTCGCTCCTACAGGGGGGGCATTTCAGCCTTTGGGCTCGTCGGGTTCGCAGTGGAAGCGATGCAACAGACGATGGGCCACCGGCGCCAGGATCAGGCCGAAGGCGGCAACGAACACCAGGTTGGTATAATAGAGGCCGTAGCTGGCGAAGAACAGCTTGCCCCCCGCCGTGGCGGGCATGGCCGCGAGCCCGATACCGCCGAGCATCATCGCGGCGTTGAACAGGGCGTCGTAGCCGCTGACACCCGGCTCGAAATACAGATGCCCGGCAATCCCCAGCAACAGCGAGACGCCGATCAGGCCCAGGGTGGCCAGGACGTGCAGAAACAAGCGGCGCAGAAACAACAGGCGCGATAACAGCGGCTGGGTCTTGGATTCGTACATGGGCTGCGTGTCCTTATGCGGTCGATGTTCGACGAGCATAGTGACCCACACATCAGGCGTACAGCCGCGCGGGCCGCGGCTGTACGGGTCGGCCGGAGGGCTGCTTCAGATCGTGTATTTCTGCAGGTTCTGCATCATCTCTCTCAAGGCTTCGATATTGTCCTTGGGGTGCACCGCGCCTTCGAAGTCGCAGATCTGCTGCCAGTGTGCGGCGACATCTTCCGGGGAGAAACCTTCGCGCGGATCGAAGCCCAGGCCCAGGCTGCGCTCCCAGCGCACCTTGCCCATCCAGCCGCCGCCGACCTCGAACAGGCCGGAGGTCTCCTGGCAGTTCTCGCTGCCCAGGTACACCACCAGCGGGCTGACCAGCTCCGGCTTGAGTTGCTCGAACACCTGCGGCGGGATCAGCCCTTCGGTCATCCGCGTGCCGCCGGTCGGTGCGATGGCGTTGACCAGGATGTTGTTCTTGCGGCCTTCGATGGCCAGGGTGCGGGTCAGGCCGTAGAGGCCGAGCTTGGCCATGCCGTAGTTGGACTGGCCGAAGTTGCCGTAGATGCCGGACGTGGACGCGGTGAAGATCACCCGGCCATAACCCTGCTCGCGCATGTGCGGCCAGGCGGCGCGGGTCACCTTGTAGGCGCCTTCGACGTGGACGCGGTACACCAGGTCCCAATCGGCGTCTTCCATCTTGTGGAAGGTCTTGTCGCGCAGGATGCCGGCGTTGTTCACCACCACATCCACCCGGCCGAAGGCATCCAGGGCGTTCTGCACGATCTTGTCGCCGTCGGTCACCGAGTCATGGTTGGCCTCGGCGATGCCGCCGGCTTCGCGGATCTGCGCCACCACCCGGTCCGCCGCCGAGGCATTGGCGCCCTCGCCCTGGGTCGAGCCACCCAGGTCGTTGACCAGGACCTTCGCCCCGTGCCTGGCGAACAGCAATGCATGAGCCTGCCCCAGACCGCCGCCGGCACCGGTGACGATCACGACTTTATTCTCGAAGCGTACAGACTCACTCATACCGAACTCCCACAGGCCAGATGGACAACAGACGGACAACGACTTCGAGTCTCAGGCACGCGGCTGGCGGTCACAATAAACACGGCTGGAGCTGAATGGTGCGCAATAAGGCAGGGGGATGATCGAGGGGTAACGACGGTGTGGGGCGTATCAGGGCCTGGCGTGCACAGGCCAAGTTCGCAGCATCGCGATAGCTGCGGACAGCGGGTGTCTCAGGAACAGGCCAGTTTGCGCGGTGGAAACTCCAGGCTGTCGCGAAAGGCCAGATAGTGCTTGAGCACCTGGACCGGGGCTTCGGTCTGCGGGTAGTGACCGATACCGGCCAGCAGCACGGTATCCGGGGCAGGGATCAGTTCGCAGTAACGCTCGACCATGTGCGCCCCGGAAATCGGATCCACCGCGCCGTCGATCACCCGCAGCGGCACGTCGCCGCGCTGCATCGCACTCACCCAGCGGTCGCGCTGCACCCGGCGCTCGGGAATGTAGCCGATCAGCTTGTGCAGGATCCGCGGGCCGTTATTGGCCTCCACCAGGCTCCAGAAGTCATCCAGCACGCTTTCGCTGGGCCGGGTCTGCGGGCCGAAGATCTGGGCGAAGCTCTTGGCCAGGCCCTCACGGCTGAAGACGCGGCCGAGCATCCAGCCCAGCGGGCTGAGCAGCAGCTTCTGCGTCAGCACCGGACGATGGGTTTCCGGGAACAGGCCGCCATTGAGGAACACACAGCTGGCAATGTCGCAGCGCTCTTCGTAGTGCCGGGCGAGCATTTCCTGGGCGACGCTGTCGCCATAATCGTGGGCCAGCAGGTGCACGGGGGTATCGACCCCCAGGTGCTCGAGCAAGGCCTGTTGCAGGTCCGCCTGCTCCAGCAGGCTGTACTCGTGGTTCCGCGGCTTGGCCGAATCGCCAAACCCCAGCATGTCGCAGGCGATCACTCGATAGCGCTGGGCCAGGGGTTGCCACAGGTAGTGCCAGTCCCAGGCGGCGGTGGGAAAACCATGGATCAGCAGCAGTGGCTCGCCCTGCCCCGCGGTCCAGTAGCGAATGGCATGGCCGCGAAACGCGAAGCTATGTCCGCGCTTGCGCCACACGCACAGAGGAATCTCGGCCATAGGCATCAGAGTTTATAACCCGCGTCGTGTTTATCGAGTTTGCGCAGCAGTGCCGGCCATGCCAGCGCGCCGCCCATGCCTTGAGCGCTTTTGGTGACCCCGGCGATCATCGCCTTGGCCCCGGCCAGAATCTGCGGCTCGATGGCGATCAATTGCGCCGCACCGTTCTGCGCCAGCACCTGGATCTCGCAGGCGCGCTGGAAGGTGAACATCATCAGGAAGGTGTCGGCGATGGTGCCACCACAGGTCAGCAGACCGTGGTTGTGCAGCATGAGGAAATTGCTGTCGCCGAGGTCGGCCTGCAGCCGGGCCTTTTCCTCGTGGTTCAGGGCCACGCCTTCATAGGCGTGATAGGCCAGGCTCGACAGCACGAACAGCGACTGCTGGCTGATGGGCAACACCCCCTGCTGTTGTGCGGACACCGCGACCCCGGCCGCGGTGTGGGTGTGCAGCACACAGGCCACATCGTGCCGCACTTCGTGCACGGCGCTGTGGATGGTGTAGCCGGCGGGATTGATCTCGTAGGGGCTGTCCATCAGCTTGTTGCCGGCCTGGTCGACCTTCACCAGGCTGGAGGCGCTGATCTCATGGAACATCAGGCCGAACGGGTTGATCAGGAAATCTTCGGTGCCAGGGACCTTGGCGGAGATGTGGGTGAAGATCAGATCGTCCCAGCCATGCATCGCCACCAGGCGATAGCAGGCGGCCAGATCGACGCGGGTCTGCCATTCGGCGGCGCTGACCTGGTCTTTCACACTCGATGTCGACGGAACGGAGGATAGGCTCACGGCAAGGACCTCAGTGACGGCAGTTTTTTTATTATTTTTTCGGACGTGGAGTCAGTCTAGTCAGCCCCTCGGGTTCAGGTAGTTGCCTTTGCAGCCAGCTTACTGACCGAGCGAGTCAGTGGTCATTTTAGTTCCAATCGGCACAGGTCAAACGTCAAAGCAACGACGCCAATAAAGGGGCGGCGAACAGGTTCAGCAGGCCGGTGAGAACCATCACCAGCCCCGCCACCGAGCCCTCTTCACCGCCGACTTCATGGGCGCGGCTGACCCCGGCGCCGTGGGCGCCGACCCCAAACAACGCACCGCGAGCCAGGGCGCTGCGCAGCGGCAGCCACTTGAGCAGGACACCGCCGAGCATGGCGCCGAACACCCCGGTGAACATCACGAACACCGCCGTCAGTTCGGGTACGCCGCCCAGGTCATGGGCCAGCGGCATGGCGAAGGGCGTGGTGATCGAACGCGGCACCAGGGACATAGTCACCGAGCTGTCCAGGGCCAGCACCCGCGCCAGTCCGAAGGAGCTGGCGATGGACGCCGCGCTGCCCGCCAGCATGCCCAGCAGCAATGCCGGCCAATGGCGTATCAGCAGTTGCCGCTGCTGCCAGATCGGCACCGCGAAGGCCACGGTGACCGGTCCCAGCACCAGCATCAGCCAGTGGGTGTTGGCGGAGTATTCGGCATAGGCGGTGTGCAGCGGCACAGCGATCGCCAGCAACAGGGCCGGCACCAGGATCAGCGGCGACAGCAGGTAGCGCCCGGTGCGCCGGTAGATCCAGCGACTGAACAGATAGGCCGCGAGTGTCAGCAGCAGCCAGAACATCGGCATGGGTTCAAGCGTCATGGCGCATTCTCCAGCGGCACACCCATTCCACCGTGAACGCGGTGACCAGCATCACCATCAGCGTACTGACGCCGATTACCAACAGGATCCGCCAGCCGTCCTGGCGCAGCAGGCCGCCGTAGTCCAGCAGGCTCATCAGCGCCGGAATGAAGAACAGCAGCATCTCGGCCATCAGCAGGCCCGCGCCCATCTGCAATGCCGCCGGCTTGATCCAGCCCAGGGCGAACGCCAGCAACAGCAGGGCCAGCCCGACCACCCCGCCAGGAATCGGCCACGCCAGCCACCCGGCCAGCTGGCAGCCGAACAGATAAATAGCCAGCAACACCGCCAGTTCGGATAACAGGCGACCCAGGTGTTTCAAGGTGGAAGCGTTCATGGAATTCGGTCCTCGCAGGCCTGCATTTTAGGCAAGCGCCTGCCATCACCGAAGCGAATTGTTAGACTGGAAGCCATTCCAGAATGGAATTCAGAACACGGACCCAAAACATGGATTTCAAACAGCTGCGCAGCTTTGTCGAAGTGATTCACCAGGGCGGCTTCACCCAGGCCGCCAAGACCCTGCATATCAGCCAGTCGGCGGTGAGCAAGCAGATCGCCCAGCTGGAGCAGAGCCTGGGCACGCCATTGCTAGATCGCCAGGGCTCGCACATTCACCTCACCGCCGCCGGCAGCGTGGTGCTGCAACGCGCCGAGGGCATGCTGCGCCTGCGCAATGAGCTGCTCAGCGAGCTCGATGACCTGAGCCAGTTGGCCCGCGGGGAATTGCGCCTGGGCCTGCCCCTGCTGGGCAGCGACGCACTGTTCGCCAGCCTGTTCGCCGAGTACCGCCGACGCTACCCGAACATCAGCGTGCAGCTGCTGGAAGGCGGCAGCCTGAATATCGAGCAGGCAGTGCTCAATGGGGAACTGGAGATCGGCGGCAGCCTGACGCCCAAGGATCCGACCTTCGCCTACCAGCCGTTCTGCGACGAACCGCTGGACGCCTTGCTACCGGCCGATCATCCGCTGGCTATGAACGCCCAGGTGCGCCTGGAGGAACTGGCGGACACGCCGTTCCTGCTTTATCAGCGCAGTTTCGTGCTCAACGACCGGCTGTTGCAGGCCTGTCAGCAGGTGGGGTTCACCCCGAAGGAAGGCGGGCGCAGCGGCCAGGCGGACTTTCTCGCCGCCCTGGTGGCCGCCGGGCAAGGCGTGGTGCTGTTGCCCAGCGTGGTGGCGCGCGGCCTGGTCCGGCCCGGCGTGGTGCGCCTGACGCTGAAAGCGCCCGACTACCTGCGTTGGGACATCGCCTTCATCTGGCGTCAGGGCGCCTATCTGTCCAAGGCCGCGCAAGCCTGGCTGGCGCTGCTGCGCGAGCGTCCGGTCAGCCGCGCAGAGCGCTGATCAGCTCGGCCAGCCAAGGCTCGGCGTCGGTTTCCGGGGTCACGCTTTCGCTGGCGTCCAGGCGCAGCATTTCCAGCACTTCCCGCACGCCCAGTTCGGCGAACAACTCGCGCATCTGCTCGCCACCGCCGCAGAAGGTGTCGCCATAGCTCGAATCGCCCAGGCCGATCACCGCGCCGGGCAAACCGCGCCAGGCCGCCGGCAGTTGATCGCGAATGGCCGAATACAGCGGCAGCAGGTTGTCCGGCAGCTCGCCCATGCCGGTGGTCGAGGTCACGGCCAGGAAGGCCTCGGGGCCGAACGCCTGGACGTCCGCGAGGGTCGCGCGCGGGTTGTGCCAGGCCTCGAAACCTGCGGCATTGAGGAGTTTGGCGGCGTGCCGGGCGACTTCTTCAGCCGTGCCGTACACCGAGCCGGAAAGGATGGCGACTTTCATCAATCTGATCCTGAAGCTGAGTAAAAGGCTGGGATATTAGCAGCTGCGCGATAAAATCCAGCCTTGTAGCGCGATTTACCCATAATGGCCAGTGGACAGCTTCGCGCCATGTCTTAGAATTGCCGCCACTTGCCGATCGCTTGCGGAAGCTCCCGATGATCAACGCCCACCTGCTGCAACTGGTGATCAACGCCTCCAACGACGGGATCGTCGTTGCCGAACAGGAAGGCGAAGACAACATCATCATCTACGTGAACCCGGCGTTCGAACGCCTCACCGGCTACAGCGCCGACGAGGTGCTGTATCAGGACTGCCGCTTTCTCCAGTCGGGCGACCGTGACCAACCGGGAATCCCGCTGATTCGCCAGGCCCTGGATAGCGGCCAGCCCTGCCGCCAGGTACTGCGCAACTACCGCAAGGACGGCAGTCACTTCTGGAACGAGCTGTCGATCACCCCGGTGTTCAACGAAAGCGACCAACTGACCTATTTTGTCGGTGTGCAGAAAGATGTGACGGTCCAGATCAAGGCCCAGCAACGGCTGGCGCAGGTGGAAAAGGAGCTGGCCGAAACCCGCGCGAAACTCGCCGATTACCAGGCGACGAATGGCGCTAACAAGATGTCGAATTAGTTGTCAGTACGCTTAATCACCAATGATTTTGTCACTTTCTCCTTCGAGCAACATCATGCGCCGTGACGCTCTCCTCACCCAGGATGAACTGGACTTCATTCAGACCATGCAGCACAACCCGCAACTCAACGTGCGGGATGCGAACTCGAGCCTGCTGGTCAACGGGGGCTCACAGATCCGCGACTTGCTCACCCGCCTGGCGGCCAACGAGCAAGTGACCATCCAGGCGCACTTTGAAAACCAGCAGATAACCTTTCCCCTGCATCTGGTGGAGGACGAATTCCACGCCCTGCATCTGCGCCTGGGCGTGCCGAGCATCTTCGAGGACGGGCCGAGGGTCCGCCCATGGCGCCTGACGCTGGCGGAGCCGGTGGCCCTGGAAAACGCCAAGGGGCAGCCCACTGCGCTGTGGGTGCATGAGGTGTCGTTCAACAGCGTGTTGCTGGAGATCCGCAACCGGGCCAAAGCGCCGAAGCAGTTCGCCCAGTGGTTCAGCCCGTCGGGCTACGAGCGCATCGCCCTGCGCGGCCGCCTCGAACGCCAGACCGAGGCAGGCTTCTATGCCTATCGGTTGAACCAGAGCGACAAGGATGAAACCGAGCGCCTGCGCCAGTTCATCCTGCAGCAGCACCGCCTGGCACACCCCAACCTGCACGTCTGAAGTCGCGCGTTTCTCTGCCTGGGTATGAACTCAGGTATCGAGCGTGCCGCTGAGAAACTGCCGCAGGCGCTGCATCATCAAACGTCCGTCACTCCCCAGGCAGCCCACCGGCGAAGCGCTCAGGCTGTCCTGGGCCAACTCGGCGACATCTCCCGCCAGCATCAGCGGACACTCCAGGGTCAGCGCCAGGCGGTTCAAGCGTCGAGGCAGCTCTGGCGCCGGGGCGTGATTGGAAAACAGCACCAGTGCCTGGGGTTTGATCTTCTCGCAGACCAGGGTCAGCTCATCGAACGGCTGCCCCAGCGCCAGCACCCGCACTTCCACTTCAGCACTGCCAAGCATCAGCGCCGCCACCAGCAACTCCAGCTCCCGGCATTGCCCGGCAAGCGCCGCCAGCAGCACCGGGCGCGGCTGGCTGCCGCGCTGCAACAGCAGGCGCTGGGAGATCCGCGAACGCAGGAATTGATCGAAGAACAGCCATTCGCTGGTGTGGCCGTAAGGTTCCTGGTGCTGCGCCAGCTGCCGCCAGAACGGCATGAGAATGTCCTGGAACACCACCGACAGCGAATAGCTGGAGAAGATCTGGCCGTACAGCCGCTCCAGGTACGGCTCGTCGAATTCGCCAACCGCCCGCTTGAGCTGCCCCTGCCACTGCAGGTAATCGCCCGATTCGCTGTCGCCCGGCATGGCCTGTGGCGCCTCGCGGGCGGCCCGGGTCTTGGCGAGGATCTTGCCGACCTTGCTGACCGCGACACCACGATCGATCCAGCCGAGGATCTCGCGGACGGTCTCGACATCGTGCATCGAATACAGACGATGCCCACTTTCGGTGCGTGTCGGCTGGATCAAGCCATAACGACGCTCCCAGGCCCGCAGGGTCACCGGGTTGATCCCCGTGAGCCGTGAAACTTCCCGGATCGGAAACAGATCGTCCTGCGAGGGCTGGTCGAGGGGCTGTGTCGGGCGGGCAAGTTCAGTAATGACGGGCATCTGGGCAGAAAACACCGATGGATAAAGTGACGGCCATTCTACTCCCCATCGGTGACAGTTCTTCAACACAGGGCAAAGCGACCGCTGCCTCTGGTGTATTTGTCACAATCAGGAATAATCCTTGCTTGCTTCCAAGACGCAGCCCAATACCCCGCAGCTGCGTCCGGCGTACTGCCTTACCCAGGCAACGCATTGGTTTTACGGAGATACATAATGTCTACCTCACCCGTCACCCTGATGGTCGCCCGGCGTGTCGCCGATGGCCGTTACCAGGACCTGATCGCCTGGCTGCGCGAAGGCGAACAATTGGCCACCGACTTCCCCGGTTATCTCGGCTCCGGCGTGCTCGCCCCGCCGCCCGACGATGACGAATTCCAGATCATCTTCCGCTTCGCCGACGAGCAGACCCTGCACGTCTGGGAACACTCCGCCTCGCGCACGGCCTGGCTGGCCCGCGGCAGCGACCTGTTCGCCCATCCCCATGAACACCGGGTCAGCGGCATAGACGGCTGGTTCGGCGCGGCCGACCAGCGTCCACCCCGCTGGAAACAGGCGGTGGCCATCTGGCTGGCCTTCTTCCCGGTGTCGCTGATCTTCAACTTTATCCTCAACCCGCTGCTGGGTGAACTCAGCCTGGTGCCGCGGGTGCTCGTCAGCACCCTGGCCCTGACGCCGCTGATGGTCTACTGGTTCATTCCGCTGTCCACCCGCCTGTTGTCCGGATGGTTGAACAGCACGCCAGCCCGTCCGCTGCCGACAGCACCGTCCCCACAGAGCCACCTGTAGCAGCCGACTCGCCGGCGATGAGCGATAACGCGGTCTGCCAGACAGACCGCGGCGCCATCATCGCGGGCAAGTCGAATCGCCGTCCGCTCGCTCCTGCAGCGGCTTGGGCGAACCCCGCCCGGCGCTGGTATAGTTTTGCTCTACCTGCGACGCGAGCCGTTCATGACTACTTCCCCTGCCCCGATCCTGATCACCGGCGCCGGCCAGCGTGTCGGCCTGCATTGCGCGTTGCGCCTGCTGGAAGACGGTCATCGGGTGATCATCAGCTACCGCACCGAGCGCCCGGGCGTGCAGGCCTTGCGCGAGCGTGGCGCGATGGCCCTGTTCGCCGACTTCTCCAGCGAAGCCGGGATCCAGGCCTTCATCAGCCAATTGCACGAGCACACCGACAGCCTGCGGGCGATCGTGCACAACGCCTCGCAATGGCTGGAGGAAACACCCGGCCAGGAAAGCGCGGCCTTCGTCGACATGTTCAGCGTGCACATGCTCGCGCCCTACCTGATCAATCTGCATTGCGCCGACCTGCTGCGACGCGCAAGCCCCGCCGACATTGTGCATATCGGCGACGACGTCACCCGCCGCGGCAGCAGCAAGCACATTGCCTACTGCGCCACCAAGGCCGGCCTCGACAGCCTGACCCTGTCCTTCGCGGCGAAATATGCCCCGACGATCAAGGTCAACGGCATCGCCCCGGCTCTGTTAATGTTCAATCCCGACGACGACGCGGCCTACCGCGCCAAGGCCCTGGCCAAGTCCGCCCTGGGCATCGAGCCCGGTTGCGAAGTGATCTACCAGAGCCTGCGTTATCTGCTCGACAACCCTTATGTCACCGGCACTACCCTGACCGTCAACGGCGGGCGGCACCTCAAGTAAGGCTTCCCGCGAGGACGTTACATGACGCTTTCCCTGCCCCAGCATTACCGCGAGATCCTCAAGGATCTCGGCGAAGACCCCGAGCGCGAAGGTCTGCTCGACACCCCGCAATGCGCGGCCAAGGCCATGCAGTACCTGTGTCATGGCTACAGCCAGTCGGTGGACGAGGTGGTCAATGGCGCGCTGTTCGCCTCCGACAACGATGAAATGGTCATAGTCGCCGACATCGAGCTCTATTCGCTGTGCGAACATCACCTGCTGCCCTTCATCGGCAAGGCCCATGTGGCTTATATTCCCACCGGCAAGGTGCTGGGCCTGTCGAAGATCGCCCGGATCGTCGACATGTTCGCCCGCCGCCTGCAGATCCAGGAAAACCTCACGCGGGAAATCGCCGACGCGGTGCAGCGGGTGACCCAGGCCGCCGGCGTCGCGGTGGTCATCGAAGCCCAGCACATGTGCATGATGATGCGCGGCGTCGAGAAGCAGAACTCGACCATGCACACCTCGGTGATGCTCGGCGTCTTTCGCGAGTCGAGCACCACGCGCCAGGAATTCCTGCAATTGATCGGACGGAGCAAGTAGCAATGCCACAACTTCAGCCAGGAATGGCTCGCATCCGGGTCAAGGACCTGTGCCTGCGGACCTTCATCGGAATCAACGAGGACGAGATCCTCAACAAGCAGGATGTGCTGATCAACCTGACCATCCTGTATGCCGCGCAGGAAGCCGTGCGCGACAACGACATCGACCATGCGCTGAACTACCGCACCATCACCAAGGCGATCATCGCCCACGTGGAGGGCAACCGCTTTGCCCTGCTCGAGCGCCTGACCCAGGAGATCCTCGATCTGATCATGGCCAACGAATCGGTGCTGTACGCCGAGGTCGAGGTCGACAAACCCCACGCCCTGCGTTTCGCCGAGTCGGTGTCGATCACCCTCGCGGCCAGCCGCTGATATCATCCGCGCCACATTTGATCGCACAGAGCCGAACATGACCGAGCAACAACGCCTGGAACTCGAAGCCGCCGCCTTCCGCCGCCTGGTCGCGCACCTGGACAGCCGCAAGGACGTGCAGAACATCGACCTGATGAACCTCGCCGGCTTCTGCCGCAACTGCCTGTCCAAGTGGTACAAGGCCGAGGCCGACGAGCGCCAGATCGAGGTCAGCCTCGATGACGCCCGTGAAGTGGTGTATGGCATGCCCTACGCCGAGTGGAAGACTCTCTACCAGAAAGAAGCCAGCGCCGAGCAGCAAGCGGCGTTCGCCAAAGGAAAACCCCATGACTGACCTGAACACCCTGCGCGCCAGCCTCAAGAGCGGCGAGCACGTCTTCGCCGACACCCTGGCCTTTATCGCCGCTGGCTACGACTACCAGCCACAGGCCTTCGACAACGGCGGCGTGGAGAACGCCGCCGGGCAGAACGAAGGTTCGTGCAAGACCCTGGGCCTGGCCCTGCTGGAAGGCTTGAGCGACGAAGAAGCGCTGCTGGCGTTCGGCGAGCATTACCGCTCGGTGCTGGCCACCCCTGAAGGCAGCGACCACGGCAATATCCGCGCGCTGATCGCCCATGGCCTGGCGGGTGTGAAGTTCGCGCAGCAGCCACTCAAGCGCCGCTGATCTCTGTAGGAGCGAGGCTTGCCCGCGATGATCACCATGCGGTCTATCTGAAGCACCGCGTTGTCTGGATCGCGGGCAAGTCGGATCGCCGCCCGCTCGCTCCTATAGAAGCAACAGATACAAAAAAACCGGCCTGGGCCGGTTTTTTCATTTCAACGGTCTCAGAACGAAGCGTTCTGCAGGCCGTCCAGGTAGCGCTCGGTGTCCAGCGCAGCCATGCAGCCGGCGCCGGCCGAGGTGATGGCCTGGCGGTACACGTGGTCGGCCACGTCACCGGCGGCGAAGATGCCTTCGATGCTGGTCGCGGTGGCGTTGCCTTCACGGCCGCCCTGCACCACCAGGTAGCCATCCTTGAGTTCCAGCTGGCCTTCGAACAGCGAAGTGTTCGGGGTGTGGCCGATGGCGATGAACACGCCGTCGACCTTGATCTCGTCGAAGCTGCCGTCGTTGTTCTTCAGGCGCGCACCGGTGACACCCATGTTGTCGCCCAGCACTTCGTCCAGGTTCGCGTTCAGCTTGAGCTCGATCTTGCCTTCGGCAACCCGGGCATTGAGCTTGTCGATCAGGATCTTCTCGGCGCGGAAGGTATCGCGACGGTGGATCAGGGTGACCTTGCTGGCGATGTTGGCCAGGTACAGGGCTTCTTCGACAGCGGTGTTGCCGCCACCGACCACGGCCACTGGCTTGTTGCGATAGAAGAAACCGTCGCAGGTCGCGCAGGCCGACACACCTTTGCCCATGAAGGCTTCTTCCGAAGGCAGGCCCAGGTAACGGGCGCTGGCGCCGGTGGCGATGATCAGGGCGTCGCAGGTGTAGGTCGCGCTGTCGCCGGTCAGGGTGTAAGGCTTGGCGGCGAAGTCCACGGCATTGATGTGATCGAAGACGATTTCGGTTTCGAAACGCTCGGCGTGTTCACGCATGCGCTCCATCAGCGCCGGGCCGGTCAGGCCGTGGACGTCGCCCGGCCAGTTGTCGACTTCGGTGGTGGTGGTCAGCTGACCGCCGGCCTGCATGCCGGTAATCAACAGCGGCTTCAGGTTGGCGCGGGCGGCATAGACCGCGGCGCTGTAACCGGCAGGGCCGGAACCGAGAATAATCACACGCGAATGACGTACATCAGACATGACTCACTCCTATCGACCGGCCCGGATCTCTGGCGCGGAACGCCGGATTGCCGGCTGGAATAAAAAAGGACGGCGAAAGCACTTGGGGAAGGCTTCAGGTTCGCCCGTCCGAAAATAATGGGTGCAGCGTATAGAGGGGGCGAAGATTAAGGAAATACGGTTTAACAATCCAGCTCATAGGAGGTCTCTATCCGGTATCGGTGTATTTACCGGCGCCTTTGTTACAGTTGATGTCGACCTTGCGACCGCGCTTTCGCCGGTGGGGCAAAGCCGGTAAGGTCGGCGCGTTTTCCCCTTGCACGGAGCTCCCTATGCCCGCCCCCGTTCTGTCCGGCCCGCAATACCTGCGCGAAGGCCTCAAGCTGGTGCTCAGCCCCGGCCTGCGTCTGTTCGTCCTTTTGCCCCTGGCCATCAACCTGGTGCTGTTCGTCGGATTGATCTATTTCGCCGGCCACCAGTTCAGCCTGTGGGTCGACACCCTGATGCCTTCTTTGCCGGACTGGCTGAGCTTTCTCAGCTACATCCTCTGGCCGCTGTTCGTGGTGCTGGTGCTGCTGATGGTGTTTTTCACCTTCACCATGCTGGCCAACGTGATCGCCGCGCCCTTCAACGGTTTTCTCGCGGAGAAAGTCGAAGTGGTGGTCCGCGGCACCGACAATTTCCCGCCCTTCAGTTGGGCCGAACTGCTGGCCATGATCCCGCGCACCCTGGCCCGGGAAATGCGCAAGCTGGGCTATTTCCTGCCGCGGGCCATCGGCCTGTTCATCCTGTCCTTCATTCCGGTGGTGAACCTGGTGGCCGCGCCGCTGTGGCTGCTGTTCGGCGTGTGGATGATGGCGATCCAGTACATCGACTACCCGGCGGACAACCACAAGCTGGGCTGGAACGAGATGCTCGCCTGGCTGCGGGAAAAGCGCTGGCAGAGCATGAGCTTTGGCGGGATCGTCTACCTGGTGCTGCTGATCCCGGTGGTCAACATCCTGATGATGCCGGCGGCGGTGGCCGGGGCGACGCTGTTCTGGGTGCGTGAGCGCGGCGCGGAAAACCTGGTGGTCCAGCAACGCTGAGCAGGTCATAAATCCATCATCGCAACGTCACAATGACGACATGGCCTCGGCTGACACTGAGGTCATGACGACAGCTCTGCATATCACTCTGATCACCGAAACCTTCCCACCGGAAATCAATGGCGTGGCCAATACCCTTGGCCGCTTGTGCGATGGATTGCGCGCCCGTGGCCACCAGGTGGAACTGATCCGCCCGCGCCAGGGCAGCGATCAGAGCCGGGTCAGCGACGACGGTCTGCTGCTGTGCCGTGGCTGGCCGCTGCCAGGCTATCCGGGGCTGCAATGGGGCCAGTCGTCGATGCACAAGTTGTTGCGGCGCTGGAAACGCCATCGCCCGGATGTGCTGTACATCGCCACCGAAGGCCCGCTGGGCCTGTCCGCGCTACGAGCGGCGCGGCGCCTGGGGATTTCCGTGGTCAGCGGTTTCCACACCAACTTCCAGCAGTACTCCAGCCAGTACGGCCTGGGTTTGCTGACGCGCCTGCTGACCCACTACCTGCGCTGGTTCCACAACCGCTCCAAGCTGACCCTGGTGCCCAGCGCCAGCCAACGCCTGGAACTGGAGCGGCGTAACTTCGAACGCCTGGCACTGCTGTCCCGCGGGGTCGACAGCCAACTGTTCCACCCAGCCAAACGCCTCAACAAGCTGCGCGAAAGCTGGGGCCTGGGCAGCGACGATATCGCGGTGATCCATGTCGGCCGCCTGGCGCCGGAGAAGAACCTGGGCCTGCTCAAGCGCTGCTTCGCCCAGCTGCAGGAGACTTATCCACAGCAGTCCATGAAGTTGATCGTGGTGGGCGATGGCCCGCAACGCGCGGTGCTGCAGAAGGAGTTGCCGGACGCAGTGTTTTGCGGCTCGCAGCGCGGTGAAATACTGGCCAGTCACTATGCCTCGGGGGATCTGTTTCTGTTCCCGAGCCTGACCGAAACCTTCGGCAACGTGGTGCTCGAGGCCCTGGCCTCGGGGCTGGCCGTAGTGGCTTACGACCAGGCCGCGGCGGCCCAGCATATTCGCCATGGCTACAACGGCGTGCTGGCAATGCCCGGGGACGAATCTGCGTTCTGTGATGCGGCCAGTTGGCTGCTGGAGGAGCGCGAGACCTTGCGCCGGGTACGCCTCAATGCCCGCCAGCACGCCAGCCGTCAGGGCTGGGCGGCGATCATCGAACAGTTTGAAACCCAGCTGCGGGGCGTCTGTACGGAAGAAGTGCTGGTGCCTGAGGGGCGGTTGTTGCCCTAGATTAAAAAGCATCGCGGGCAAGCCTCGCTCCTACAGAATCACCGTTCGTACAGGAGCGAGCGGGAGGCGATCCGACTTGCCCGCGATAGCCTTTCCAGGCGCTGCGCTCAGACCAGCGTCATCAACGCCTCACGGCTGAACGGCAGGATGTCCTGCTCGCGGCCGTCACGCACCTTCTGCGCCCAGTCCGGGTCCACCAGCAATGCGCGCCCTACCGCCACCAGATCGAACTCATCATTGTTCAGGCGCTCCAGGAGCTTTTCCAGGCTTGCCGGCTGCGCCACCTTGTCGGTGTTGACCATGAACTGCAGGAACTCGCCGTCGAGGCCGACGCTGCCCACGGTGATGGTCGGCTTGCCGGTGAGCTGGCGGGTCCAGCCGGCCAGGTTCAGCTCGGATCCTTCGAACTCCGGCTCCCAGAAACGCCGGGTGGAGCAGTGGAAGATATCCACACCGGCCTCCGCCAGCGGCTTGAGGAACTCACCCAGGGCCTCGGGGGTTTGTACCAGGCGGGCGCTGTAGTCCTGCTGCTTCCATTGCGAGAAGCGGAAGATGATCGGGAAGCCAGGGCCCACCGCGGCGCGCACGGCCTGGATCAGTTCGATGGCAAACCGCGAGCGCTGGGCCAGGTCGCCACCGTATTCGTCAGTGCGCTGGTTGCTGCCGTCCCAGAAGAACTGGTCGATCAGGTAGCCGTGGGCGCCATGGATCTCCACGCCGTCCATGCCGATGCTCTGGGCATCCTTGGCGGCCTGGGCGAAGGCGGCGATCACTTCACGGATATCGTCCTGGGTCATGCCGTGGACCACCACCTGGCCGTCCTTGAGTTTTTCCGACGGGCCGTAACCCGGCACGCTGGCATCCGGCTCGGTGCCCAGGCGGCGCACGTTGCCCACATGCCACAGCTGCGGAACGATCTTGCCGCCTTCGGCATGCACCGCGTCCACCACCTTCTTCCAGCCGGCCAGGGCCGCTTCGCCATAAAAGCGCGGCACGTTCGGATAACCGTTGGAGGCCTTGTGCCCGACCGTGGTGCCTTCGGTGATGATCAGGCCGACCCCGGCCGCGGCGCGACGACGGTAGTACTCGATGACTTTCGAGTTCGGCACGCCACCCGGGGAAAACGAACGAGTCATCGGCGCCATCACCACACGGCTCGACAGCTCCAGGGCACCCAGCTGAAAGGGTTTGAACAAGGCTTGAACGGGCATGCTGTACTCCAGGGCTGAGGGTCTGAATCGCAGGAAGCGGCAGGTCGGGCGGGTACGCCGACGGCCTTATGATGGCGATAATATTCCGTACCCCAGGCAACGCCCAGCACTATTGACCGGGGTGATTAAGGTGCCAAAGCGCAGAGAAGCGAGGGATGCGCGAACGCGCGGTAAAACCGGCCGGGCAGCGGGGCCCGGCGTGCAGATTCAGCTCAAGGCTTTTTCGATGGCCTGGACCACGGTCGGATCATCGGGTGCGGTACGTGGGGAGAAACGCGCCAGGACGCGACCGTCCTTGCCCAGCAGGAACTTCTCGAAGTTCCAGGTGATGTCGCCCGGGAATTCCGCCCCTTCGCCCGCCAGCAGACGGTACAACTGATGGCGCTCCGGACCGTTGACCTCCAGCTTGCTGCTCAACGGAAAGGTCACCCCGTAGTTGAGGCTGCAGAACTCCTGGATCTCCTGCTCGGAGCCCGGCTCCTGCCCGGCGAACTGATTGCACGGCAGGCCCAGCACGCTGAACCCCTGGCCTTTGTATTGCTGGTAGAGGTTCTCCAGCGCCGCGTATTGTGGTGTCAGACCACACTTGGAGGCGACGTTGACCACCAGCACGACGTGCCCCTTGAAAGGCGCGAGCGGTAGCTCCTGACCATCCAGGGCTTTCAATTTAAGGTCGTGAAAAGCACTCATGACGAACTCCAAATTCCCGTGTTCTTGCAGAAAACAGCCACTCGACAGTACCGCCTGTTGTCCGGCGATAAAAGCCGCCGACTAAAAAGGCGCCCTCGGGCGCCTCTCCAGTCAGATTTGAGCTTAGCGCAGAAATCAGTGGTGATGGCCACCTTCGCCATGGACGTGACCATGGGCGATTTCTTCCTGGCTGGCGTCACGGATGTCGACAACCTTGACCTTGAAGTTCAGGCGCTGGCCGGCCAGCGGGTGGTTGCCGTCGACGGTCACGTCGTCGCCGTCCAGGTCGCGGATGGTGACGATCTGCATCTGGCCGTCCGGAGCGGAAGCGTGGAACTGCATGCCCACTTCCAGTTCGTCGACGCCTTCGAACATGCTGCGGCTCAGGGTGCTGACCAGTTCGGCGGCGTATTCGCCGTAGGCATCTTCCGGCTCAACGGCAACGCTCAGCTCGTCGCCGACGTTCTTGCCTTCCAGGGCCTTTTCCAAGCCTGGAATGATGTTTCCTGCGCCATGCAGGTAGACCAGCGGGGCGCCGCCGGCAGAGCTGTCGATGACCTCACCAGCGTCGTTGGTGAGGGTATAGTCGATGGAGACAGCCTTATTGGCGGCGATCAGCATGGGGCGAGACCTTTTGCATAAGAATGAAGAACGTCCAAGTTTAGCGAAGCAATCGCCCGAAAGCGAACGGAACCCGGACAAACGGAACGCGGCGCCAGGCTCGACGATCGTCGGCTTTCATCAGGATGAAGACGGCCACTGGGTCGTCGAGCTGTCCTGTGGCCATACCCAGCACCTGCGCCACCAGCCGCCCTGGCAATCACGGGCCTGGATCCTGGATCCGCACAAACGCCTGGAAAAAATAGGCCAGCCCTTTGCCTGCGGTTGGTGCGCACAAGGCTCGGTTAGCGCTAACCTTGGCGCCTGAATTTCCGGTAGAGCAGTACACATAAGCGACTCACCGTTGCCATGCACCCTTCGAGAATCCGCATGCAAACTTTTTTTATCGCACCCACCGATTTTGGCGTGGGTCTGACCTCCATCAGCCTCGGGCTGGTGCGTACCCTGGAACGGGCCGGCCTCAAGGTCGGCTTCTTCAAACCCATTGCCCAGCCGCACCCAGGCGATACCGGCCCTGAGCGCTCGACCGAGCTGGTGGCCCGCACCCACGGTCTGAAACCGCCGCAGCCGCTGGGCCTGGCCCATGTCGAACGAATGCTCGGCGACGGCCAGTTGGACGAGTTGCTGGAAGAAATCATCACCCTGTACCAGCAGGCGGCCGTCGGCAAGGACGTGCTGGTGGTCGAAGGCATGGTGCCGACCCGTAGCGCCAGCTATGCCGCACGGGTCAACCTGCACCTGGCGAAAAGCCTGGATGCCGAGGTGATCCTGGTGTCCGCCCCGGAAAACGAAGTGCTCACCGAGCTGTCCGGCCGCGTGGAGTTGCAGGCGCAACTGTTCGGCGGCCCGCGCGACCCGAAAGTGCTGGGGGTGATCCTCAACAAGGTGCATACCGACGAAAGCATGGAGGCCTTTTCCGCCCGTCTGAAAGAGCACTCGCCCCTGCTGCGCAGCGGCGACTTCCGCCTGCTCGGCTGCATCCCCTTCCAGCCGGAACTGAACGCACCGCGCACCCGCGACGTCGCCGACCTGATGGGCGCCCAGGTGCTCAACGCCGGCGACTACGAAAGCCGGCGCATGACCAAGATCATCATCTGCGCGCGCACCATGCGTAACACCGTGGAACTGCTCAAGCCCGGCGTGCTGGTGGTGACGCCCGGCGATCGCGACGACATCATCCTCGCCGTGAGCCTGGCGGCGATCAACGGCGTGCCCCTGGCCGGGTTACTGCTGACCAGCGACACCCTGCCCGACCCGCGGATCATGGACCTGTGCCGTGGCGCCCTGAATGCCGGCCTGCCGGTGCTGTCGGTGAGCACCGGCTCCTACGACACCGCCAACCAGCTGAACAGCCTGAACAAGGAAATCCCCATCGATGACCGCGAGCGCGCGGAGATCATCACCGACTTCGTCGCCAGCCACCTGGACGCCAAGTGGCTGCACCAGCGTTGCGGCACGCCGCGGGAAATGCGCCTGTCGCCAGCGGTGTTCCGCTACCAGTTGATCCAGCGCGCCCAGGAAGCCAACAAGCGCATCGTCCTGCCCGAAGGCAGCGAACCGCTGACCGTGCAGGCCGCGGCGATCTGCCAGGCGCGCGGCATCGCCCGTTGCGTGCTTCTGGCCAAGCCGGCGGATGTCGAGGCGGTCGCCCGGGCCCAGGGCATCGAGTTGCCGCCTGGCCTGGAAGTCATCGACCCGGACCAGATCCGCGAACGCTACGTCGAGCCGATGGTGGCGCTGCGCAAGAGCAAGAGCCTCAACGCGCCGATGGCCGAACAGCAACTGGAAGACCCGGTGGTGATCGGCACCATGATGCTGGCCCTGGACGAGGTCGATGGCCTGGTGTCAGGGCTGATCCACTCCACCGCCAATACCATCCGCCCGGCCCTGCAACTGATCAAGACCGCGCCGGGCTGCACCCTGGTGTCGTCGGTGTTTTTCATGCTGTTCCCCGAGCAGGTGCTGGTCTACGGCGACTGCGTGATGAACCCGCACCCGAGCGCCAGCGAACTGGCCGAGATCGCCCTGCAAAGCGCCGACTCGGCGGCCGCGTTCGGCATCACCCCGCGGGTGGCGATGATCAGTTACTCCAGCGGCGAGTCGGCCAGCGGTGAAGAAGTGGAGAAAGTCCGCGAAGCCACCCTGCTGGCCCATGAAGCCCAGAACTCGCTGCTGATCGACGGCCCGTTGCAATACGACGCCGCGGCCAACGAAGCCGTGGCCCAGCAACTGGCACCCAACAGCCAGGTCGCCGGCAAGGCCACGGTGTTCGTGTTCCCCGACCTGAACACCGGCAACACCACCCATAAGGCCGTGCAGCGCAGCGCCGACTGCGTCAGCCTCGGGCCGATGCTGCAAGGCCTGCGCAAGCCGGTGAACGACCTGCCCCGTGGCGCCCAGGTCGACGACATCGTCTACACCATTGCCCTGACCGCGATTCAAGCCGCCAACCGACCTCTGGATGTGTAAATGCTGGATTTTCTACCTGCACCGCTGCGAGGCGTGATCGCCTCGCTGTTGTTGGCGCTCAACACCATCGTCTGCTGTACACCGTTGTTCGTGGTGGCGATCTTCAAGTTGCTGCTGCCTTTCCCGGCGGCCCAGCGCTTCACCGACTGGCTGATGAGCCACATCCATGAAGCCTGGATCAGCAACAACAAGGCCTGGATGAACCTGCTCGGGCACACCCGCTGGCACCTCAGCGGGCTCGACGGCCTGGACTACCGGCACTCGTACCTGATCACCAGCAACCACCAGAGCTGGGTCGACATCATGGTCCTGCAGTACGTGCTCAACCGGCGTATCCGCCCGCTGAAGTTCTTCCTCAAGCAGGAACTGATCTGGGTCCCGGTGATTGGCCTCGCCTGGTGGGCCCTGGGCTTCCCGTTCATGAAGCGCTACTCCAAGGCCTACCTGGAAAAACACCCGGAGAAAAAGGGCAAGGACCTGGAGACCACCCGCAAGACCTGCGCGAAGTTCCGCGACAACCCGGTGGGCATCTTCAACTTCGTCGAAGGCACACGCTTCACCAAGGCCAAGCATGCGCAACAGGCCTCGCCGTTCCGCCACCTGCTCAAGCCCAAGGCCGGCGGCATTGCCTTCGTGCTGGACGCCATGGGCGAGCAACTGGAGTCCATCGTCAACGTCACCATCCACTACCCGGCGGGCCAGCCGGGTTACTGGGACCTGTTGTGCGGCAAGGTCAATGAAGTGGTGGTGCATTTCGAGGAGCTGCCGATTCCACCGCAGTTCATCGGCAAGAACTACGACCAGGATGGCGTGTACCGCCTGGAGTTCCAGGGCTGGATCAACCAGCTGTGGCAGAACAAGGATGCGCTGCTGGAGCAGATGCATCGGGAGTATCCGGGGAAGTAATGAAGCGCCTGTAAGGGCCTCATCGCGGGCAAGCCTCGCTCCTACAGAAGCGAGCGTGTTGCTCCTGTGCAGGAGCGAGGCTTGCCCGCGATAGCCTTCTCAAGGCCACAAAAAAGCCCGCCGTCGATCACTCGACGGCGGGCTTTTTATTGGACGCTAAGGCTTAGATCGCGCCGCGCTTGCGCAGCAGTTCCAGCACTTGCTTGACGCCTTCTTCCAGCGACACGGACTGGGTGTCGATCACCAGATCGGCATCCAGCGGCACGTCGTACGGGAAGGACTCGCCCGGGATGTTATCCCCACCCGCGGCGTACAGGCCCTGCGGATCACGCTCGGCGCAGACCGCCGGCGAAGCCTGGACGTAGACCGTCAGCAGACGCTCCTTGCCGATCAGCTCCCTGGCCTGTTCACGACCTTCCGCACTCGGTGCGACGAATGCCGCCAGGGTCAGCAGGCCGGCTTCGTTGAACTGACGCGCCACGTGTGCGGCACGCCGCCAGTTCTCGGTGCGCCCGGCGCGATCCTGGGGCAGGCCCTTGTTCAGGTCGTGACGCAGGTTCTGGCCGTCGAGGACGAACACCGCACGACCCATGTCGAACAGCTTGCGCTCGACCGCATAGGCCAGGGTGCTCTTGCCGGCGCCGGACAGGCCGCTGAACAGCACGGTGGCCGGTTGCTGGCCGAAGCGCTGGGCGCGCTCCTCGGTGGCGACATGGGCCAGCTTGCCATGGTGCGTGGCGCTGCCATGCACCACAGGCTGGGCGACGATCATGCCGGCGCCGACGGTGCCGTTGGTCAAGCGGTCGATGACGATGAAGGCACCGGTGGTGCGGTTGCTGTCGTAACCGTCGAGGGCGATCGGCGCATCGAGGGCGATCTTGACCTTGCCGATCTCGTTCAGCTGCAGAGCGCTGGCCGGACCTTCTTCAAGGGTGTTCACGTCGACTCTGTTGACGATGCTGGCGATGGAGCCCGGCACGTAACTGGTGGCGCGCTTGATGTCGTATTTCTTGCCCGGCAGCATCGGCTCTTCGGCCATCCATACCAGCATGGCTTCGAAGCTGTCGGTCACCGGCGGTACGTTGTCGGCATGCACCAGCAGGTCGCCACGGGAGATGTCGATCTCGTCTTCCATGGTCAGGGTCACGGCCTGGCCCGGGCCAGCATGCTCCAGCTCGCCTTCGAAGGTGACGATGGATTTCACTCGGCTGCTCTTGCCCGACGGCAGCACCACGACTTCGTCGCCCTTGTGCACGATGCCGCTGGCCAGGGTCCCGGCGAAACCACGGAAGTTCAGGTTCGGACGGTTGACGTACTGCACCGGGAAACGCAGGTCGGTGAAGTTGCGATCGCCCGCCACTTCCACGGTCTCGAGGATTTCCATCAGCGACTGGCCGGTGTACCA
Organism: Pseudomonas sp. B3G-3; assembly: GCF_028640915.1. NCBI lineage: Bacteria > Pseudomonadati > Pseudomonadota > Gammaproteobacteria > Pseudomonadales > Pseudomonadaceae > Pseudomonas > Pseudomonas sp. B3G-3. The sequence goes on along the minus strand of NZ_JAQZAB010000061.1, from coordinate 89,758 downwards.
CGGCGAGCGCTCGGACTTGTTCACCACGTTGTCGCCCTTGAGGGCCGACATCGGCACGAAGTGCAGGCTGGTGGGCTTCATCTTCAAGCCTTCGGCGAACTTCAGGTAGTCGGCCTTGATCGACTCAAACACGCCCTGGTCGAAGTCCTTGAGGTCCATCTTGTTGATGGCCACGACTATGTGCTTGATGCCCAGCAGGGAAGCGATGAAGCTGTGGCGACGGGTCTGGGTCTGCACGCCGTAGCGGGCATCCACCAGGATGATCGCCAGGTCACAGGTGGAAGCACCGGTGGCCATGTTGCGGGTGTACTGCTCATGGCCGGGGGTGTCGGCGATGATGAATTTGCGCTTGGCGGTGGAGAAATAGCGGTAGGCGACATCGATGGTGATGCCCTGCTCACGCTCGGCCTGCAGGCCGTCGACCAGCAACGCCAGGTCGATGTCGTCACCGGTGGTGCCGACTTTTTTCGAGTCGCGGGTAATGGCTTCCAGATGGTCTTCGTAGATCATCTTCGAGTCGTGCAGCAGGCGCCCGATCAGGGTGCTCTTGCCGTCGTCGACGTTACCGCAAGTCAGGAAGCGCAGCAGTTCTTTGCGTTCGTGCTGGGCCAGGTAGGCGAGGATATCCTCGCTGATCAATTCGGATTGATGCGACATGTTAGACCCTACTTAGAAATAGCCCTGACGTTTCTTGTCTTCCATGGAACCGGCGCCATCGTGATCGATGACCCGGCCCTGGCGCTCGGAAGTTCGCGTCAGGAGCATTTCCTGAATGATGTCCGTCAGGCTTTCGGCCTCGGACTCCACCGCGCCCGTCAACGGGTAGCAGCCAAGGGTACGGAAACGCACCTTCTTCTTGACGATGCGGGCCTTCTCCTCGTCGGAGAGGTGCTCGAGGATGCGCTCGTCGTCGATCATGATCAGGGTGCCGTTCTTCTCGATCACTTCGCGCTCGGCGGCGAAGTACAGCGGCACGATCGGGATGCCTTCGAGGTAGATGTATTGCCAGATGTCCAGCTCGGTCCAGTTCGACAGCGGGAAGACGCGGATCGACTCGCCCTTGTTGACCTTGCCGTTGTAGACGTTCCACAGCTCGGGGCGCTGGTTCTTCGGGTCCCAGCGATGCTTGCTGTCGCGGAACGAGTACACGCGCTCCTTGGCGCGGGACTTCTCTTCGTCACGCCGGGCACCGCCGAACGCCGCATCGAAACCGTACTTGTCCAGCGCCTGCTTGAGGCCCTCGGTTTTCATGATGTCGGTGTGCTTGGCACTGCCGTGGGTGAAGGGGTTGATGCCCTGCGCAACGCCTTCCGGGTTGACGTGGGTGATCAGTTCCAGGCCCAGCTCCTCGACCATGCGATCGCGGAACTTGTACATCTCCTGGAATTTCCACTGGGTGTCGACGTGCATCACCGGAAACGGCAGCTTGCCCGGGAAGAACGCCTTGCGCGCCAGGTGCAGCATCACGGCGGAGTCTTTACCGATGGAGTACAGCATCACCGGGTTGTCGAACTCGGCGGCCACCTCGCGGATGATGTGGATGCTTTCCGCCTCCAGCTGTTTCAGATGCGTCAGTTTGTCGACCATGGCTACTCACGAAAGCTTTCTTATGGACGGCCTGCGGGCCGTGTTCGAGCGGGGCATGCTAGCACAGCGACCTCTTCTAATCAGGACGCCAGCTAGATCGAAACGGTATATGAATATACCCGCCTGTTTGCTGTGTTTACGCCTCTCTGTAGCCGCTGCCGCAGGCGTGCTCTGAAGGCCCTGGGGGCTTTGTTGCAGCCTGCGGCAGCGGCTACAGGACAAGGCTTTATATAGGGTTCGGGCAGTCGATGAACAAGTGCTCGAGGGCGAAGCGGCGGGCCAGGTAATCCCCCAGCGCCTGCACGCCGTAACGCTCGGTGGCGTGGTGACCGGCGGCGATAAAACTGATGTCGTTTTCCCGGGCGCTGTGGAAGGTCTGCTCCGAGGCCTCGCCGCTCAGGTACAGATCGACGCCGGCCAGCACCGCCTGGTCGATGTAGCCCTGGCCGCCACCGGTGCACCAGCCGACACGCCGGATCATCTTGCTGCCTTCGACCACCAGCGGCTCGCGCCCCATCACCTCCTGGACCTTGCGCGCGAAGTCCCGCGCGGTCATGGGCTCGGCAAGGGAACCGACCAGCCCGACGATCTTCAGGTTGTCCGGGTCCAGCGGGCCTTCCACAGTAATATCCAGTTGCCGCGCCAGTTGCACGTTGTTGCCGACGTCCGGGTGCAGGTCCAGCGGCAGGTGATAAGCCAGCAGGCTGATATCGTGCTTGAGCAGGGTTTTCAGCCGACGCTGCTTCATGCCGGTGATGCAAGGGTTCTCGCCTTTCCAGAAATAGCCGTGATGCACCAGCACCAGATCGGCATTGGCCTCCACCGCGGCATCGAGCAATGCCTGGCTGGCCGTGACGCCGCTGACGATACGCAGTACCTGTGGACGACCTTCGACCTGCAGGCCATTGGGGCAGTAATCGGCAATTCGCGAACTGCCCAGGTAGCGGTCCGCCTCCTCTACCAGAGTGCTCAGGGCAACGGCCATAAAAGACTCCTAAATATCCCGTTCAGAGGCGCGCGCGGCCTCGTATAATGCGCGACATTATGGGCCGTCCCGGGCGGCCTGCAACCTCTCAGGACTTGCTCAATGCTCAAGGCTCTGCGTTTTTTTGGCTGGCCGCTGTTGGCCGGCGTGCTTATCGCGTTGCTGATAATTCAGCGTTACCCGCAATGGGTCGGCCTGCCCAGCCTGGACGTCAACCTGCAGCAAGCCCCGCAAACCAAGGCGCTTCGACAAGGCCCGGTGTCCTATGCCGATGCCGTGGCAATCGCCGCGCCGGCGGTGGTCAACCTGTACACCACCAAGGTCATCAACAAACCGGCGCACCCGTTGTTCGAGGACCCGCAGTTCCGCCGCTTCTTCGGTGACAACCTGCCCAAGCAGCAGCGCATGGAGTCGAGCCTGGGTTCCGGGGTGATCATGAGCCCCGAAGGTTATCTGCTGACCAACAACCACGTGACCTCCGGCGCCGAGCAGATTGTGGTGGCGCTCAAGGACGGTCGTGAAACCCTGGCCCACGTAATCGGCAGCGACCCGGAAACCGACCTGGCGGTCCTCAAGATCGACCTGAAGAACCTGCCCTCGATCACCGTCGGGCGCTCCGACAGCATCCGCATCGGTGACGTGACCCTGGCCATCGGCAACCCGTTCGGGGTCGGCCAGACCGTGACCATGGGCATCATCAGCGCCACCGGACGCAATCAGCTGGGCCTGAACAACTACGAAGACTTCATCCAGACCGACGCGGCGATCAACCCGGGCAACTCCGGCGGCGCGCTGGTGGATGCCAACGGCAACCTGACCGGGATCAACACGGCGATCTTCTCCAAGTCCGGCGGCTCCCAGGGCATTGGCTTCGCCATCCCGATCAAGCTGGCCATGGAGGTGATGAAGTCGATCATCGAGCACGGCCAGGTGATTCGTGGCTGGCTGGGCATCGAGGTGCAGCCGCTGACCCAGGAACTGGCCGAATCGTTCGGCTTGTCCGGGCGTCCGGGCATCGTGGTGGCGGGGATTTTCCGCGACGGTCCGGCGCAAAAGGCCGGCATGCAGTTGGGTGACGTGATTCTCAGCATCGATGGCGAACCGGCCGGCGATGGCCGTCGCTCGATGAACCAGGTGGCGCGGATCAAACCCAGCGACAAGGTCAGCATCCAGGTGATGCGCAACGGCAAGGAGCTCAAGCTCACCGCCGAAATCGGCCTGCGCCCGCCACCGGCGCCGGTCAAGGAAAAAGAGTAAAAGCATCGCCAGCCAGCTCGCTCCAACGGGAGAGAGCTGGCTGGCGATAGGGCTTACAGCTCGCCCAGGCCGTCGATCAGGGCCTGGTTCTGCTCCGGCGTGCCGATACTGATCCGCAGGAACTGGGCAATCCGCTCCTGCTTGAAGTGCCGGACAATCACCCCCTGCTCCCGCAGCTTGGCCGCCAGGCCCGCCGCATCGTGTTGCGGATGACGGGCGAAAATGAAGTTGGCGGCCGACGGCAGCACTTCAAAGCCCTTGGCACGCAACTGCGCCACCACCTGCTCGCGGCTATCGATCACCAGCTGGCAGGTCTTGGCGAAGTACTCGCGATCCTCGAATGCCGCCGCGGCGCCGACGATCGCCAGGCGATCCAGCGGGTAGGAGTTGAAGCTGTTCTTGATCCGCTCCAGCGCTTCGATCAGGTCCGGGTGCCCCACCGCCAGGCCGACCCGCAAGCCCGCCAGCGAACGGGACTTGGACAGGGTCTGGGTCACCAGCAGGTTCGGATAACGGTCCACCAGGCTGATGGCGGTTTCACCGCCGAAGTCGATGTACGCCTCGTCCACCACCACGACCGAATCCGGGCTGGCCTTGAGGATCTGCTCGACGGCCTCCAGGGCCAGCAGGCAGCCGGTCGGCGCGTTCGGGTTGGGGAAGATGATCCCGCCGTTCGGCCTGGCGTAATCGGCTGGGCGGATCTGGAACTGCTCGTCCAGCGGCACCGCGTCGAAGTCGATGCCATACAGGCCGCAATACACTGGATAGAAGCTGTAGCTGATGTCCGGGAACAGCAGCGGCTGGTCGTGCTGCAACAAGCCGTGGAAGATGTGCGCCAGCACTTCGTCGGAACCGTTGCCGAGGAACACCTGGTTGCTCTGTACCCCGTAATACCGGGCCACCGCCTGCTTGAGCAGGTCGCTGTTGGGGTCGGGGTACAGGCGCAGGTTATCGTTCAGTTCACCCTGCATCGCGGCCAGCGCCTTGGGCGAAGGGCCGTAAGGGTTTTCGTTGGTGTTGAGCTTGACCAGCTTGGTCAGCTTCGGCTGTTCGCCCGGCACATAGGGCACCAAGCCCTTGACGAACGGACTCCAGAATTTACTCATGCTTATTGCCCCTGTTCCTAGTCAGCGATGATCCGGTATTCCGCACTGCGGGCGTGGGCGCTCAGCGACTCGCCACGGGCCAGCACCGAGGCGGTCTTGCCCAGTTCGGAAGCGCCCTGCTCCGAGCAGAAAATGATCGACGAACGTTTCTGGAAGTCATACACCCCCAGCGGCGAAGAGAAGCGCGCCGTGCCGGAAGTCGGCAACACGTGGTTCGGACCCGCGCAGTAGTCGCCCAGGGCCTCGGAGGTGTGACGCCCCATGAAGATCGCACCGGCGTGACGGATCTGCGGCAACCAGGCCTGCGGATCGGCGACAGACAGTTCGAGGTGCTCCGGAGCGATGCGGTTGGCCACTTCGATGGCCTGTTGCATGTCGCGCACCTGGATCAGGGCGCCACGGCCGTTGATCGACGTGTTGATGATTTCCGCGCGCTCCATGGTCGGCAGCAGCTTGGCGATGCTGGCGGCGACCTGATCGAGGAACGCCGCGTCCGGGCTGACCAGGATCGCCTGGGCGTCTTCGTCGTGCTCGGCCTGGGAGAACAGGTCCATGGCGATCCAGTCCGGATCGGTCTGGCCGTCGCACACCACCAGGATCTCCGAAGGACCGGCGATCATGTCGATGCCGACCTGGCCGAATACGTGACGCTTGGCGGTGGCCACATAGATGTTGCCCGGGCCGACCACCTTGTCCACCTGCGGCACGCTCTCGGTGCCATAGGCCAGGGCGGCTACGGCCTGGGCGCCACCGATGGTGAACACCCGGTCGACGCCAGCGATACAGGCCGCGGCCAGCACCAGTTCGTTAACCTCGCCGCGCGGGGTCGGCACCACCATCACCACTTCGGTGACGCCCGCCACTTTGGCCGGGATGGCATTCATCAACACCGAGGATGGATAAGACGCCTTGCCGCCCGGCACATACAGGCCGGCGCGATCCAGCGGCGTGACCTTCTGGCCCAGCACCGTGCCGTCGGCTTCGGTGTAGCTCCAGGAGTCCTGTTTCTGTTTTTCGTGGTAGCTGCGCACCCGCGCCGCGGCTTTTTCCAGGGCTTCGCGCTGGGCCACGGTGATCCGGGTCAGGGCCAGTTCCAGGCGCTCGCGCGGCAGGATCAGGTCGGCCATGGACGCCACTTGCAGGCCGTCGAAACGCTGGGTGAACTCCACCAGCGCCGCGTCGCCGCGCTCGCGCACCGCCTTGATGATGTCCAGCACCCGCTGATTGACCGAGTCGTCAGACACACTTTCCCAGCTCAGCAGATGATCCAGATGATGCGCGAAATCCGGGTCAGCAGCGTTGAGTCGGCGAATCGAAGTGGGAGCGGTCATAGCGAGGGCCTCATTGAATGGCTAATGCTCAGGCACCCTAAGCTACCAGTCCATTCGCGCGGGCACCTGAGAAAATTGGCTATGACACGGATAGACGGGCGCGGCTCGCGCCGCGCGAGTGAATCAACCGCGGTGTCGCGACTCCACTGCTTTGCGCAGGGTGTCGATCAGTGCCTGGATGCGGGCGTGCTGCATTTTCATGGAGGCCTTGTTGACCACCAGACGGGAACTGATCATGGAAATCAGCTCCTGGGGCTCCAGGCCGTTGGCCCGCAGGGTGTTGCCGGTGTCGACCACGTCGATGATCTTGTCGGCCAGACCGATCAGCGGCGCCAGCTCCATCGAGCCGTACAGCTTGATGATGTCGACCTGGCGACCCTGCTCGGCGTAGTAACGCTTGGCAACGTTGACGAACTTGGTGGCGACGCGCAGGCGGCCCTTGGGCTCGACCGCGCCGATGGCACCGGCGGTCATCAGCTTGCACTGGGCGATCTGCAAGTCCAGCGGCTCGTACAGGCCCTGGCCGCCGTATTCCATCAGCACATCTTTACCGGCGACGCCGAGGTCGGCGGCACCATGTTCGACATAGGTCGGCACGTCGGTGGCGCGCACGATCAGCAAGCGCACGTCGGCCTGGGTCGTGGGGATGATCAGCTTGCGGCTCTTGTCCGGATTCTCGGTGGGCACGATGCCGGCTTCAGCCAGAAGCGGCAAGGTGTCATCAAGGATGCGGCCCTTGGACAGTGCGATGGTCAACATGGGAAACGTAAGTCCTTATCAGGATACTCATGCCCGGTCGCAAACAGCGCCAGACACGCATCGAGCCTGAACACAGGCTCGACTTGGAACGAAACCTTGGGGCACGTCCCTGTGCCCATCACGCAAACTAGCCCGGTACGCGGCGGATCTTGGCGCCGAGCATCTGCAGCTTCTCTTCGATGCACTCGTAACCACGGTCGATGTGGTAGATGCGATCGATCAGGGTGTCGCCTTCGGCCATCAGGGCCGAGATCACCAGGCTGGCCGAAGCCCGCAGGTCGGTGGCCATGACAGGGGCACCCTTGAGGATTTCGGTGCCGGTGACGATGGCGGTGTTGCCTTCGACCTGGATCTTCGCGCCCATGCGGTGCAGTTCGTAGACGTGCATGAAGCGGTTTTCGAAGATGGTCTCGATCACTGCGCCCGTGCCTTCGGCAATGGCGTTGAGCGAGATGAACTGGGCCTGCATGTCCGTCGGGAACGCCGGGTACGGCGCGGTGCGCACGTTGACCGCCTTCGGACGCTTGCCGTGCATGTTCAGCTCGATCCAGTCCTCGCCGGTGGTGACTTCGGCGCCGGATTCCTTGAGTTTTTCCAGGACGGCTTCGAGGATGGTCGGATCGGTATCCTTGACCTTCACGCGACCGCCGGTCACGGCGGCGGCGACCAGGTAGGTGCCGGTTTCGATACGGTCAGGCATGACCTTGTAGGTCGCCGAGTGCAGGCGCTCGACACCGTCGATGGTGATGGTGTCGGTACCGGCGCCGGAAACCTTGGCGCCCATGGCGTTGAGGAAGTTCGCCAGGTCGACCACTTCAGGTTCACGGGCGGCGTTCTGCAGCACGCTGCGGCCTTTGGCCAGGGCAGCGGCCATCATGATGTTCTCGGTACCGGTCACACTCACGGTATCGAAGAAGAAGTGCGCACCGCGCAGGCCGCCTTCAGGCGCCTTGGCCTTGATGTAGCCGCCTTCGACGTCGATCACCGCACCCATGGCTTCGAGGCCACGGATGTGCAGGTCGACCGGACGCGAACCAATGGCGCAACCGCCAGGCAGCGCGACTTCGGCTTCGCCGAAACGGGCAACCATCGGGCCCAGCACCAGGATCGAGGCACGCATGGTCTTGACCAGCTCGTACGGCGCGACCAGGGTCTTGATGGTGCGCGGGTCGATTTCGACGCTGAGCTTCTCGTCGATCACCGGCTCAATGCCCATGCGACCGAACAGCTCGATCATGGTGGTGATGTCGTGCAGGTGCGGCAGGTTGGCGACCGTGACCGGGCCATCGCACAGCAGGGTTGCAGCCAGAATCGGCAGGGCAGAGTTCTTTGCCCCGGAAATGCGGATCTCGCCATCAAGACGAACGCCGCCGGTAATAATCAATTTATCCATAAGAATCTCGACGCCCTTGGGCTCAGGTGCGCTCGGCCCAGGCCGCGCTGCTGAAAAATTTCATAGTGACCGCATGGATGCTGCCATCGGCGATCCACGGGTTCAAATGGGCATAGATGCTCTGCTGACGCTTGACCGGACTCAAGGCCACCAGTTCGTCACTGATCACGTTCAGCTGAAAGTTGCAGCCTTCGCCCTCAACTTCTACCTGAACGGATGAAAGAGTCTCGGACAGCTTTCCTTCAAGGAAGCTCTTCACTTCGTTGGCCTGCATGCTCAACCTCAATCGGCGCCCTGTGCGCGCGGGTCGGACATCATACAAAAAAGCCCCGCGCCTGCGAACCCCGCATAGCAGGACTCTGACGGGGGGCTTGCTTGTCGATGGGTTACTAAGGCTGCGCCAGCAGCTCGGTCAAACCGGAAACCTCGGCGATTTCGCGCATGTCGTCAGGCAACGCACGAATGCTGACGGCCTTGCCGGCTGCCGCGGCATCGCGCATGAAGGCCAGCAGCAACGACAAGCCGACGCTGCTGGACTTCTCCACCGCCGAACAGTCGAGCACCAGCGCCGCCGCGGTGCTCGAGGCGATCAGGGCCTGCCCCTGCTTGCGCAGGCCCGGGCCGGAGCGATAGTCCAGCACACCGCTGATCAGCAATTCACCGGCTTCACCCAGACGGACGGCCGACTCACTCATTGCGTGACCTTCTCAGGCGAGTTTTCGGTCGCTTCCTTGGCCTTGGCCACTTCGCCGGCCCAGTTGTTGATGGTCTTGTCCAGGTCGTTGCCGTTGCGCTGCATGGCATCGGCGAACTGATCGCGGAACAGCTTGCCGATATTGATGCCATTGATGATCACGTTGCGCAGCTTCCACTCGCCGTTGATCTTCTCCAGCGTGTACGACACAGGATAGATCGCGCCGTTGCTGCCCTTGACCGTCATGCCGACGCTGGTACGGTCGCCCGACTCGTCCCTGGCAGGATCAACGACGATGCCCTGGTTGTTGTACTCCAGCAAGGCGTTGCCATAGAACTGGAACAGGCCCTTCTTGAAGTTTTCCTCAAAGGTGCGCATCTGTTCCGGCGTGGCTTTGCGCGAGTACTTGACCGTCATGATGCTCTTGGAAATACCTTCGGCATCCACGACCGGGCCCACGATGCTGTTCAGCGCCGCATAAAAGTCTTGCGGGTCCTGCTTGTACTTTTCTTTGTTGGCGGCCAGGTCGGCCAGCAGACGGTTGGTGGTGTCCTGTACCAGATCATGCGCGGAAGGCGCCGCCACGGCGTGAGCCATCAACGGCAATGCCGCCAGTAATACCAACAGGCTACGTCGCAAGGTAGAGATCATGAAAAAATCCTCATTTGGCGTCTTTGCTAACGGTATTGAGCAGGAATTTACCGATCAGGTCCTCAAGCACCAGTGAAGACTGGGTGTCGTGGATGGTCCCGCCATCCTTGAGCAACGTGTCTTCGCCGCCGACGCTGATACCAATGTATTTCTCGCCGAGCAGCCCAGCGGTCAGGATAGATGCAGTCGAGTCGGTCGGCAGGTTATCTACGCGCTTTTCCAACTGCAGCGTGACCCGACCGGTGAAACTGTCGCGGTCCAGATCGATAGCCGTGACCTTGCCGATGGTCACACCGGCCATGGTCACCTTAGCTCTGACCGTCAAACCGGCGATATTGTCGAAATATGCGTAAAGTTTATAAGTATCGGTGCTCGAGGTCGGGGACAAGCCACTGACCCGCAAGGCAAGCAACAGCAAAGCCAGGATGCCAGCCAGCAGGAAAAGGCCGACACCGATTTCCAGGGTGCGGTTTTGCATCAGAAATCTCCAAACATCAAGGCGGTCAGAATAAAGTCCAGGCCGAGTACAGCCAACGAGGCGTACACAACGGTCTTGGTAGTGGCACGACTGATCCCCTCTGAAGTGGGCTCGCAGTCATAGCCTTGGAATACGGCGATCCAGGTCACGACAAAGGCGAAAACGATGCTCTTGATGATGCCATTGAGCACGTCCTCATTGAACGTCACGCTGTTTTGCATGTTCGACCAGTAGGAACCTTCATAGACCCCCAGCCAGTCGACGGCCACCCACGAACCGCCCCAGATGCCCACCACGCTGAAGATAATCGCCAGCAACGGCAGAGAAATGAAACCGGCCCACAGACGTGGCGCGACAATGTATTTGAGCGGGTCGACACCGATCATCTCCAGGCTGGAGAGCTGTTCGGTGGCTTTCATGTTGCCGATTTCCGCGGTCAGCGCCGAGCCGGCCCGGCCCGCGAAGAGCAATGCCGTGACCACCGGCCCCAGTTCACGCAGCAGGGTCAGGGCGACCATCTGCCCCACCGCCTGCTCCGAACCGTAGCTGGACAGGATATTGAAGCCCTGCAGCGCCAGTACCATGCCGATGAATATCCCGGAGACCACGATGATCACCAGCGACATCACCCCCACCGAATGCAACTGCTTGACCAACAGGCCGAAGCTGCCGCCGATACTGCCGCGACCGAACAACACATGAAACAGCATCAGGCTCGAACGCCCGAGCACCGCGAGAACGTCGATGCCCGAGTGACCGAACAGACGAATTCGCTCCAATAAAGATACTTTGCGCATCAGCGCTTCCCCAGAAGATCTGCGCGGTAATCCGGCGCTGGAAAGTGAAAGGGTACCGGACCGTCGGGATCGCCTTTCATGAACTGGCGGATCCGCGGGTTATCGGAATCCATCAACTCGTCGGGCGTGCCCTGCCCCAGCACCTGGCCATCGCCCACCACATAGATGTAGTCGGCGATGCTCGCGGTTTCCGCCAGATCATGGGAAACCACGATACTGGTGATACCCAGCGCATCGTTGAGCAGACGGATCAGGCGCACCAGCACGCCCATGGCGATGGGGTCCTGGCCTACGAACGGCTCGTCGTACATGAGGATCTGCGGGTCCAGGGCGATGGCCCGGGCCAGGGCCACACGACGCTTCATGCCGCCGGACAGCTCGTCGGGCATCAGGTCGATGGCACCGCGCAACCCGACCGCCTGCAACTTGAGCAGGACGATATCGCGGATCATTTCATCCGGCAGCTGGGTATGAACGCGCAGCGGAAAGGCGACGTTCTCGAACACATCGAGATCGGTGAACAGCGCGCCGCTCTGGAACAGCACGCCCATCTGCTTGCGGGCGTCGAACAGATCGCCGCGCGACAATTTGGGCAGGTTCTGGCCGTTGACCCAGACTTCACCGCTGCTGGGACGCAATTGCGCGCCCATCAACCGCAGGAGCGTGGTCTTGCCGCAACCGGAAGGCCCCATGATGCCGGTGACCTTGCCCCGCGGAATACGGATATCGACATTATTGAAGATGCTGCGCGCACCGCGCTTGAAGGACAGTCCCTTCAGCTCGACCGCGTAGGCGTTATCGGCACTCATCTAAACTCCTTGCGATGCAGCCTCTCACTCGGACGCTTGGCTCCCTGCCGGGAGTACATGCACCCAGGGCAGGCCGAACTGGCGGCGAACTATATCACTGCTGATACGGAGCCCCCAAGGCCGAAGCCATCCGCGTTCAGGTTCACGACAGGCTAAAACGGGCTTTACAGGACAATTCCAGCCTATAGAAGGACAAAGGCTGACGAACTTGCGTGAGGGAATCGATCATTACCGCTATAATCGCCGCCTTTTCATCAGGCTATACGATTTCTGACATGAGCCAATCCAGCGACCTGATTCAATCGGCACAACGCACCATCCGCCTCGAGATAGAAGCCGTACAAGGCTTGCTGCCACATATCGACGCAGATTTCGTACGCGCTTGCGAGATGATTCTGGCCAGCAAAGGCCGCGTAGTCGTGGTCGGCATGGGCAAGTCCGGGCATATCGGCAACAAGATCGCCGCCACCCTGGCCAGCACCGGCACCACCGCGTTTTTTGTCCATCCGGCCGAAGCCAGCCATGGCGACATGGGCATGATTACCCGGGACGACGTGATCCTGGCCCTGTCCAACTCCGGCTCGACCAATGAAATCGTGACCTTGTTGCCGCTGATCAAGCGCCTGGGCATCCAGCTGATCAGCATCACCGGCAACCCTGATTCGGCGCTGGCCAAGGCCGCCGAGGTCAACCTCAACGTCCAGGTCAAGCAAGAGGCCTGCCCGCTGAACCTGGCCCCGACCTCTTCGACCACCGCCGCCCTGGTCATGGGCGACGCCCTGGCCGTGGCGCTGCTGGAAGCCCGCGGCTTCACCGCCGAAGACTTCGCCTTCTCCCATCCGGGCGGCGCGCTGGGCCGGCGCCTGCTGCTGAAAGTCGAGAACGTCATGCATGCCGGCGAGCAGCTGCCGCAGGTCCAGCGTGGCACGCTGCTCAAGGACGCCCTGATGGAAATGACCCGCAAGGGCCTGGGCATGACCGTCATTGTCGAGGCCGACGGCCGCCTGGCAGGGGTCTTCACCGACGGCGACCTGCGCCGCACCCTGGACCGCACCATCGACATTCACCACACCACCATCGATGAAGTCATGACCGTTCACGGCAAGACCGCCCGCGCCGAAATGCTCGCGGCCGAAGCCCTGAAAATCATGGAAGACAATCGAATCAACGCACTGGTCGTAGTGGACAAGGACGATCGCCCGATCGGCGCCTTCAACCTGTCCGACCTGCTGCGCGCGGGAGTCATGTAATGAGCACGGATCTGCTGCAACGCGGCAAGAACATCAAGCTGGCGGTATTCGACGTGGATGGCGTACTGACCGACGGTCGCCTGTACTTCCTTGAAGACGGCAGCGAGTTCAAGACCTTCAACACCCTCGATGGCCAGGGCATCAAGATGCTGATGGCCACGGGCGTGCAGACGGCAATTATCAGCGGTCGCAAGACGCCGGTGGTCGAGCGCCGGGCGAAAAACCTGGGGATTCCCCATCTGTTTCAGGGTCGCGAAGACAAACTGGTGGTGCTGGACGGGCTTCTTGCCCAACTGGGCCTAAGCTATGAGCAGGTCGCCTACCTGGGCGACGACCTGCCGGACCTGCCGGTAATCCGCCGGGTCGGCCTGGGCATGGCCGTCGCCAATGCCGCCAGCTTTGTCCGTGAACACGCCCATGGCGTCACCCAGGCCCGTGGCGGCGAAGGTGCCGCCCGCGAGTTCTGCGAGTTGATCCTGCGCGCCCAAGGCAGCCTTGAAGCGGCCCACGCCGCCTACTTATAGAGCCTCCCATGCTGAGCAAAAAGATTCGCAACATCCTGATCTTCGGCATCATCACCGTGCTGTTCCTGGCGGTGGGGTACTGGAACATCAGCCCGGAACGCTTCCTCGACAAGCCGGTCGCGCAGGTCGACGAAAGCGCCATCGACTACTACGCCATCAACGCCCGTAGCGTGCAGTACCTGCCCGACGGCAAGCTGCAGTACGAAATGACGTCCGACAAGGTCGAACACCTCAAGGCCACCGAGGTGACACTGTTGACCAAGCCGGACCTGCAGATGTATCGCGGCACCGCCTTCCCCTGGCACGTCCAGAGCGAGCACGGCGAAGTCAACCCGGATGGCACCCAGGTCGAGCTGATCGATTCGGTACGGGTTTCGCGCACCGACGAGAAAAATCGCAACCTGCTGATCACCACGACCCGCATGACAGTATTCCCGCAGAAGCAATATGCGCAGACCGATCAAGACGTTAGAATCGACGGCGCCGGCGGCGTGACGACTGGCAAGGGAATGAAAGCGTATTTGAAAGACGGCAGGATGAACCTGCTATCGAACGTAAGAGGACAGTATGAGGCTCGTTAAAACCCTCCCTATTTTGCTCGGTCTGGGCGCAGCACTGGGAAGCGTGAGCGCCTGGGCTCTGCCGAACGATAGCCAGCAACCAATCCGCATCCAGGCCGACGACGCTCAACTGGACGACAAGAATGGCGTAGCCACCTACAGGGGCGACGTGATCATCACCCAGGGCTCGATGAAGGTCACCGGCAATACCGTGACCATCACCCGCACCCAGACCGGTGACATCGACGTGGTGACCTCGGTGGGCAACCTGGCCTACTTCGAGCAGATCCAAACCCAGGGCGATACCAAGCCGGTCCAGGGCTATGGCGTGACCATCCAGTACCACGCTGCGCAGAACCGCGTCGTGCTGATCGACCGTGCCAAGGTCGTCGACAAGGACGGCAACATCACCCAGGGCGAGAAAATCGTCTACGACACCAACAAGAAGCTGGCCAGCGCCGGTCGCGCTACCGGCAGCAAGGTCACCGAGTCGCGCCCACGGATCGACATGGTCATCCAGCCGAAAAAGAAAACTGACGAAAAGGCCCAGTAATGGCAACTCTGAAAGCTCAGCACCTGGCCAAGAGCTACAAGAGCCGCCAGGTCGTGCGTGACGTCAGCCTGTCCATCGACAGCGGCCAGATCGTCGGCCTGCTCGGCCCTAACGGCGCCGGCAAGACCACCTGCTTCTACATGATCGTCGGCCTGGTCCAGGCCGATCAGGGACGCATCCTGATCGACGACCTGGATGTCAGCCACCAGCCGATGCACGGCCGCGCCCGCGCCGGGATCGGCTACCTGCCGCAGGAAGCCTCGATCTTCCGCAAGCTCTCGGTGGCCGACAACATCATGGCCATCCTCGAGACCCGCAAGGAGCTCGACAAGGCCGGCCGTCGCCAGGAACTGGAAAGCCTGCTGCAGGAATTCCACATCAACCACATTCGCGACAACCTGGGCATGAGCCTTTCCGGCGGTGAACGTCGCCGCGTGGAAATCGCTCGCGCACTGGCCACCGCCCCCAAGTTCATCCTGCTCGACGAACCCTTCGCCGGCGTAGACCCGATCTCGGTAGGCGACATCAAGCAGATCATTCATCACCTGAAAGCCAAGGGCATCGGCGTACTCATCACTGACCACAACGTCCGTGAAACCCTGGATATCTGCGAAACCGCCTATATCGTCAACGACGGTCAGCTGATCGCCGAAGGCGACGCCGAAACCATCCTCGCCAACGAGCTGGTCAAGGAAGTTTACCTGGGCCATGAGTTCCGCCTGTAAGCCCTGAGGTGTTTGGCTGGTCGCCAGAGCGCCCGCCCCAATAAAACCCTGCTGTTTTTATTGTTACAGCGCTCTAGGCAAACACTTCAGTTTCAGGCATATAATTTGCTTATGTTTGGCGCTCACGCGCCCTGTAGTGGATGGCGCATGTGCGCCGGCGAATAAGGTGTTAAGCCCCTGCCATGAAACCATCGCTAGTCCTCAGAATGGGCCAGCAGCTGACGATGACACCGCAGCTGCAACAGGCCATCCGCCTGCTCCAATTGTCGACCCTGGACCTGCAACAGGAAATCCAGGAGGCCCTGGAGTCCAACCCGATGCTCGAGCGCCAGGAAGAAGGCGACGACTTCGATAACACCGATCCGCTGGCCGACAACGCCGAGCAGAAGCCCAATACCGATATCCAGGAACCCTCTTACCAGGAAACCGCCCCGACGGTGGACAACCTCGAGGACGGTGAATGGAACGAGCGCATTCCCAACGACCTGCCGGTCGACACCGCCTGGGAAGACGTCTACCAGACCAGCGCCAGCAGCCTGCCCAGCAACGATGACGACGAGTGGGATTTCACCACCCGCACTTCGGCCGGCGAAAGCCTGCAGAGCCATCTGCTCTGGCAGTTGAACCTGGCGCCCATGTCCGACACCGATCGCCTGATCGCCGTGACCCTGATCGACTGCATCAACAATCAGGGCTATCTGGACGAAACCCTCGAGGAAATCCTCGAAGCCTTCGATCCGGAGCTGGACATCGAACTCGACGAAATCGAGGCCGTCCTGCATCGCATCCAGCAATTCGAACCCGCCGGCATCGGCGCCCGCAACCTGGGTGAGTGCCTGCTGCTGCAACTGCGCCAGCTACCCGCCAAGACCCCTTGGCTGACTGAAGCCAAGCGCCTGGTCACCGACTTCATCGACCTGCTCGGCAGCCGCGACTACAGCCAGCTGATGCGGCGCATGAAGCTCAAGGAAGACGAACTGCGCCAGGTCATCGAACTGGTGCAGAGCCTCAACCCACGACCGGGCTCGCAAATCGAATCCACCGAAGCCGAATACGTGGTTCCCGACGTCATCGTGCGCAAGGACAACGAACGCTGGCTGGTGGAGCTGAACCAGGAGTCCGTGCCGCGCCTGCGCGTCAACCCGCAATACGCCGGTTTCGTGCGACGCGCCGACACTAGCGCTGACAACACCTTCATGCGCAACCAGCTGCAGGAAGCCCGTTGGTTCATCAAGAGCCTGCAGAGCCGTAACGAAACCCTGATGAAAGTCGCCACCCAGATCGTCGAGCATCAGCGCGGCTTCCTCGAGTACGGCGATGAGGCGATGAAACCGTTGGTCCTGCATGACATCGCCGAAGCGGTGGGCATGCACGAGTCGACGATTTCCCGGGTGACCACGCAAAAATTCATGCATACCCCACGGGGCATTTATGAACTGAAATACTTTTTCTCCAGCCACGTAAGTACCTCCGAAGGCGGTGAATGCTCGTCCACGGCGATCCGCGCGATCATCAAAAAACTGGTCGCCGCGGAAAATCAGAAAAAGCCGTTGAGTGACAGCAAGATCGCTGGTTTACTGGAGGCACAAGGCATTCAGGTAGCCCGTCGTACCGTCGCCAAGTACCGCGAATCCCTGGGGATCGCGCCTTCCAGCGAACGGAAGCGGTTGATGTAGCCGCCGGGCTCGCCACAGCGTTCCAGTGGCAGGTCAATCGACCTGCCGCTTTATGCACTGGCAACGAAGGAGAAGCTGTATGCAAGTCAACATCAGTGGACACCAACTGGAAGTGACCGAACCTCTGCGCGCTTACATCGGCGAAAAACTCGACCGACTGGAGCGGCACTTTGACAAGATTACCAATGTGCAGGTAACGCTGGCCGTCGAGAAACTGAAGCAGAAAATCGAGGCCACGCTGCACATCCATGGTGGGGAAGTCGTCGCCAATGCAGAACATGACGATATGTATGCCGCAATCGACTTGCTCACGGACAAGCTTGACCGCCAACTGAAAAAGCATAAGGAAAAGCAACTCCACCTTCTCCAAGGCACGGGTCGCTAACACTCCCCTCCCATGATCCGACTTGAAAGCATCCTGACCCCCGGCCGTTCCCTGGTGAACGTGCCGGGCGGCAGTAAAAAACGTGCCCTCGAACAAATTGCCAACCTGATCAGCCGCGAAGTGCCTGATCTGGAGATGCAAGATGTCTTCGAAAGCCTGATTGCCCGTGAAAAGCTGGGTTCTACCGGTTTTGGCAACGGCATCGCCATTCCACACTGCCGCCTCAAAGGCTGTGAGTCGCCCATCAGTGCCCTGATGCACCTGGACGCCCCCATCGATTTCGACGCCATCGACGGCGCACCGGTCGACCTGCTGTTCGTACTGCTGGTCCCGGAAGCCGCCACCGATGCGCACCTGGAACTGCTCCGGCAGATTGCCAGCATGCTGGACCGCAAAGAGGTGCGCGACAAGCTGCGCAGCGCCACCAGCAATGAAGCCTTGTACAAGGTTGTCCTGGACGAACAGAACGGTCAGTAATCATGCGTTTGATCATCGTCAGCGGCCGGTCCGGCTCGGGTAAAAGCACCGCCCTCGATGTACTCGAGGACAATGGCTATTACTGCATCGACAACCTGCCGGCCGGGCTGTTGCCCGAATTGGCCGAGCGAGCGCTGATCCATACCGAGCTGACGCAGCCACTGGTCGCCGTGTCGATCGACGCCCGCAACCTGCCAAGCCACTTGTCGCGCTTTCCCGAACTGCTCGAGGAAGTACGCAGCCGGCATATCCAGTGCGATGTGCTGTACCTGGACGCTGACGAAGAAACCCTGCTCAAGCGCTTTTCCGAAACCCGCCGTCGCCACCCCTTGAGCAGCAACAATCGCTCGCTGGCCGAGGCGATTCAAGACGAAAGCCACCTGCTGGGTCCGATTGCCGACCTCGCCGACCTCAAGGTCAACACCACCAACCTGAACCTGTACCAACTGCGCGATACCATCAAGTTGCGCCTGTTGAACCAGCCGGAACCGGGCACCGCCTTCCTGGTGGAGTCTTTCGGATTCAAGCGTGGCATGCCGGTCGACGCCGACCTGGTGTTCGATGTGCGCTGCCTGCCCAACCCGTACTGGAAGCCCGAGTTGCGCGCCCAGTCCGGGCTCGACCAGCCGGTTGCCGAATACCTGGCCGCCCAGCCGGACGTCGAGGAAATGTTCCAGGACATCTCCAGCTACCTGCTGAAATGGTTGCCACGCTTTGCCGCCAGCAACCGCGCCTACGTCACTATTGCCATTGGCTGTACGGGCGGCCACCATCGCTCGGTCTACCTGACCGAACGCTTGGGCCAAGTCCTGCAAAAGTCCCTGAAGAACGTCCAGGTTCGCCACCGCGACCTTAGCTGAAAGGATCTACCCCGCGATGCCTGCTCTGGAAATTGAAATCATCAACAAACTGGGTCTGCATGCCCGTGCCTCGGCAAAGTTCGTCGGCGTGGCCGGTCAGTTTCCTTGCCAGATCCGTGCAGGGAGAACGCCGGAGTCGATGGTCGACGGCAAGAGCATCATGGCGATGATGATGCTGGCCGCCGGCAAAGGCACCAAGATTCATCTGAAGACCGAAGGCGAACAGGAGCAGGAGGCGCTGGAAGCGCTGGTGGCACTGATCAATAACTTCTTCGACGAAGGCGAGTAAGGTCGGCGGGGCAAGCCCGCCGAAAGGCACTCAGGCGAGTGCCGTATCCATGACCATCATCAGGCAAAAGCCGACACACAAGCCCAGGCTCGCCAGCTTTTCATGACCGTTGCGTCGTGATTCGGGGATCACTTCGTGGGTCACCACCAGCAGCATGGCCCCCGCCGCCAACGCCAACCCGAGCGGCAACAGCATCTCGGCCAGGCTCACCAGCCACGCACAAAGCAAGGCGAACACCGGCTCCACCAGGCCCGAAGCGGCACCGATCAGGAATGCCTTGACCCGGGACATGCCGGCGCCAGCCAGCACCAGAGCAATCACCAGGCCTTCCGGTACATCCTGCAAGGCGATGCCCATGGCCAGGCTATCCGCCTCCGGCATACCGCCACCCGCGGAAACGCCCACGGCCATTCCCTCGGGAATGTTGTGGGCGATGATGGCAAACACAAACAGCCAGATTCGCGGCGGGATGACCGGGTGCTCAAGGGTGCCCATCAGTTTCTCCGGGCTGCCCCCCGACACCTTGCGATCCACTAGAAACAACCCCAAGGCACCGAGCATGATGCCGAAGCTGATCAGGCCGCTCGAAGCCCAGGGCGACAACCCGAGTTTTTCCGCCGCGGCGATCCCGGGCACGATCAGCGAAAAGGCCGTGGCCGCCAGCATCACCCCGGCGCCGAATCCCAACAGGGTGTCACTCAGCGCCAGCGGCATCTTGCGAATGACCAGCACCGGCACTGCCCCCAGCGCGGTTCCCAGGGCACACACCGCCCCGCCCTGCAACGCACGCAACAAGCGCGGTTCCAGCTCCAGCCAGGACAAGCCCTGGGCAACCAGCAATGCAGTACCCGCCAACAGCAACAGCGAACCGAACGCGTAACGAAACATCCGCCCGCTGCTGATCGTCAGTGTTTCAGTGCCCATAGTCAGCCTTAGGTCTTTTTATCGGTGGGGGCTCAAACCAGTGCGGCCTGATAGCGCTGGGCTACTTCAGGCCAATTGATCACGTTGTAGAACGCATTGATGTATTCCGGCCGCCGGTTCTGGTAACGCAGGTAATACGCGTGCTCCCACACGTCCAGACCGAGAATCGGGGTATTGCCATTCATCAACGGGCTGTCCTGGTTACCGCTGCTCTCGACCACCAGGGTCTTTTGCGGGGTCACGCTGAGCCAGGCCCAACCGCTGCCGAAACGGGTGAGCGCGGCCTTGGTGAAGACTTCCTTGAAGCGCTCGAAACCACCCAACTGCTCATCGATTGCCTTGGCCAGCGCACCGTCCGGCTTGCCTCCGCCGGTTGGCGCCATCACTGCCCAGAACAACGAATGGTTGGCATGGCCACCACCCTGGTTGATGACCGCCGCCCGCAGCTTCTCCGGCAACTGCTGGACCCCGGCCACCAGTCTTTCCACCGACCAGTCGGCCCATTCGGTGCCTTCCACGGCCGCGTTGAGGTTGTTGATATAGGTCTGGTGATGCTTGGTGTAGTGAATCTCCATGGTCTGCGCGTCGATGTGCGGTTCCAGGGCGTCGTAGGCGTAGGGCAATGCAGGCAAGGTAAAGGACATATCAATGTGCTCCGTAATGAGGGGCATTCGGGGCCGCGGCGCCAGAAGTCGATTGCGCGACATTGCGCTCCAGCAGGCGATGCGTACGGGGGTATTCACCGTGCTCACTGATGAAGTTGAGCAACTCGACGTAGGTCTTGCTGCTCTGGCGCAACGCAGCTTCCCGCAGCGCTGGAGCCAGACGGTTGTCCTGCATGGTCTGCAACAGCCGCTGATGGATGGCGCAGAGGTATTCCGCGCTCTCCTCCGGCTGGTTCAGGCGCAGGTGCAGGTCCGCCAGGTTGTGATGGGAGATGACACAGGCCGCGACCGCTTCATCGGCATCGCTCCAGCGCTCGAACAACACCTGCGCCAGGGCCAGGGCCTGCAAGTAATACTCACGGGCGTCCACCAGGTCGCCCTGCATGAAGAAACGGTTTGCCCTTTCGATCGTGCGTTTCCAGTGCTCCATGGTGAACCTCCAAAGCAATGTCGGGATTTACACGCCGCCCGCGGTGAGTTTTTCCGGATCGAGCAGGATCTCCAGCTGGCTGCGTGACAGATCAGTGTGTTCAAGGGCGACGTCGATTACCGGGCGCCCCTGCTTGTAGGCGGTCTTGGCGATTTCAGCGGCCTTCTGGTAACCGATGATCGGGTTGAGCGCCGTGACCAGGATCGGGTTGCGCGACAGCGCCTCCTTGAGCTTGGGCTCGTTGACCTTGAAGCTGGCAATCGCCTTGTCCGCCAGCAGGCGGCTGGAGTTGGCCAGCAGCTCGATGCTGCTCAACAGGTTCTGGGCGATGATCGGCAGCATGACGTTCAGCTCGAAGTTGCCCGACTGCCCCGCCACCGTGATCGTGGTGTCGTTGCCGATCACCTGGGCCGCCACCATCGCCGTGGCTTCCGGAATCACCGGGTTGACCTTGCCCGGCATGATCGAGGAACCCGGTTGCAACCCTTCCAGCTCGATCTCGCCGAGGCCGGCCAGAGGCCCGGAGTTCATCCAGCGCAGGTCGTTGGCGATCTTCATCAAGGTGACCGCGATGGCCTTGAGCTGGCCCGAGACCGCCACCGCGGTGTCCTGGGAACCGATCAGGGCAAACAGGTTCTTGCCCGGTGTGAACTGCACCTGGGTCAGGCTGCTCAGTTGCCGGCTGAAACCCACGGCGAACTGCGGGTGGGCGTTGATCCCGGTGCCCACCGCGGTACCGCCCTGGGCCAGGGATTGCAGGCTCGGCAGCAGATCCTGCAGATGACCGATATTGGCCTTGAGCTGCTGCGCCCACCCTTCCAGCACCTGGCTCATGCGCACTGGCATCGCGTCCATCAGGTGAGTGCGACCGGTCTTGATGAACGGATGGACCTCGACCGCCTTGCGTTCGATGACCTGTACCAGATGCACCAGCGCCGGCAGCAGTTGTTCATGCAAGCCCAGCGCGGCGCTGACGTGAATAGTGGTCGGGATGATGTCGTTGCTGCTCTGCCCGCAGTTCACATGGTCGTTGGGGTTGACCGGCTCGCCGAGCAGACGGCTGGCCAGGGTGGCGATGACTTCGTTGGCGTTCATGTTGGAACTGGTGCCGGACCCGGTCTGGAAGATATCCACCGGGAAGTGCTGCATGAAATCGCCTTCCAGCAGGCCCTGGGCGGCATCGACTATGGCCTTGCCCTGGGATTCGCTCAGTTGCTTGAGTTCGACGTTGGCCTTGGCCGCGGCCGCCTTGGCCAGGATCAGCGCGCGGATGAACTGCGCCGACATGCGCTGGTGGCTGATGGGAAAGTTATCCACTGCACGCTGGGTCTGTGCGCCATACAGCGCCTGCTCCGGAACATGCAGCTCGCCCATGCTGTCGCGTTCGATACGGGTATTACTCATCGGGAAATCCTTGCACCAGTTCGATAAGGGGAATGGATGGCAGCAACGAGCAGGTCGCCAGTTGCCAGGCATGGCTTTGCCAGCGCTTGAGCCGGCATTTGCAGAAAGACAGGCGTTCCAGGTCACGCAACGGACGCCAGGCCTGGTCCAGGCACTGGCTGCGCCAATGCCAGGGCAGCGCGGTATCGGTAGCGGTATCGAGCAACAGGCGAAATGAGGTTTCGGCGATCAGCCAGGGCGAGGTGGCGGTGCAACACGCCAGATAGCGCCCTTCAGCCAGGTAATGCTCGATCAGGCGCGGCTCGTCCGGATCGAGGGCACAACGGATCTGGCGGCTCATCCAGCGCCAGCTTTCGAGGTAAGGCTGCTCGTGCAAGGCAGAACTCATGACCTGGGCTCATTCGATAATGAGATTTATTATTATATAATATTGAGAATCAAAACAAGCTCGAAACCAAGCGAGCCCTGCACAGGTGGCTAGGGTTGGTCAGTGTTCAAAAGCCGGGCAATAAAAAAGCGCGCGCCCCCGGACGGGACGCGCGCTTTCGTTGCCGCTGCTGCGATTTAGCTGCCGGCGACCGTCATGCGTTCGATCAATACCGAACCGGTGCGGATATTGCTGCGCAGCTCCAGATCGTTACCCACGGCGATGATCTGCTTGAACATGTCGCGCATGTTGCCGGCAATGGTCACTTCCTGGACAGCGAACTGGATTTCGCCATTTTCGACCCAGAAACCGGCCGCGCCCCGAGAGTAATCGCCGGTGACCATGTTCAGCCCGTGGCCCATCAGCTCGGTGACCAGCAGGCCCCGGCCCATGCGGCGCAGCAAGGCCGCCTGGTCTTCCTCGCCATGGGTCACGAACAGGTTGTGCACGCCACCGGCGTTGGCGGTGCTGGGCAGGCCGAGCTTGCGCCCGGAATAAGTCCCCAGAACGTAGGACACCAGTTCGCCGTTCTCGACGAAAGGCTTGGCGTAGGTAGCCAGGCCATCGCCATCGAAGGCCGAACTGCCCAGGGCGCGCATCAAGTGCGGACGCTCATCGATGGTCAGCCACTCGGGGAACAGCCGCTGTCCCAGCGCGCCCTCGAGGAAGGACGACTTGCGGTACAGGTTGCCGCCGGAAATCGCCCCCAGGAAACTGCCGAACAATCCACCAGCCAGTTCCGCGGAAAACAGCACCGGCACTTCGCAGGTCGGTACCGGGCGCGCGCCCAGACGGCTCGCGGCCCGTTGCGCGGCGCGCTGGCCGATGGTCACCGGGTCCGTCAGCAGATGGCCCTGGCGATTGACGTCATACCAGTAGTCACGCTGCATCTGGCCGTCGGCCTCGGCGATCATCACGCAGCTCAAGCTGTGTCGGGTCGAGGCGTAACCGCCGATAAAACCGTGGCTGTTGCCGTACACACGGCAGCCCTGGTGGGTGCTCAGGGTAGTGCCGTCGGCGTTCTTGATCCGGCTGTCGGCGGCAAAAGCCGCGGCTTCACAGGCCAGTGCCCGTTCGATGGCTTGCTCCGGGGTAATGTCCCAAGCGTGAAACAGGTCGAAGTCCGGCACGTCCCGGGCCATCAGCGCGGCATCGGCCAGCCCCGAGCTTTCGTCTTCCGAGGTGTGCTTGGCGATGGCCAGGGCCGCGGCAACGGTTTCGCGAATCGCCTCGGGACCACTGGCCGAAGTGCTGGCCGAGCCCTTGCGCTGACCGACGTAGAGCGTGATGCCAAAACCCTGGTCGCGATTGAATTCGACGGTTTCCACTTCCCGCTGGCGAACCGAAGTCGACAGGCCCTGCTCCAGAGAAACCGCCACTTCGCAGGCACTGGCGCCCTGGCGCTTGGCCTCGGCGATGATCTGCTCGACTTGTTCCTGCAGTGCCGGCAAAGCCTGCGGGCCGACGCTTTGTGCTGCACTCATGGTTTTCTCCACTCAAATTCTGCTTTCGGTTAAGGCCTTCGAGCGACCGGGCCGGACAAGCGGCCCCCGACTGGTTATCATGGCGGCGTTTCTTTGCGGACTGCCACCATGGTTGATTCTTACGACGACTCCCTCGATGGGGAGAAAAGCAAATCCCAGGTCAAACGCGAGCTGCATGCTCTGGTTGACCTCGGCGAGCGCCTTACAACACTCAAGCCCGACTTGCTGAACAAACTGCCGTTGACCGACGCCCTGCGCCGGGCCTTGGCGGATGCGCCCAAGCATGTCGCCCATATCGCGCGTAAACGCCACCTGCAATTCATCGGCAAGCTGATGCGCGATCAGGACACCAGCGCGATCCTGGTGCTGCTGGACCAGCTCGACGCCTCGACTCGCCAGTACAACGAACGTTTCCATGGCCTGGAGCGCTGGCGCGATCGCTTGATCGCCGGCGATGACGCGGTCCTGGAGAAGTTCATCGCTGACTATCCGGAAGCGGATCGTCAGCAGCTGCGTTCCCTGATCCGTCAGGCCCAGCATGAGGTGGCCCATAACAAGCCGCCTGCCTCCAGCCGTAAAATCTTCAAATACATCCGCGAGCTGGACGAGACTCAACGCGGCCTGCGCTGAGCCTCGATCCGGGTGGGTTGCCCTGCAACTCACCCGCCGCTTCACGCCTCAAGCGCCCGTGCCACCCACGGTGATCGCATCGATCTTCAAGGTCGGCTGGCCGACACCCACCGGCACCGACTGCCCATCCTTGCCACACGTCCCCACGCCACTGTCCAGCGCCAGGTCGTTACCGACCATCGACACCCGGCTCATGGCTTCCGGCCCGTTGCCGATCAGGGTTGCGCCTTTGACCGGCGCGGTGATCTTGCCGTCTTCGATCAGATACGCCTCACTGGTGGAGAACACGAACTTGCCACTGGTGATGTCCACCTGACCGCCACCCAGGTTGGCGCAGTAGATGCCTTTTTTCACCGAGGCGATGATTTCCGCCGGATCGCTTTCGCCACCCAGCATGTAGGTGTTGGTCATGCGCGGCATCGGCAGGTGCGCATAGGATTCGCGGCGACCGTTGCCGGTGCGGGCCACGCCCATCAGGCGGGCATTGAGCTTGTCCTGCATATAGCCCTTGAGCACACCGTTCTCGATCAGGGTAGTGCACTCGGTCGGGGTGCCTTCGTCGTCGATGCTCAGCGAACCACGCCGCCCGGCCAGGGTGCCATCGTCAACGATGGTGCAGAGTTTCGAGGCCACCATCTCGCCCATGCGCCCACTGTAGGCCGAGCTGCCCTTGCGGTTGAAATCGCCTTCCAGGCCGTGACCCACCGCTTCGTGCAACAGCACGCCGGACCAACCGGAACCCAGTACCACCGGCAGAGTGCCAGCTGGCGCAGGGATGGCTTCCAGGTTGACCAGGGCCTGACGCAAAGCCTCACGGGCGTAACCCATGGCGCGGTCCTCACTGAGGAAATAACGGTAATCGGTGCGCCCGCCGCCGCCATGACCGCCACGCTCGCGGCGGCCGTTCTGCTCGACGATTACGCTGACGTTGAAGCGCACCAAAGGCCGCACATCCGCCGCCAGGCCACCATCGGTGGAGGCTACGAGAATGCGCTCCCAGACCCCGGCCATGCTGACGCTGACCTGCTGGATGCGTGGGTCCAGAGCGCGGGTCGCGGCGTCGACACGCTTGAGCAGCTCGACCTTTTCCGCGCGGCTGATGACTTCCAGGGGGTTGTCCGGCGCATACAGCTGGGCCACGTCCTGGGTGGTAAAGGCCTGCACGGTGCCGTTCTGCCCGGCACGGGAAATCGAGCGCGCGGCCCGGGCAGCCAGGCCAAGCGCTTCGAGGGTGATGGCATTGCTGTAGGCAAAACCGGTTTTCTCACCCGACTGCGCCCGCACGCCAACGCCCTGGTCCAGATTGAAGCTGCCTTCCTTGACGATGCCGTCTTCCAGCGACCAGGACTCGGAAATCTGCCCCTGGAAATACAGGTCGGCGGCATCGATGCCCGGGCCGGCCAGATCGCCGAGCACGCCCTGCAGGCTTTCCAGGGTCACGCCGCCGGGCGCCAGAAGGTGTTCACTGACTGAAGATAAAAACCCGCTCATATGCTTTACGCCTTAAATTCGTCGTTCTTAAGCAAGTCGCTGCGCGCCTTGCGAGAAAAAGCGCCGGTGACTGGCCACCGGCATGCGCGCCCGGATGGACGCCTGTTCGCTGCTGTCGCGCTCGGCCAGCAGCACGGCCTCGCCTTGATCCTGTTGCGCCAGCACCCGGCCCCAGGGGTCGACGATGGCCGCATGGCCGAAGGTCTCCCGGGGTCCCGGATGAATGCCGCCCTGCGCCGCCGCCAGCAGGTAACACTGGGTTTCGATGGCCCGGGCGCGGACCAATACGTCCCAATGCGCCGCGCCGGTCACGGCGGTGAACGCCGAAGGAGCGCTGATCAGTTCCGCCCCGGCGGCTCGCAATTCGCTGTACAGCTCGGGGAAACGCAGGTCGTAGCACACGGTCAGGCCAACCCGGCCCACCGGCGTATCCGCCACCACCACCTGCTCTCCATGAGCATAGTCATCCGACTCCCGGTAACGGCCGCGATTGTCGGCCACGTCCACGTCGAACAGATGCAGCTTGTCGTAGCGCGCCACTTGCTCGCCGTGCTCGTCGATCAACAGCGAACAGGCACGGGCCTTGGCCTCCGGCTGGTCCACCGGGGGCAGCGGCAAGGTGCCGGCCACTATCCATAACTTGAGGTCGCGGGCGGTCTGTTTCAACCAGGGCAGGATCGGACCTTCGCCCCGGGCCTCGGCACGACCGATGGCCGCCGCGTCGCGGCGTCCCATGGCGGCGAAGTTTTCCGGCAGTACAGCCAGCTGCGCACCGCCGGCAGCCGCCTGTTCCAGCAGGCTGCGCGCCTGCTGCAAATTAGCCAGCACGTCGCTCTGGCTGACCATTTGAATCACCGCAAGAGACATGGCGCACTCCAGGTTGGATATGTGGCCATGCTACTCCATAGGCCCGGGCCGCGGTTTTTCAAAAAGGCTTGTCGAAGGTGATTTTCGGGTCCTTCCAGGGCCCTTTGACGCTGTACTGGACGCTGGCGAAGCGCGACACCCGGTCGCCGATCAGCTTGTCGATCAGGAACAGCGCACCGCCGACCGCCGGCGCACCGACGATCAGCGCGGCGATCGGCAGGTTGTTGGTCACCGGCAGCGTCACCAGCAGCTTCGAGTCCACCTGGTCGGCCACCAGGTCCAGGGTGCCATTGAGCTCCAGGTTGCTCGACGGCCCGGTCAGGGTGATGGGTTCGCGGGTCACGTAGACGCCGTTGCTGGCCACCAGCAAACCCTTGACCCGGTCGTAGCTCAGGCCCTTGCCGAACAGGTCGGAGAAGTCCAGGCGCAGGCGCCGGCCGATGGAGTTGAAGTTCAGCAGGCCGAAGACCCGCAGGGCCTGCGCCCCGCCTTCGACTTCCACGAACTGGCCTTTGCGCAGGGTCGCATCCAGGCTGCCCGAGAACCGCTTGAGCCCGACCCAGGCCGGCGACCCGGGCCAGCGCCCGTCCACATCCATATGGAATTCTTCGCTGGTCACGGTCGGCGCAAAGCCCCAGCCCTTGAGCACGTCCGCCAGGTTCTTGCCGCCCAGGCGGCCCTTGTACCAGCTGGTGGCCGCGCCGGGTTCGCCTTCCCAGCCGCCGGCGCCTTGCAGGACCATGCCCTTGAGGCCCAGGTCGAGGCTGTTGAAGGCCATGCCCTTGGCGGTCGGGCGCACTTTCAGCGACCAGGCGCCGATCAGGTCGTTGCCCTGGTACAGCTGATTGATCGAGAGATCCAGCGCCGGGACTTTCTTCGGGTCGACCGAGGCCAGCGGGTCCGGTGCGTTCTCGTCGGCCTGCACCGTCGGATCGGCGGCTGGCAGGCGCACGTACTGCAGATTGACCGCCATCGGCGCGGCCTTGGCATCGGGAATCGCCACGTTGCCCTTGGCCTGCTGGCTGTCGAGCTGCAGGGCCCAGGAGGACGGCTTGCGCGTCAACTGCACACGGGCCTCATCCAGGGTTGTGCCAAAACCGCTGAGCTTGCCGACCCGGAAGTCGGCGCCACTGAGCAGTTGCTTGGCGCTACCGCCCGCGTCCTGCCCGGCATAGCGATCGACCAGCGCCTTCCACGGCTCCACATCCAGTTCCGACAGCACACCGCGCACCCGCAGGCCCTTGCCCCCCGGCAACACGGCGTCGCCCTCGCCGAGGAACAACTCGCCACGGCCATCGGCAAAATTGCCGCTCGGCGCAGCGAAGGTAAAGTTGGCCAGATCGCCGTAATCGAACCAGTAACGCCGCTCGGCGCCCTGCAAGGTCATGCGCAATACACTGTCACGCCCCTGGCTGGCCGCTATGCCGAAAGGCGCGGGCAAGTCGACGGCAACCCCCTTGAGGCTGGAACTGACCATCAGTTGGCTGTCCGCACCGTCGAGGTTGAGCTGCAGCTGGTAGGGAATATCGCCGGAAACCGGCAACGGCTGGTTGTATTTCAGCCACTCCGTGAGCTTATTGACCGACACCTGGCCCTTGGCGACGACCCGGGTATCGAGCTTGCCGGGACGGCCATCGGCAAAGATCTGCGCGGTCACCGGGCGCTCGAAGGCCTGGGCGCTGATGCCCTGGCCGCTCAAGCCTTTGCTGCTGTCGAAACGGAAATCGCCCTTGAGCTGGCTCAACTCCAACTCCGGTTCGCTCAACTTGAGCCGTGCCTTGTTGGTCTTGAAGTCCACCAGCACCTTCGGCTCTTCGCCCTTGACCAGCGGGATATCCAGCTTCAGCTTGCCCTGCAGGTCGCCCTCGCCCTGCCAGCCGGCAAAGGTCGGGCCCGTGCCGATCGGCGCTTCCTGAAGAATTTTCAGACCATCACCCAGGCCGCCGGCGAACTCGCCGTCGATGAACATATGGGGGCTTTGCCCCGCGGGTACATGGGGAATATTGACGTAGACGTCGCTCACCTGGGTGTCGAGCAACTGGCCCTTGCTGGCCAGGATGCGCACACCGCTGTCCTCGATGAACACATCGCCGCTGACCTTGCCGATATGCGGCCAGCCCGGCTGGAAGGCCAGCTCGGCATCGTGCACCTTGAAGAACAGGCTGATGCTGCGCGCGGTGTCGGCCGCGCCATGGTTCAGCGAACCCTGGTACTGGAAGAAACCTTCATCCACCGCGCCCTTGAGGATCGCCGTGCGCAGCCATTCGTCCAGGGCCGGGCTGAGCACTTCGGGCAGGTACTTGGCAGTATAACGACCGTCGCCATCGACCAGGCCGACCCGCAGGTCCATGTAGTCTTCCTGGGTGTGGTCGAAATGCAGGCGGATCAGGAAGTCGCCGGCGATCTTGCCCTCCTCGCCCAGGACCTTGAGGTACGGCGCGATCAGGGTGAAACCCTGCTGGTCGAGCTTCCAGGTCAGCCGGGCATTGGCCTGGAGGTACTGCCAGGGCTTGGCGAAGATCGGGTCCAGGTGCAAGGCAAAGTCCTTGCTGTCCATGCGCAACTCGCCCTGCCCCAGGTCGCCGCTGATGCTGCCGCTGACGTTACGGGCCGCCGGCGCGCCGTGATAGGCGTTGAACCCGACCTGTTCCAGGTTGGCAGCAAAACTCAGGCGCTGATCGCCGCTGACCTGCGGCCGGAAGTCGAACAGGATGTTGCGCAGCGCGCCCGTGACCTTGAGGTTGTCGATGATGGTCGCGACCTTTTCCGGCAACGGCGCCCAGGCATCCAGGACCGGCGTGAGCGGCGTCAGGTCGAGGCGGTCGGCCTGCAAGTGCCAGAGCTCTTCGGCACTGTTGACGGTACCGGTCTGTTGCAACTGCAGGCGGGACTCCCAGCGCGTCTCGCCGATGTTCATGGCCAGCGAGTCGAAGGCGACGCTGAGGCCCTGGTCGTTGCGCTGGAAATAGGCATTGAGCGCCAGGTTCTTCACGGTGATTGGTTTGCGCTCGTCATAGGCCCCGCTGACCTGCGGTGCATTCAGGCGCGCGACCAGGCTCTGCAATAAACCATCGCCCCAGCTGAGCCAGAACTCGCCACCGGCCTTGAGCTCGGAGAACTTCCACTGCTGGGTCACGTGCGGCGGCAGCCATTTCGCCCAGTCGCTTTGTGGCAGGCTCAGGTAAGCGTCGACCTGCCCTTCGCGCCAGGCGCTGGCGCGGATTCGCGTGCGCAAGCTGACCGCCAGAGGCTGACCATCCGGCAGGGTCAGGCGCGCATCCAGGCGTTGACGGCTGGGGCCGGCACGCAGATTGAGGCCAACGTAGGTCAAGGCGATCGCGGGATGGTCGAGCGGTTGCAGGGTCACCTGACTGTCGAGCACCGACAGCTCACTGACCATCTGCATGCGGTTGAGCAACTGCTCGGGGTCGATAGGCTGGTTATCCCGCACTGGCAGGCCTTCGAGCGCCCAGCGCCCATCCAGACCTTCCTTCAGGCTCAGGTTGAGGCCACTGAACTCAAGATGCTTGATCCGCAGCTGGCGCGCCAGGGCGCTGCCGGGCAGATCGGGCGCCACCCGCACCTGATCCAGGCGCAAGGCGTTGGCGCCCTCGCCGACTATCACGTCGCGGGCCAGCAGGATCGGCGAAAAACCGCTCCAGCTGCCTTCCAGCCGGCCGACCTGCACCGGCATGCCCAGGGCTTCCTGAGCCTTGGCCTGGACCTCGGCCTGATATTCAGCCACCAGCGGGGTCAGTTCCCGACCCAGGCTGACGTACAAGGCCGTCAGCACCAGCAGCAATGCACAAAGCCCCAGCCCCCAGCGGGTCAGAGCAGCGAGAAAGCGCATCAGACGCTCCATGTCAGTTGGCCCCCGTGGCAAGAGTCATGCACAACGAGGCCAGCTGTATCCGGTAAATGTAAGGTACGCGGACTCAGAGCAGCACCACGTCGTATTGTTCCTGGGAATACATGGTTTCGACCTGAAAACGGATGGTCCGGCCGATAAAAGCCTCCAATTCCGCGACGTTACCCGACTCTTCGTCGAGCAGCCGGTCGACCACTTTCTGGTTCGCCAGGACCCGATAACCTTCGGCCTGATAGGCCCGCGCCTCCCGCAGGATTTCCCGGAAGATTTCGTAGCAGATGGTCTCCGGGGTTTTCAGCTTGCCGCGGCCCTGGCAGCTGCTGCAGGGTTCGCACAGCACCTGCTCCAGGCTCTCCCGGGTACGCTTGCGAGTCATCTGCACCAGGCCCAGCTCGGTGATGCCGATGATGTTGGTCTTGGCATGATCGCGCTCCAGCTGTTTTTCCAGGGTGCGCAGCACCTGGCGCTGGTGTTCTTCATCTTCCATGTCGATGAAGTCGATGATGATGATCCCACCCAGGTTGCGCAGGCGCAGCTGGCGGGCAATGGCGGTCGCCGCCTCGAGATTGGTCTTGAAGATGGTTTCTTCGAGGTTGCGGTGACCGACGAAAGCCCCGGTGTTGACGTCGATGGTGCTCATGGCTTCCGCCGGGTCGACCACCAGGTAACCACCGGACTTGAGCGGCACCTTGCGCTCCAGGGCTTTCTGGATTTCGTCTTCGACGCCATACAGGTCGAAGATCGGCCGCTCGCCCGGATAGTGCTCCAGGCGATCGGCGATTTCCGGCATCAGTTCGGCGACGAACTGCGTGGTTTTCTGGAAGGTTTCCCGGGAGTCGATGCGGATCTTCTCGATCTTCGGGCTGACCAGATCGCGCAGCGTACGCAGGGCCAGGCCCAGGTCTTCGTAAATGACGCTGGGGGCGCCGATGGTCTTGATCTGCGCGCCGATCTGGTCCCACAGGCGACGCAGGTAACGGATGTCCATCATGATTTCGTCGGCGCCTGCACCCTCGGCGGCGGTACGCAGGATAAAACCACCGGCTTCCTTGATGCCTTCCTGGGCCACGCAATCGCTGACCACCTGTTTCAGGCGCTCGCGCTCGGCTTCGTCCTCGATCTTCAGCGAGATGCCGACATGGGCGGTGCGCGGCATGTACACCAGGTAACGCGAAGGGATCGACAACTGAGTAGTCAGGCGCGCGCCCTTGGAGCCGATCGGGTCCTTGGTCACCTGCACCACCAGGCTCTGCCCTTCATGGACCAGGGCGCCGATGCTTTCCACCGCCGGCCCTTCGCGCAGGGAGATTTCCGATGCATGAATGAACGCCGCGCGATCCAGGCCGATATCGACGAACGCCGCCTGCATGCCGGGCAGAACCCGAACCACCTTGCCTTTATAGATATTGCCGACAATTCCGCGACGCTGGGTACGCTCGACATGGACTTCTTGCAGCACACCGTTTTCGACCACCGCCACGCGCGACTCCATCGGCGTGATGTTGATCAGAATCTCTTCACTCATGGCAGGGTCTCGTTCAGGCATATTCACTATGGATGGCCGCATCAGCAGGTAC
Source organism: Pseudomonas sp. B3G-3 (assembly GCF_028640915.1). Lineage (NCBI taxonomy): Bacteria > Pseudomonadati > Pseudomonadota > Gammaproteobacteria > Pseudomonadales > Pseudomonadaceae > Pseudomonas > Pseudomonas sp. B3G-3. The sequence continues at coordinate 56,845 of NZ_JAQZAB010000061.1, read as the reverse complement.
GGCGCTTAGCGCACTGCAAGGTTTTGCCAACAGGGTATGCCGAAATGGCCAAGTAGTTCTGCGGTTTCGCATACCGGCAAGCCGACGACAGCGGAATAACTGCCATTGAGCCCTGCCACGAATATCGCCGCAAGCCCCTGGATGCCATAGCCGCCGGCCTTGTCACAGGGCTCGCCGCTGGCCCAGTAGCGGGCTGCCTCGTCATCGCCGATCGCCCGGAAGCGCACCAGGCTGCGCACCACCCGCGACTCGCAGCGCTGGCCATCGAGCACGGCAATGGCGGTCAGCACTTCATGTTCGCGATCCGACAGGGCCATGAGCATCGACTGCGCATCGGCCTGGTCCAGGGGCTTGCCAAGAATTCGCCCATCCAGGACCACCGCGGTGTCGGCGCCCAGGACACAGGCCGCAGACGGGTCATCGGCGATCAGCGCATACCCGGCCGCCGCCTTGTCGCGCGCCAGGCGCTCGACATAGGCCACCGGGCTTTCATCGGGGAAAGGAGTTTCGTCGATATCCGCGCTGATGGCGGTAAAAGGCACGCCGATCTGCGTGAGCAGTTCCCGTCGACGGGGCGAGCCTGAGGCGAGGTAAAGCGATTTCATCAAGACATCTCCCTGTCGAGGTACGGGCAAATGCCTGACCGAATCAGTTGATTTTGAAACGTCGGCGCAACCCGCGCAAACCGAAGCTGACCCAAGGCCAGAGCAAGGCACTGACCAATGCCGGCAGAACCAGCGCAAGGGTCGGTTGACGGTTGCCGGTCAAGGCGCTGAGCCACAGCTGGACCAGTTGCGCCAGGCCGAAGATCACCAGGATCACCAGGCTTTGCTGCCACATCGGGAACATGCGCAAGCGTTGTTGCAACGACAGCACCAGGAAAGTGATCAGGGTCAGGATCAGCGCGTTCTGCCCCAGCAATGTGCCGTACAGCACATCCTCGGCCAGCCCCAGGCACCAGGCCGTGACCATGCCGACCTTATGCGGCAGGGCCAGGGCCCAGAACGCCAGCAGCAAGGCCAGCCAGAGCGGGCGCAGGATTTCCATGAATTGCGGCAAGGGGGACACGCTGAGCAGCATGCCGATGGCGAAGGTCAGCCAGACCATCCAGCCGTTTCGGGACATTATTCTCTTCCTCCCGTGGAGGCCGGGGCCGCGGCAGGCGGCTTGGGCGCGGCGGATCTGGTGACGGCTGGCTTGACCGGAGCCGGATGGGCCACGGGCTTGACCGGGGTCGCGGCGGCGGGTGTCGCGGGGGCAACGGCTGGAGCAGCCGGAGCAGTTGGAGCGGTCACGGCCGCTGGCGTCGCGGGCACGACAGGCTTGGGCACCGTGGCCGGAATCACTGGCGTGACCGCACCACCCTGCTGATCCTGCGCTTCCTGAGCCTGGGCGGCATCGTTGGCACGCTCTTCGGCGGTGCGGTTATCGCTGAACACCAGCAGCAGGTAACGGCTGCGGTTCAAGGCGGCCGTCGGCACGGCGCGCACTATGGCAAATGGCTGGCCGGAGTCATGGATCACCTCCTTGACCGTTGCCACCGGGTAACCCGCCGGGAAACGCTGGCCCAGGCCGGAGCTGACCAGCAGGTCGCCTTCCTTGATGTCCGCGGTGTCGGCCACGTGACGCAGTTCCAGACGCTCCGGGTTGCCGGTGCCGCTGGCAATCGCCCGCAGACCGTTGCGGTTCACCTGGACAGGAATGCTGTGGGTGGTGTCGGTGAGCAGCAGCACGCGGGAGGTGTAAGGCATCAGCTCGACCACCTGCCCCATCAGGCCACGGGCGTCGAGCACCGGTTGCCCGAGCACCACGCCGTCGCGCTCACCCTTGTTGATGATGATGCGATGGGTGAAGGGGTTGGGGTCCATGCCGATCAGCTCGGCCACTTCGACCTTCTCGTTGACCAGTGCGGAAGAGTTGAGCAACTCGCGCAGGCGAACGTTCTGCTCGGTCAAGGCGGCGAGCTTTTGCATGCGGCCCTGGAGCAACAGGTTTTCGGTCTGGAGTTTTTCGTTTTCGGCGACCAGCTCGGTGCGGCTGCCAAACTGACTGGCCACGCCCTGCCATAGCCGTTGCGGCAGGTCGGTGATCCAGTAGGACTGCATCAGCACCAGCGACATTTGGCTACGCACTGGCTTGAGCAGTGTGAAGCGGGCATCGACCACCATCAGCGCGACCGATAGCACGACCAGCACCAACAGGCGTACGCCCAATGAGGGGCCTTTGGCGAAAAGCGGTTTAATAAGCCGCTCCTCCCAGGCAAATGTTCTCTTTATTCATACGGCTTCAAACCGGCCTGGAGCAGAATGACAGAAGATAAACGCCAACAGGCAGCACTGCAAAGTGCTGCCTGCGAGCGGAACACATGGATGCACCCGGCGCGATTATTCGCTGGAGAGCAGGTCCATGGTGTGTTTGTCCATCATTTCCAATGCACGGCCACCGCCGCGGGCTACGCAGGTCAGCGGGTCTTCGGCGACGATCACCGGCAGACCGGTTTCCTGGGCCAGCAACTTGTCCAGGTCGCGCAGCAGGGCGCCACCACCGGTCAGCACCAGGCCACGCTCGGCGATGTCCGAAGCCAGTTCCGGAGGCGATTGCTCCAGCGCGCTTTTCACGGCCTGAACGATGGTTGCCAGGGACTCTTGCAGAGCTTCCAGCACTTCATTGGAGTTCAGGGTGAATGCGCGTGGCACGCCTTCGGCCAGGTTACGGCCACGAACGTCGACTTCACGGACTTCGCCGCCCGGGTAGGCAGTACCGATTTCCTGCTTGATGCGCTCGGCGGTGGACTCGCCGATCAGGCTGCCGTAGTTGCGACGCACGTAGGTGATGATCGCTTCGTCGAAACGGTCGCCGCCGACACGTACGGATTCGGCGTACACCACACCGTTCAGGGAGATCAGGGCGATCTCGGTGGTACCGCCACCGATATCCACGACCATCGAACCGCGGGCTTCTTCGACCGGCAGGCCGGCACCGATCGCGGCCGCCATCGGCTCCTCGATCAGGAACACTTCACGGGCACCGGCACCGAGGGCCGATTCACGGATGGCACGACGCTCAACCTGGGTGGACTTGCATGGAACGCAGATCAGCACACGAGGGCTGGGCTGCAGAAAACTGTTTTCGTGAACCTTGTTGATAAAGTATTGCAGCATCTTTTCGCAGACACTGAAGTCGGCGATCACGCCGTCCTTCATCGGACGAATGGCAGCAATGTTGCCCGGAGTACGACCGAGCATGCGCTTGGCTTCGGTACCGACAGCCACGACACTTTTCTGATTACCGTGGGTCCGAATGGCCACAACCGATGGTTCATTCAGGACAATACCGCGCTCGCGCACGTAAATAAGGGTGTTGGCAGTGCCCAGGTCAATGGAAAGATCGCTGGAAAACATGCCACGCAGTTTCTTGAACATGGGAAAGGGACCCTAGGCAACGCGTGGGTAAAAAAGTGCGGCAAACTCTAACAACGACAGGGATTTTGGGCAAGGCGCCAATATGTTAAATTGACTGCTTTTCTGTGCACCAACCCCCACAATCGCGGCCTTATGACCGTAGAAATGCGGTAGTGTTCCGACAATCTAACACACGGACGAGATCCGTTCTGTTTTCCACTGGAGAATCCCATGGCGCTTGAACGCTCCGACGTGGAAAAAATCGCTCATCTGGCCAGCCTTGGCCTCAATGAAGCCGATCTTCCACACATCACCTCCGACCTGAACAGCATTCTCGGGCTGGTGGATGCAATGCAGGCAGTCGATACCGACGGTATCGAGCCCCTGGCCCACCCGCTGGAAGCCAGCCAGCGCCTGCGCGCAGACGTTGTGACCGAGTCCAATCATCGCGAGGCCTATCAGTCCATCGCACCAGCGGTCGAAAACGGCCTGTACCTGGTTCCGAAAGTCATCGACTAAAGGGAAAGAGCCTGCAATGCATCACATGACCCTGGCCGAGATCGCCCGCGGACTCGCCGACAAGAAGTTTTCCTCCGAAGAGCTGACCAAGACCCTGCTGGCGCGTATCACCCAGCTCGACCCGCAGCTCAACAGCTTCATCAGCCTCACCGAAGATCTCGCGCTGCAGCAGGCCAAGGCCGCTGACGCCCGTCGCGCGAACGGTGAGAGCGGCGCCCTGCTCGGCGCGCCGATCGCCCACAAGGACCTGTTCTGCACCCAGGGTATCCGCACCAGCTGCGGCTCGAAGATGCTCGACAACTTCAAGGCGCCCTACGACGCCACCGTGGTCGCCAAGCTGGCCGCCGCCGGAACCGTGACCCTGGGCAAGACCAACATGGACGAATTCGCCATGGGCTCGGGCAACGAGACCAGTTATTACGGCGCGGCGAAGAACCCATGGAACCTGGAACGCGTTCCGGGCGGTTCGTCCGGCGGTTCGGCCGCCGCAGTGGCCGCGCGCCTGTTGCCTGCCGCCACCGGCACCGACACCGGCGGCTCGATCCGCCAGCCGGCGGCACTGACCAACCTCACCGGCCTGAAGCCGACCTACGGTCGCGTTTCGCGCTGGGGCATGATCGCCTACGCCTCCAGCCTCGATCAGGGCGGCCCGCTGGCGCGCACCGCCGAGGACTGCGCGATCCTGCTGCAAGGCATGGCCGGCTTCGACCCGCAGGACTCCACCAGCATCGACGAGCCAGTACCGGACTACAGCGCCAGCCTCAACGGCTCGCTGCAGGGCCTGCGCGTCGGCGTACCCAAGGAATACTTCAGCGCCGGCCTCGACCCGCGCATCGCCGAGCTGATCCACAACAGCGTCAAGGAGCTGGAAAAGCTCGGCGCCGTGATCAAGGAAATCAGCCTGCCGAACATGCAGCACGCGATCCCGGCGTACTACGTGATCGCTCCTGCGGAGGCCTCCTCCAACCTGTCGCGCTTCGACGGCGTGCGGTTCGGCTATCGCTGCGAAGATCCGAAGAACCTCACCGACCTGTACAAGCGCTCCCGCGGAGAAGGTTTCGGCAGTGAAGTGCAGCGCCGGATCATGGTCGGTGCCTACGCCCTGTCGGCCGGTTACTACGACGCCTACTACCTGAAGGCGCAGAAGATCCGTCGCCTGATCAAGAACGACTTCATGGCTGCCTTTAATGAAGTCGACATCATCCTTGGCCCGACCACGCCGAACCCGGCCTGGAAAATCGGCGACAAGAGCAGCGACCCGGTCGCTGCGTATCTGGAAGACGTTTACACCATCACCGCCAACCTCGCGGGTCTGCCGGGCTTGTCCATGCCCGCCGGCTTCGTCGACGGCTTGCCGGTCGGCGTGCAACTGCTCGCCCCGTATTTCCAGGAAGGCCGTCTGTTGAACGTTGCCCACCAGTATCAGTTGCACACTGACTGGCACACCCGCACCCCACAGGGTTTTTGAAACGGCTGCGCTCGGTAATGCTGCGTTGAAAACTGGCTCGTAATGCTCATTGACTGACGTCAACTCCGCTTACTCGCCAGTTTTCGCCTTGCCTTACCTTCGCTCGCGGCGCTTCAAAATCCCCTGTTATGACTTCTGAGGAGAAACACATGCAATGGGAAGTCGTGATCGGGCTGGAGATTCACACCCAGCTCACCACCAAATCGAAGATTTTCTCCGGTAGCTCCACCGCCTTCGGTGCCGAGCCCAACACCCAGGCCAGCCTGGTAGACCTGGGCATGCCCGGCGTACTGCCGGTGCTGAACCAGGAAGCGGTGCGCATGGCGGTCATGTTCGGCCTGGCCATCGACGCCGAGATCGGCCAGCACAACGTGTTCGCCCGCAAGAACTACTTCTACCCCGACCTGCCCAAGGGCTACCAGATCAGCCAGATGGAACTGCCGATCGTTGGCAAGGGCCACCTGGACATCCCGCTGGAAGACGGCACGGTCAAACGTGTCGGCATCACCCGCGCGCACCTGGAAGAAGACGCCGGCAAGAGCCTGCACGAAGAGTTCAACGGCGCCAGCGGCATCGACCTGAACCGCGCCGGCACCCCGCTGCTGGAAATCGTTTCCGAGCCGGACATGCGCAGCGCCAAGGAGGCCGTGGCCTACGTCAAGTCGATCCACGCCCTGGTGCGCTACCTGGGGATCTGCGACGGCAACATGGCCGAAGGCTCCCTGCGCTGCGACTGCAACGTCTCGGTACGCCCGAAAGGCCAGGCCGAGTTCGGCACTCGCTGCGAGATCAAGAACGTCAACTCGTTCCGCTTCATCGAGAAAGCCATCAACTCGGAAGTCCAGCGCCAGATCGAGCTGATCGAGGACGGCGGCAAGGTCATCCAGCAGACCCGCCTGTACGACCCGAACAAGGACGAAACCCGTCCGATGCGCAGCAAGGAAGAAGCCAACGACTACCGTTACTTCCCCGACCCGGACCTGCTGCCGGTGGTCATCGAGGACTCGTTCCTCGACCAGGTACGCGCCACCCTGCCGGAACTGCCACCGCAAAAACGCGAGCGCTTCCAGGAGCAGTTCGGCCTGTCGGTCTATGACGCCAGCGTGCTGGCTTCGAGCCGCGAGCAGGCGGACTACTTCGAGCAAGTAGTGAAGATCGCCGGTGACGCCAAGCTGGCGGCCAACTGGGTCATGGTCGAGCTGGGCAGCCTGTTGAACAAGCAGGGCCTGGAAATCGACGAGGCGCCAGTCTCGGCCGAACAACTGGGCGGCATGCTGCTGCGCATCAAGGACAACACCATCTCCGGCAAGATCGCCAAGACCGTGTTCGAAGCCATGGCCAATGGCGAAGGCCAGGCCGACGAGATCATCGATAAGCGCGGCCTCAAGCAGGTCACCGACACCGGTGCCATCTCCGCCGTATTGGACGAAATGCTGGCGGCCAACGCCGAGCAGGTCGAACAGTATCGCGCCGCCGATGAAGCCAAGCGCGGCAAGATGTTCGGCTTCTTCGTCGGCCAGGCGATGAAGGCCTCCAAAGGCAAGGCCAACCCGCAACAGGTCAACGAACTGCTGAAAAGCAAACTCGAAGGCTGATAGCGGCGTGGATGGCGGGCATTCGATAGTGCGCCGCCCTGTGCAGGAGCGAACTTGCTGGCGATACGTTGTCTCAGACACAACGCTATCGCGAGCAAGTCCGCTCCTGTATCTGCATTTAGGGCTCCCTTTTATGAAGTCGCTACTGGCTGCCTGTTCCCTGCTCTTTCTCCTGGCCGGCTGCGCCAGCCATGTCGTCGACCCGCGGGGTTACGACAAGACCGGCGTCGCCTCCTATTACGGTGCCAAGCATCACGGCAAACGCACCGCCAGCGGCGAACCCTTCAACCAGCACGGCATGACCGCCGCGCACCGCGAGCTGCCATTCGGCACCCGCGTCAAAGTCACCAACCTCAATAACGACAAGAGTGTCGTGGTCCGGATCAACGACCGTGGCCCGCATACCCGTGGCCGCCTGATCGATTTGTCGCGTGCCGCCGCGCAACAGTTGGGTATGATCAGAAGCGGCACCGCCAAGGTGCGCGTGCAAGCCATCAGCGACTGACCCACGGAGCCCTGATCATTTTCGGATTAACCGATTTACCGCTGCTCAGCGTCCTTCAATTGTTCAGCGGCCTGGTCCTGCTGGTCGCCGGCGCCGAGTTGCTGGTACGCGGCGCGGTCCGCCTCGCCGCCCGCCTGCGTGTACGGGCACTGATCATCGGCCTGAGCATCGTCGCCTTCGGCAGCAGCGCGCCACAGATGGCCGTCAGCCTGCAAGCCACCCTCGCCGAAAACACCGACATCGCCGTCGGCAGCGTGATCGGCAGCGGCATCTTCAACATCCTGGTAACCCTCGGCCTGTCCGCCCTGATCATTCCGCTGCGGGTATCGCGCCAGCTGGTGCGGCTGGATATCCCGTTGATGATCCTCGCCAGCCTGCTGGTGTTCACCCTGGCCTACAACGAAGAACTGACGCCCCTCGACGGCCTGATCCTGCTGGCGACCCTGATCCTCTACCTGGGGCTGCTGCTGCGCCAGTCGCGGCACTCGGCGCGCCCGCCTTCCCAGCAAGCCCCAGACGTGCCCCGCGTGCACTGGCTGAGCAGCCTGCTGTGGATGATCGGCGGCCTGCTCCTGTTGGTGTTCGCCGGCCACCTATTGGTCGAAGCGGCGGTGGAAGTCGCCACCGACCTGGGGCTGTCCGAACGCATCATCGGCCTGACCATAGTCGCCGTCGGCACGTCCCTGCCGGCCCTGGCCACCTCGCTGATCGCAGCCTTGCGTGGCCAGCGCGACATTGCCGTGGGCAACGTCATCGGCAGCAACCTGTTCAATCTGCTGGGGGTCCTGGGTTTCACCGCCCTGGTGGCACCGACGCCCCTGTCGGTATCGCCCAACGCCGTGGACTTCGACCTGCCGGTGATGCTCGGCGTCGCCGTGCTGTGCCTGCCGGTGTTCTATTCGGGTTATCGGGTCACTCGCGCCGAAGGCCTGCTGTTTCTCGGCCTGTACCTGGCCTATGGGCTGCACGTGGTGTCCTTCACCACCGGCATGCCGCTGGCCGGCAAGCTGGAAGACCTGATGCTGTTTTTCGTCCTGCCAGTGCTGGTGGCGTTCCTGCTGTTCAGTTCGCTGCGGGCCTGGCGCCGCCAACATAAAAAAGGGGAAGCGCAATGACCGAGAATAAAAAGCAGGGCGTGGAAATGCGCCGCCAGGTGATGGGCGATGCCTTTGTCGAACGCGCCCTGGGCAACGCCACCGAGTTCAGCCAGCCGCTGCAGGACTTCGTCAACGAGCATGCCTGGGGCAGTGTCTGGAACCGCGAAGGCCTGCCGCTGAAAACCCGCAGCCTGATCACCCTCGCCGCCCTGACCGCGCTCAAGTGCCCGCAGGAACTCAAGGGCCATGTCCGCGGCGCCCTGAATAACGGCTGCACGGTGGAAGAGATTCGCGAGGCGCTGCTGCATTGCGCGGTGTACGCCGGCGTACCGGCGGCGATCGACGCGTTCCGCGCCGCCCAGGAAGTGATCGACACTTACCAGAAACCCGAGTGATCGGTAGGAGCGAGGCTTGCCCGCGATAGCGACCTGCCTGACACACCGTTATCGCGGGCAATCGAGCGTCGACCGACCGCTCCTACAAGAGCACTAGATCCACCCGCCCCACTGCAGCAGGAAGATCCCGATATTGGTGGTCACCGCCGCCATCAGCGTGGTGATGACGATGATCGCTGCCGCCAGTTCATGATTGCCATTGGCCGCCCGGGCCATGACAAAGCTCGCCGCCGCGGTCGGGCTGCCGAAATACAGGAACAGAATCCCCAGCTCCGCCCCGCGGAATCCGCAAAGCCAGGCCCCCAGGGTGGCGAGGACCGGCAGGCCGACCATTTTCACCAGGCTCGAACTCAGGGCCAGGTCGCCGCTCTCGCGCAGCGCCGCCAGGGACAGGGTGCCACCAATACAGATCAATGCCAGCGGCAGGGTCATCTGCGCCAGGTACTGGCCGGACGTCTCCAGCCAGGTCGGCAGGCCGATCTGGAAAACCGCGAAAGGCGTGGCCGCCAGGACGCTAATGATCAACGGGTTGCTGACCACGCTTTTGCAGATGCTCCACGGATCGGACTTGATCACCGGGCTGTACACCGCCAGGACGATGGTCGACAGGGTGTTGTAGAACAGGATCACCAGCGCCGCGAGAATCGCCCCGAGGGAAATCCCGTAGTCGCCGTACATGCTGGCCGCGAGTGCCAGGCCGATGACCCCGTTGTTGCCGCGAAACGCGCCCTGGGTGTAGATGCCCCGGTCTTCCCGCGGGCAACGCCAGATCGCCCAACCCCAGGCGAAGGCAAAGCTGGCCAGGGTGGCCACGGCGAAATAGATCAGCAGCCCCGGCTTGAGCGCCGAATGCAGGTCGGCATGGAGAATCCCGAGAAACAGCAGCGCCGGCATGGTGACGTTGAACACCAGGGCCGACGCCGTGTGGATAAAACCGTCGTTGATCCAGCCGATGCGCTTGAGCAGCACACCGAGAAACAACATGGCGAATACCGGCGCGGTGATATTCAGCGTTTCGAGAAAAATGGCCAGCATGCCGGGTCAACCTTGAACCTGTCGTTAGGCGGCTAATGATAAGCCAGCCCGCGCCCTTAAGCCCGATGGATTTGCCCTAACCGCAAGCAGATCCATCGGACCGCAGGCGTTCGCGGCTATCAAACGCCACGCCCGCACTGCGCTCGATCGCAGCCTGCGGCAGCGGCTACAGAGTCTGTGTCGGGCTCGGTTGAGTGGCATGTCGCGATCGGTGTAGCCGCTGCCGAAGGCTGCGATCGCCCCGAAGGGGCGTTGGCGCCCCACCTACGCTGAAGATCCTGCAGCAGCGGCTACCGATCAGGTAATTGGCGCCGGATTGAACAAGGTGATGTCGTTGTGCAGCTTGTGCCGCTCGGCCCAGGTCTGCTGCTTGCCACTGGCCACGTCCAGGTAGAAATGGAACAGCTCCCAGCCCAGCTCTTCGATACTCGCCCGCCCGGTGGCGATGCGCCCGGCGTCGATGTCGATCAGGTCCGGCCAGCGCTGGGCCAGTTCGGAACGGGTCGAGACCTTGACCACCGGCGCCATCGCCAGCCCGTAAGGCGTGCCACGCCCGGTGGTGAACACATGCAGGTTCATCCCCGCCGCCAGTTGCAAGGTCCCGCAGACGAAGTCGCTGGCCGGCGTCGCGCAGAAGATCAGGCCTTTGCGGGTGAAGCGCTCGCCCGGCCCCAGCACGCCATTGATCGCGCTGCTGCCGGACTTGACGATGGAGCCCAGGGACTTCTCGACGATGTTCGACAACCCGCCCTTCTTGTTGCCCGGCGTGGTATTGGCACTGCGGTCGGCCTCGCCCTTGGCCAGGTAACGGTCGTACCAGTCCATCTCGCGCACCAGCTCCCGGGCCACCTCTTCGGACTCGGCGCGGGAAGTCAGCAGATAGATGGCATCGCGCACCTCGGTGACTTCGGAAAACATCACCGTCGCGCCGGCCCGCAACAGCAGGTCCGAGGCATAGCCCAGGGCCGGATTGGCGGTGATCCCGGAGAAGGCATCGCTGCCGCCGCACTGCATGCCGAGGACCAGCTCCGAGGCCGACACGGTTTCCCGGCGCCGCTGATCGAGCTTGCGCAAACGCACCTCGGCCAGCTCCATGATCTGCTCGATCATCTCGGTAAAACCCTGGCTGGAGTCCTGCAGGCGGTACAACCAGGGCTCGCTGAGGTCCACCGAAGTGTCGCCTTCGTGCATCACCTGCCCGGCCTGCAGCTTCTCGCAGCCCAGGCTGATCACCAGGGCCTCGCCCCCCAGGTTCGGGTTGCGCGCCAGGTTACGCACGGTACGGATCGGGATATAGGCATCGGTGGCGGTGATCGCCACACCACAGCCATAGCTGTGGGTCAGCGCCACCACATCGTCGACGTGGGGATACTTGGGCAGCAGTTCGTCCTTGATCCGCTTGACCGCATGATCGAGCACCCCGGTCACGCATTGCACGGTGGTGGTGATGCCCAGGATGTTGCGCGTGCCGACCGTGCCGTCGGCATTGCGATAGCCCTCGAAGGTGAAACCTTCCAGCGGCGCCTGGGCCGCCGGCACTTCGGTGGACAGCGGCAGGCTGTCCAGCGGCGGCGCGCTGGGCATGCGCAACTGCTCCTCCCTGACCCAACTGCCGCGGGCGATCGGCTGCAAGGCATAGCCGATGGTCTGGCCGTAGCGAATCACCAGGCCGTCTTCGGCGATGTCCTCCAGCGCCACCTTGTGGCTCTGGGGGATGAAGTCCAGGGTCACCAGGCCGTCGGCGAACGCGGTGCCCGCCGGTACGCCCTGGTCATTGACCACAACCACCACGTTGTCCCGCTCGTGCAGACGGATGTAGCGCGGCGAATCGGAATGTTCAATCAACTGCATGACGCCGCCCCTTCAGGAATGCGCTTGGGAAAGTTGGGTCAGCTCGGGGCCATTGCTCGGTGGCTCCTTGAGCACCACGCGCTTGATCGGACCGACGATCACCAGGTAGCTGAACACCGCCAGCAGCGCGTTGCAGCCGACGAACACCAGCGCCCATTTGAACGAGCCGGTGGAACTGATGATGTAGCCGATGACGATCGGCGTGGTGATCGAGGCCAGGTTGCCAAAGGTGTTGAACAGGCCGCCGCTCAAGCCGGCGATCTGCTTCGGCGAGGTATCGGACACCACCGCCCAGCCGAGCGCGCCCACGCCTTTGCCGAAGAACGCCAGGGCCATGAAGCCCACCACCATCCACTCGATGTCCACATAGTTGCAGGCCACGATGCTGCTGGAGACCAGCAGGCCGGCGATGATCGGCGCCTTGCGGGCGAAGGTCAGGGAATGCCCCTTGCGCAGCAGGTAGTCGGAAATCACCCCGCCGAGCACCCCACCGATAAAACCGCAGATGGCCGGCAAGGACGCGATGAAACCGGCCTTGAGAATGGTCATGCCACGCTCCTGCACCAGGTACACCGGGAACCAGGTCAGGAAGAAGTAAGTGATGCCATTGATGCAGTACTGGCCCAGGTACACGCCGAGCATCATGCGGTTGGTCAGCAACTGGCGCAGGTAGTCCCATTTCGGGCCGTCGCTGCGTTTGCCCTGGACCTTGTCCTGGTCCATGTCGACCATGCCGCCGTTGTCGGCGATGTGCTTGAACTCGGCCTCGTTGATCAGCGGGTGCTGGCGCGGGCTGTAGATCACCTTGAGCCAGACCAGCGAGAAGACGATGCCGATCGCGCCCATCACGATGAACACGTGCTGCCAGCCGAAGTGATAGACGATCCAGCCCATCAGCGGCGCGAACAGCACCGTGGCGAAGTACTGCGCCGAGTTGAAGATCGCCGAAGCCGTACCGCGCTCGGCGGTCGGGAACCAGGCCGCGACAATCCGCGCATTGCCAGGGAAGGATGGCGCCTCGGCCAGCCCCACCAGGAACCGCAGCATGAACAGCGCCACCACCGCGGTGGAGACGCCGAACTCACCGACATAACCTTGCAACACGGTGAACAGCGACCAGGTGAAGATGCTCAGGGCATAGATTTTTTTCGAGCCGAAGCGGTCGAGCAGCCAGCCGCCGGGGATCTGCCCCGCCACATAGGCCCAGCCGAAGGCAGAGAAGATATAACCGAGGGTGACGGCGTCGATGCCGAGGTCTTTTTGCAGGCTGGAGCCCGCGATGGCGATGGTGGCGCGGTCGGCATAGTTGATCGTGGTCACCAGGAACAGCATGAACAGGATCAGGTAGCGGACGCGAGTCGGCTTGGTCGCTTGCATATGGATGTACTCCCACTAATTATTTTTATGCGGGTAAAACATTCGCTTCATCGACCCCGCCGGGCCTCAGGCAAAGGCTGGCGGGGGGTACAGCGGGGCTTACGATCCGATGTAGGAGGTCTTCACCACGGTGTAGAACTCCTGCGCGTAGCGACCTTGCTCGCGGGAACCATAGGATGAACCTTTGCGACCACCAAAAGGTACGTGGTAATCGACGCCGGCCGTCGGCAGGTTGACCATGACCATCCCCGCCTGGGAGTGGCGTTTGAAGTGGTTGGCGTATTTCAGCGACGTGGTGGCGATGCCCGCCGACAGGCCGAATTCGGTGTCGTTGGCCATGGCCAGCGCCGCCTCGTAGTCGGCAACGCGCACCACGTTGGCCACCGGGCCGAAGATCTCTTCGCGGCTGATGCGCATCGAGGCCTGGCTGTCGGCGAACAGGGTCGGCGCGAGGAAATACCCCTCGGTATCGCAGGTCACCAGGCCGCCACCGCTGACCAGCCGCGCCCCTTCGGACTGGCCGATATCGATGTACTTCAGGTCCTGTTCGAGCTGCGCCTGGGACACCACCGGGCCGATATCGGTACCGGCCTTCAGCGCATGGCCGACCTTGATCGAGCGCATGCGCTCGGCCATCGCCTCGACGAACCGGTCATGGATGCCCGCGGTGACGATCAGCCGGCTGGAAGCGGTGCAACGCTGCCCGGTGGAATAGAAGGCACTCTGTACCGCCAGCTCCACCGCCTGCTTGAGGTCGGCATCGTCGAGGATGATCTGCGGGTTCTTGCCGCCCATTTCCAGCTGCACCTTGGCTTGGCGCGAGACGCAGTTGACGGCGATCTGCCGGCCCACGCCCACGGAACCGGTGAAGCTGATGCCGTCGACTTTCGGGCTGTTGACCAGGGCGTCGCCGACCAGCCGGCCGCTGCCCATCACCAGGTTGAACACCCCGGCCGGGAAACCGGCACGGGAAATGATTTCCGCCAGGGCCCAGGCACAGCCCGGCACCAGCTCGGCGGGCTTGAGCACCACGCAGTTACCGTAGGCCAGGGCCGGGGCGATCTTCCACGCCGGGATGGCGATCGGGAAGTTCCACGGGGTGATCAGGCCGACCACGCCCAGGGCTTCGCGGGTCACTTCGACGTTGACGCCCGGACGCACAGACGGCAGGTAATCCCCCGAGAGGCGCAGGCATTCGCCGGCAAAGAACTTGAAGATATTGCCGGCGCGGGTCACCTCGCCGATGGCTTCGGGCAGGGTCTTGCCCTCCTCCCGGGCCAGCAGGGTGCCGAGTTCTTCACGACGGGCGAGGATCTCGTTGCCGACCTTGTCCAGGGCATCGCTGCGCGCCTGGATACCGGAGGTCGACCAGGCCGGGAATGCATCGCGCGCCGCATCGATCGCGGCATGCACCTGAGCCAGGTCGGCCTTGGCGTATTCGCCAATGACATCGGACAACTCGGACGGGTTGATATTGGTCGAGTAGTCGGCACCGGCAAGCCACTGGCCACCGATGTAGTTATCGAAGCGTTTTACCTCTGCCACGCGCCCTCTCCTTACACAAAAGCCTTACGCAAAAGGCCGCTGATCGCTCAGCGGCCCCGGGGATGGATTACTGCGCGCCCTGGGCGTCGATCAACGCCGCCAGCGCTTCATATTCTTCCGGCAACAGATCGGTCAGCGGCGCCCGCACCGGGCCGGCGTCACGGCCGACGATGCGGGCTCCGGCCTTGACGATGCTCACCGCGTAACCGGCCTTGCGGTTGCGGATATCCAGGTAAGGCAGGAAGAAGCCATCGATGATCTTGCCGACCGTGGCGTGATCTTCACGGGCAATGGCGTGGTAGAAATCCATCGCGGTTTTCGGGATGAAGTTGAACACCGCCGAGGAGTACACCGGCACGCCCAGGGCCTTGTAGGCCGCAGCGTAGACTTCGGCGGTCGGCAGCCCGCCCAGGTAGCTGAAGCGATCGCCGAGGCGACGGCGGATCGACACCATCAGCTCGATATCGCCCAGGCCGTCCTTGTAGCCGATCAGGTTCGGGCAGCGCTCGGCCAGGCGCTCCAGCAGCGGCGCGGTCAGGCGGCAGACGTTGCGGTTGTAGACCACCACGCCGATCTTCACCGATTTGCACACCGCCTCCACATGAGCGGCGACCCCATCCTGGCTGGCTTCGGTCAGGTAGTGCGGCAACAGCAACAGCCCCTTGGCCCCCAGGCGCTCGGCCTCCTGGGCGTATTCGATGGCCTGGCGGGTCGAACCGCCGACCCCGGCCAGGATCGGCACGCTGGTGGCGCAGGTGTCGACCGCGGTCTTGATGATTTCCGAATATTCGCTGGCCGCCAGGGAGAAAAACTCACCGGTGCCGCCTGCGGCGAACAGCGCCGAGGCGCCGTAAGGGGCCAGCCATTCCAGGCGCTTGATGTAGCCCGCGCGATGGAAATCGCCCTGGGCATTGAAATCGGTCACCGGGAAAGACAGCAAGCCGGAGGAGAGGATGGACTTCAGTTCTTGTGGATTCATTATTCGAACACCCTGGGACGCACATTGTGATGAGAAACACATCAGCCTTGGCCGAAGTTGTAAGTCATCGTACAACTTAAAAAGCAATCGTCAACAGCAATTCGTCAGCCACCGCCAAAATACGCGGCAAAAAATACCTGCTTGACGGGTCAGGATTTTGCTTTATGCTCGCAAAACAACTGTATATACATACAGCTGTATTTTTGAAATACCTACGACATATCAAGGAGCTAGAAATGTCAGGTCTACACACTCAGCAGCGGGAACAGCTGCAGCACAAAAGCCAGATCGTTGCCGATCTGGACAGCCTTTTCAGCGAACGCGGCATTGCCATTTCCGGTGACGGCGACCATCTGGTACTGATCGCCGACGGTCATCACACCATCAAGTATCACAAGCCCGGGATCCTCCCCGCGGCACCGGGCAAAAACCTCAAGGCCCTGCCCCAGCTGCGTTTCGAGGGTGGCGAGCACACCGCCATCGGCGACGCCACCCTGTTGCGTTTCGTCAAGGACGCCCCCGGTGTTCCGGCCTGGCAGGTCGAATTGCACCTGCCCAACGGCCTGGCCCTGACCTACGGCCAGGTGGTGGCGCTGGGTGGCGATTTTTATGGCATCCCCGACCAGCCGATCTGCGAAGGCGCGACGCCGGTGGATCGTTTGCAGCGTTTTACCGCCGCGTTCAACTCGCTTGCCGTGTTGCCGGCGGCCAAGGACGAGGCAAAACAGATTCTCGCGGTGATGCAGAAGGAAATCGCCGCCGCCAACCAGGCGCTCAAGGACGGCCGACAACCTCACGAGGCGTATGACGCCCTGGGAGATACGTTGTCCGAAGAGTGGAACAAGATCACCGGCGGCGGCAGTTTCGCCTCGGCGCTGTTCCCCCTCGGTCGCTACCTGAAGCTGGCGGCCAACAATGCCGACCATTTCGGCGAATGGGCATTGCTGGCCTATATCGCCGGGCACACCGCGGCCCTGCAGCAGGCGGTGCTGGCGCACAAGAACGCCGACGAGAAGCAGCTGGAACTGGCCTACGCCATGAACGCCTTCGCCGATCACTTCCTCACCGACCTGTTCTCCGCCGGCCATGTGCGGGTACCGCGCAAGCAGCTGGCGGCGGTGGTCACGCCGAGCGACCTGGGTTCGCTGATCACCCGCTTCATGCACGACGAAGACAGCAAGTTCGGCCTCAACGTCAGCAACGCCCAGGGCGACCGCTGGCATGCCTATGGCGACAAGCGTTATTTCGACACCATCGACAGCAACAACCGCAAGCAGGTCAAGCTGGCGGTGCAGCGCTCGGCGGACGAGATTTTCGAAAGCTACCTCAGCGGAACGGCCCCGACGCCCGGCAACTTCACGGCGCTGAAGCTGCTGCCGGACCTGAACGCTGCCAAGAGCGGCAACTTTTCACCGCTGTTCGTGATGCAGGGCGACAAGGTGCTGCGACGCAGCGACGTGAACAACCTGAACGATACCAAGACCATCGACAACTGGTGGGGCTGGAGCACTTACCTGCTGCTCAAGGACTACAAGCCCAACAAGCCGGCGGGCTACCTGGAAGCACCGACGCTTGCCCCGAGCATCCAGGCCAATGGCTGGCAGAGCCAGGCACCCAGCGAACCCAACTGGTTGCCGGGCAATGCCGTGCGTTATGCCTTCAGCTACACCAACGGTTTGAACGAGTCGTACATCGGCCCCTGGTCCGCCTACGCCGAACTGAGCGACCGCTTCCAGCCAACCCTGAATGTGCCGGTGGATACCGGCAGCGGTTCCAGCGGGCGTAACCTCTTTCGCCAGTTCCGCGGCGGCTCGCCGGAGTTGATCGCCTCGATCGACAAGACCGCCACCACCTACATCGACCGCAATGCCTGATAAGGACATCGACATGGCTATCAATCTGACTCTAGAACTGGCCTCTGGCCAATCCCTGCAGGGCGCGCCCCTGGAACTGCTGGTCAACGGCGCTCCCGTCGCGCGGGCAACCGTCGACCAGCAAGGGCGCGTGGCTTTCGATGCCAAGCCCGCTGCCGGGCAACTGGCCGTGAGGGTGGACCGCTCGATTCTCAAAGGCCGCTAAAAGCAGCGCGAGCACGCTTCGCGCCTACCGAAGACGAACAGTGTTTCTGTAGGAGCGAGCGGGCGGCGATCCGACTTGCCAGCGATAAAGGCTGCCCAGGCGATGATTTTCTGCCGGCAGAACAGCGCTAGCCCTTTAGGACGCTGCTACGCATTCGATGGAAAGCCTGCTCGCGACAGCCGACAACAGGCGCCAAACCTCCCCGGTCTGGCGCCTGTTGCATTTACCCGCGCTGCGCTTCTGCCTCTTCATGGGCATGGCGCAGCCGTTCGCGGCTGTTGGTCAGGTGCAGGCGCATGGCCGCTCGGGCCGCATCCGAATCCTGGCGGGCAATGGCTTCATAGATTTCTTCGTGTTCACGGCTCAGGCGGCTCATGTAGTGCTGCTGATCGTCGTGAGCCAGGCGCGCCGAATTCAGGCGGGTGCGCGGAATGATGCTGGTCCCCAGGTGGGTCATGATGTCGGTGAAATAGCGGTTGCCCGTGGCCAGGGCAATCTGCAGGTGGAACTGGAAATCCGAGGCCACCGCATCGCTGTCGTGGGCCGCGCTTTCATTGAGGGCATCCAGCGCCGCGCGCATCGCCGCCAGTTGCTCGGTGCTGCGCCGCTGCGCGGCCAGCCCGGCCGACTCCACTTCCAGGCTGATGCGCAGTTCCAGGATCGCCAGCACATCGCGCAAGGTCACCACGGTCGCCGGATCGATCCTGAAGCCGCTCGGGCTCGGCGTGTCGAGCACAAAGGTGCCGATGCCGTGGCGGGTTTCCACCTGGCCGGCGGCCTGCAACCGGGAAATGGCTTCGCGCACCACGGTCCGGCTGACGCCATGGGCCTCCATGATCGCCGACTCGGTGGGCAACTTGTCACCGCGCTTGAGCTGACCGTCGCGAATCTGCTCCGACAGCACGGTCACCAGTTCCTGGGCGAGGCTACGGCGCTTGCGTGGAAGGCGGGGCGCCGTGTTCTGGTTGTCCATGGTGAAGATCTTTCTCCGAAAACTGATGACGCATCATAGCTCAGCCAAGTTGTACGATCACTGTTGACTACACCGTCACCGCCTGGTCGACCAGATGCCCGCGCTCGATGCGGATGTGCCGCGGGTGGAAACGCTTGAGGCTGCTGCGATGCCCGACGCTGACAATGCTCAGCCCCGGAAGCTGGTCGATCAGCGCCTGGTACAGGGTCGCCTCGTCTTCTTCGTCCATGGCCGAGGTGGCCTCATCCATGTACAGCCATTGCGGCGCATAGAGCAACGCACGGGCAAAGGCCAGGCGTTGCTGCTCGCCCGGGGACAACATGCGCTGCCAGTGATTGCTCTCGTCCAGGCGGGACACCAGGTGCGGCAGGCGGCAGGTTTCCAGCACCTGTGCATAACGCTCCTGCGGGTAGGTATCGCCCGACTGTGGATAACTCAAGGCTTCGCGCAGGCTGCCGATCGGCAGGTAAGGCTTCTGCGGCAGGAACAGATAACGCTCGGCGGGCATGCGGATGCTGCCGTGACCAGCCGGCCAGAGCCGCCCCATCGCCCGCAGCAGGGTACTCTTGCCGCTGCCGGAGCGACCGCTGAGCATCAGCCGCTCGCCGGGGCTCACGGTCATCTCGGCACCGGCCAGCAGGTGCCGGCCATCCGCCAGATCCAGGCCGAGGTTATGCACTTGCAGGGTTTCGCCCTGGTTCTGCACGTCGATGGCGGGCGCGCGCTCTTCGTTTTCGCTCATGGCCTGGCGGAAGCTCAGCAGACGGTCGCAAGTGGCGCGCCATGCCGCGAGCTCGGAATAGGCGGTGATGAACCAGCTGAAGTTCTCCTGGACGTTGCCGAATGCCGAGTTGATCTGCATCAGCTCACCCAGCTCGATCTTGCCTGTCAGGTAACGGGGGGCCGCGACGATGAAGGGGAAAATGATCGCGATCTGGCCGTAGCCCGAGGTGAAGAAGGTCAGGCGCTTGGACACTTTCATGATGTCCCAGAAGTTGTGCCAGACCATGCCGAAGCGAGCGCTCAAGCGTTTGTTCTCGTTCGGCTCGCCGTCATACAGGGCGATGCTCTCGGCATTCTCGCGCACGCGCACCATGGAGAAACGCAGGTCCGCCTCGAAACGTTGCTGGTTGTTGTTCAAGCCGATCAGGCGTCGACCGATCAGGTGGGTCAGCCAGCTGCCGACGGCGGCGTACACCAGGGCGCACCAGAACATGTAGCCGGGAATGGTGTAGCCGAAGACTTCGATACTGCCCGACACGCCCCACAGGATGATCGAGAACGACACCAGGCTGACCACGGTACGCAGCAGGCCCAGGGCGAGCCCCAGGGTATTGCTGGTGAAACTGTTGAGGTCTTCGGAAATCCGCTGGTCCGGGTTATCGGTGTAGCCGCCCTGCTCCAGCTGGTAGTAATTCTTGTGGCCCAACCAGCGGGCGAAGTGTTTTTCCGTGAGCCAGGCGCGCCAGCGGATGGTCAGCATCTGGGTCAGGTAGAGCCGGTAGACCGCGGCCAGGATGGCCACCGCGGCAATCCCGCAGAAATACAGGATCAGTTGCCAGAAGGCTGCTTCATCCTTCCTTTGCAGGGCGTTGTAGAAGTCCTTGTACCAGCTGTTGACCCACACCGAGATCGCCACGCTGAACAGGGTCAGGGCGACCACCGCGAACAGCAGCAGCCAGGCCTTGCCCTTCTCCTCGCTGCGCCAGTAAGGCGTAGTCATTTCCCAGACACGACGGAAAAACTGCCCGCGCACAGTATCGTTGACCGCGGAATACTCAGCGTTCTGATTCATCATCAAGGCTCGATTGTGATAAGGACAAGCATCGAGCCGATCATAGAGGATCGGCTCGCTTTTTCACTCGTCCCGAGGACATTCGTTCAGTCGCGGTTCAGCGACGAACCGGGCGCTTCTGCAACTTGCGCTGCAGCGTTCGGCGGTGCATGCCCAGGGCGCGGGCAGTGGCGGAGATATTGCCTTCGTGTTCGGTCAGCACCCGCTGGATATGCTCCCATTGCAGGCGGTCCACCGACATCGGGTTTTCCGGCACCAGGGTGTCGAGGTCGGCGTGCTCGGAGAGCAGCGCGGCCAGCACGTCATCGGCATCGGCCGGCTTGCACAGGTAGTTGCAGGCGCCGCGCTTGATCGCTTCGACCGCGGTGGCGATGCTCGAATAACCGGTGAGGATCACCACGCGCATTTCCGGGTCGAGCTCGAGCAGCTTGGGCAGCAGCACCAGGCCGGAGTCGCCGTCCATCTTCAGGTCCAGCGCGGCGAAGTCCGGCAGGTCCTGCTGGGCGAGGGCCAGGCCTTCCTCGGCGGAACCTGCGGTGCTGACGCGAAAGCCGCGACGGCTCATGGCCCGCGCCATCACCCGGGTGAAGGTGGCGTCGTCATCCACCAGCAACAGATGCGGCAGTTCTTCGCCTTCGACTTGGATTTCGTCACTCATGTTGGTCTCCTCGGGCGCCGTGGGGCAGACGCAGCTCGGTGAGCGTGCCGCCTTCCTCATGACTGTAGAGTTTCACTGAGCCGCCGGCGCGTGTCACGCTGGCTTTGCTCAAAAACAGGCCCAGGCCGAAACCTTTGCCCTTGGTGGTAAAAAACGGTTTGCCGATCTGCTCGGCGATGGCCAGCGGCACACCGGCGCCGTGGTCGCGAATGCTGATGGTCAGGGTCTCGGCGTCCCAATCCAGTTGCACTTCCAGCCCTTCCGGACAAGCGTCGGCGGCATTGTTCAGCAGGTTGAGCAGCGCCTGGGTCAGGTCCGGCGGCGGCGCTACCCGCGGCATCGGGCCCTGGCCCAGCAACTGGAAACGATAGGTGGCTTCGGGGCGCATCAGGTGCCAGCGGTTCAGCGCTTCATCGAGCCAGACGGTGACATCCTGCATTTCCACGGCCATCCGGCGGTTGGCCTCGGCGGCGCGCACCAGTTGCTGCAGGGTTTCCTTGCACAGCTTGACCTGATCCTGGAGCACGCCCAGGTCATCCTGCAGCAGCGGGTCGAGGTTGTCCTGGCGCATTTCCTTGAGCAGCACGCTCATGGTCGCCAGGGGCGTTCCCAATTCGTGGGCGGCGCCAGCGGCCTGGGTCGCGACAGCCAGCAACTGCTGGTCGCGCAGGCCCTCTTCGCGGCGGATCGCCCGCAGCTCTTCCTGGCGTCGCAGCTCCTCGGCCATCCTCGCGGCGAAGAAGGTGATCACCGCCGCAGCCAGGGCGAAGCTCAGCCACATCCCGTAGATCTGCAGGTTTTCCCGGGCGATGGGGAAAGTCTGCAGCGGGTAGAACTGCGCCAGCAGCAAGGTGTACATGGTCAGCGCGATGCCGGAAAGGACCACCGAGTAGCGCCATGGCAAGGTCACGGCGGCGATGGTCAGCGGCACCAGGTAATAGGAGACGAAGGGGTTGGTCGAACCGCCGGAGAAATACAGCAGGGCACTGTGGATAAACAGGTCACAGGCCAGTTGCACGGCATATTCCAGCTCGGTGACCGGCCACGAGGTGCGCAGGCGAATGGCGGTGAAGGCGCAGAGAATCAGCGACAGGCCCAGGGTGACAGCCAGTTGCAGCCAGGGCAGCGGCAGCAGGTCGAACCAGTAGGCGAGCCCCACCGAACCGGCCTGAGCGGCCAGAACCAGGATGCGGATGAAAGTCAGACGCCAGAGGTTCTGGCGAGTGGCGGAAAGCAGTTGTACGGGGGCGAGCATGAGCTCTCCTGATGAGCGCTCCAGGCGGATCGCGACGAGTATAACCAAGCAGCGGCCCAGACAGGCAAAACTGCGGCAAACCGCCACAGTCTTGGGCAACGGCCAATCGCAGGCAAGCCTTGCCTGCAAAAGCACCATTTGCCTGTAGGAGCGAGGCTTGCCCGCGATAGAGCGCAAGGCGCTCGCCATCCCCATCCCGGAGTCCGACTCGCGAACAGATTGCGACTGCTGCGCAGTCGAGCGCAGGCTTCGCCAGCGGCTACCAAAGCCCCCGCAGTTGGTATTGGGTAATAGATGTATAGAAGTTGTTAACGGGCCGAACCAGACAATAAAAGCTAGAGTCTGATGGTTTCACGCAGGCTGGGACCCAATACCTGCGGACCGCACTCAAGGAGTTTTCATGCATACATTCAGTCGCAGCGCCGCCCTTCTCGCCCTCAGCGCCGGCACCCTCGCCAGCCTGCCGGCCGTGGCCGCCAATGAGCTTCATTACAACCAGATCTCCCTGCGCGCCGAAGTCAGTCAGGAAGTGGCCCGCGACCTGATGATCGTCACCCTCTACAGCGAATCGCAGAACGCCGACCCGGCCAAGCTCGCCGCGGAAATCACCACCACCATGAACAAGGCCCTGGGCCAGGCACGCCAGGTCAAGGACATCACCTTGCGCCAGGGCAGCCGCAACAGCTACCCGATCTACGACACCAAGGGCCAGAAGATCACCGGCTGGCGTGAACGCGCCGAGCTGCGCCTGGAAAGCTCGGACTTCGCCGCGCTGTCCAAGCTCACCGGCGAACTGCTGACTGATCTGAAAATGGGTGGCATGGACTTCGCCATCGCCGACCCGACCCGCAAGGCCAGCGAAGACAAGCTGCTCAAGGAAGCGGTCGACGCCTTCAAGGCACGCGCGCAACTGACCACCGAAGCGCTGGGCGGCAAGGGCTACAAGATCGTCAACCTGAACCTCAACAGCAACGGTTATCCACAGCCGTACCTGCGTGGCCAGATGATGATGAAAGCCGCGGGCATGGATGCGGCGCCGGTCACTCCGGAAGTCGAAGCCGGTACCAGCCAGGTCAGCATGACCGCCGATGGCTCGATCGAAGTGCTGATGCCGTAACGTTTTCCCTGCCTTCCGAAACGGCGGTAACCTCCAGCAAAATCAGGTTACCGCCTTTTTTCTACCCTCTATTTCAACCCGAGCCTGAGGGCCTCGCCTTGGGGGGCTGAACTCGGCCAGGTCGGTGATGCTAAAGTTACCGACCTCGGTCGCCCATCAGACGTCATTGATGTCCACCGGGTATACTGCGCCTTTCCTATAAGAGTCTCTCCAAATGACCGCAGATCGCATCGGCGAACGCCTGCGTCGCTATCGCCGCGCCGCCAAGAAAACCCTGCGCCAGATCGCCAGCGAATCCGGTCTGACCGCCAGTTTTCTCTCCCAGGCGGAACGCAATCTCACCGGAGTCTCGATCTCCTCCCTGGTCAACATTGCCAAGTCTCTGAACGTTCCGCTGAACGCCCTCTTCGACCAGCCGACCCAGGCCCAACCCGACTCCCACGACGGCAAGCGGGTGCGCTACACCATCGAAGGCCAGCCCCTGTCCTACGAGCGGCTGTCCAGTTCCTTTCCCGGCAACCTGATCAACGCGGTGAAGATGAACATACCGGTGGGCTACCAGTCGGAACTGATTTCCCATGATGGCGCCGAGTTCTCCTACGTTCTTGCGGGGCAGATTGTCTACACCATCGAGGGGCAGCAGTATCCCCTCGGCGTCGGCGACTCGGTGCACTTCGACTCGACCAAACCGCACTACCTGGCTAACGCCGGCAACGACCCGGCAGAAGTATTGACCGTCACGACCATGGGCCTGTTCGACGACCATTCAGCGGCCTGAAACCCGGCCCATGGTCGCCTGCGCAACCTCACAGACACCCTGTGCGCAAGAGAAATGTTAGTCACGCTTAATTTTCGTTGACCACGATTTCAGCATGACTTAATTTCGGCATCGGCGAATCGTCAATCAACCACATAACAAGCGATCGCCGTCGCCACACAGGGTCCATGGGGGTGCATCCATTCCCCATAGAAGGCGAGTTGTCCCGGCCCACAAGGCCAATCCTCAGATGCGCCCCAGAAAAAGAAAAAATTGAGGTTTGCATGCGTAAGACCTTTCCGCTCCAGGTTTGGCAGACAGCGGGGCTGATCCTCGGCGTCCCACCGTCACACGCCACCCGCAACCTCCACAGTGACAACTTCACTGCGAGCCACAACGTCAACACCGCCGACGATGTGCTGTTCACCCGCCATCGCCTGCAAGATCCCGGGCATCCGTTCTCCACGGCCTCCCTCAGCAAGCCGCTCTACTTCATCCGGTCAACCCAATGCGCCAAACATTTGCGCCAGACAGGCCAGGCCAGGCGGCTCAACCAGAAGCCAGTCGACACCCGCTCCAGCGACGCACCAATCGGAGGCACGGTTCGCCCTGGATGCCCCGCAAGAAGGCAACCCATGCACCAGAAAAAGCCAGCGCATACGGTCAAATTCATCAATATTTATACAAATGCGTCATTCCTGTACGTTCGTTCCACTCCTTGATACTTGTGACAGCCCCGCATCTTGCATTGGGTATGGGGCCTGCATAAGTATCGGCGGGTCGACTCATAAGGTCGCCCTCTACACCAAAAATGACAACAAATCATGAGGCCACCATGTTCAAACAAGCAGTCATTCCGCTTTTAGTCAGCGCCGGCTTGCTCGCCAGCGCACCCTTCGCCCAGGCAGCGACTAACCTGGTGTTCTGCTCCGAAGGGAGCCCGGCCGGTTTCGACCCAGGCCAGTACACCACCGGAACCGACTTCGACGCCTCAGCAGAAACCATCTTCAACCGTCTCAGCCAGTTCGAGCGTGGCGGCACCGCCGTCGTTCCTGGCCTGGCGACCAGTTGGGACATTTCCGACGATGGCCTGACCTACACCTTCCATCTGCGCGATGGGGTGAAATTCCACACCACGCCGTACTTCAAGCCGACCCGTGATTTCAACGCCGACGACGTGCTCTTCACGTTCAACCGCATGCTCGACAAGGACATGCCGTTCCGCAAGGCGTACCCGACCGAATTCCCTTACTTCACCGACATGGGGATGGACACCAACATCACCAAGGTCGAGAAAGTCGACGACAAGACCGTCAAGTTCACCCTGAAAACCGTAGACGCCGCGTTCATCCAGAACCTGGCGATGAGCTTCGCCTCCATCCAGTCCGCCGAGTACGCCGACCAGCTGCTCAAGGAAGGCAAGCCGGGCGACATCAACCAGAAGCCGATCGGCACTGGCCCGTTCGTGTTCAAGAGCTACCAGAAAGACTCCAACATCCGTTACACCGGCAACAAGGAGTACTGGAAGCCTGAGGACGTGAAGATCGACAACCTGATCTTCGCCATCACCACCGACCCGTCGGTACGCATCCAGAAGCTGAAAAAGAACGAATGCCAGGTCACCCTGTTCCCACGTCCGGCCGACCTCAAGGCCCTGGGCGAGGACAAGACCCTCAAGCTGCCGCAGCAGGCCGGCTTCAACCTCGGCTACATCGCCTACAACGTGATGCCTGTGCTCAAGGGCCGCACTGACGCCAACCCACTGGCCGACCTCAAGGTCCGTCAGGCGCTGGACATGGCGGTGAACAAGCAGCAGATCATCGACTCGGTCTACCAGGGCGCGGGCCAGCTGGCGGTCAACGCCATGCCACCGACCCAGTGGTCCTATGACGACACCATCAAGGATGCCAAGTACGACCCTGAGAAAGCCAAGGCGCTGCTCAAGGAAGCCGGCATCAAGGAAGGCACCCAGATCACCCTGTGGGCCATGCCGGTGCAGCGTCCGTACAACCCGAACGCCAAGCTGATGGCTGAAATGCTGCAGTCCGACTGGGCGAAGATCGGCCTGAAGGTCAACATCGTCAGCTACGAATGGGGCGAGTACATCAAGCGTTCCAAGGGCGGCGAGAACCAGGCGATGATCATCGGCTGGAGCGGCGACAATGGTGACCCGGACAACTGGCTCGGCACCCTGTTCGGCTGCGACGCCATGAACGGCAACAACTTCTCCAAATGGTGCGACAAGCCGTACGACGCACTGATCAAGCAAGCCAAGGCCACCCCGGACGTGGCCAAACGCACCGAGCTGTACAAGCAGGCGCAACACCTCCTCAAAGACCAAGTCCCGATGACACCTATCGCCCACTCGACGGTGTTCCAACCCATGCGCGCCAACGTGCAGGACTTCAAGATCAGCCCCTTTGGTCTGAACTCGTTCTACGGCGTCAGCATCAGCAAATAAGGGTCTGCAACGGCGACGTCACCTGATGTCGCCGTTGCCTTACCTGCCAGGACTGCCGGAACTCGAACGCTCTTCCTCTTGCTGCGCCCCATCGTGGTGAGTACGGGCATTTCGGAAGTTCCCTACATGTCTTTCAGGCTCTTTGGCATTTACTACCCATGCGGCGACCCCTACCGTCAAAGCATGGAGTGGTGCATCCATTGCCCGGCATTTGCTGCAAGCGAGACTTGGGATCAATGACATGACCGCCTCCGGATGGGGCGACTGCTCATCGATCAAAACAATAAAAAGGGAGAGGGAGCGTCATGCGTCATTCTCTGGTTTTATCCGCCCTGTTGGGCACCGGTCTGTTGACCGCAACCTCCGCCAGCCTGGCGGCCAGCAACAGCCTGGTGTTCTGCTCCGAAGGCAGCCCGGCCGGTTTCGACACCGCGCAATACACCACCGCCACCGACAACGACGCGGCGGAGCCGCTGTACAACCGCCTGGCGGAGTTCGAAAAAGGCGCGACCAATGTGGTGCCTGGCCTGGCCACCCGCTGGGATATTTCCGCGGACGGCCTGCAGTACACCTTCCACCTGCGCGAAGGGGTGAAGTTCCACACCACGCCGTACTTCAAGCCGACGCGTGATTTCAACGCCGACGACGTGGTCTTCACCTTCACCCGTATGCTCGACGCCGAGCACCCTTTCCGTAAGGCCTACCCGACCGAGTTTCCCTACTTCAACGGGATGAGCCTGAACAAGAACATCGCCAAGGTCGAGAAGACCGGGCCGCTGACCGTGGTGATGACCCTGAACTCGGTGGACGCCGCGTTCATCCAGAACATCGCCATGAGCTTCGCCGCGATCCTCTCGGCCGAATACGCCAACCAGTTGCTCACGTCCGGCAAGCCCAGCGAGATCAACCAGAAGCCGGTCGGCACCGGGCCGTTCGTGTTCAAGAGCTACCAGAAAGACTCGAACATCCGCTACACCGCCAACAAGCAGTACTGGGACCCGAGCCGGGTCAAGCTCGACCAACTGATTTTCGCCATCAACACCGACGCCTCGGTGCGCGTGCAGAAGCTCAAGGCCGGCGAATGCCAGGTCACCCTGCACCCGCGGCCAGCCGATGTCGAAGCGCTGAAAAAAGACCCGAAACTGCAACTGATCGAAAAGCCCGGCTTCAACCTCGGCTACATCGCCTACAACGTCCGCCACAAGCCCTTCGACCAGCTCGAAGTGCGCCAGGCGCTGGACATGGCGGTGAACAAGCAAGGCATCCTCAACGCCGTGTACCAGGGCGCCGGCCAGCTGGCAGTCAACGCCATGCCGCCGACCCAGTGGTCCTACGACACCAGCATCAAGGACGCCGCCTACAACCCGCAAAAGGCCCGTGAGCTGCTCAAGGCCGCCGGGGTCAAGGAAGGCACGGAAATCACCCTCTGGGCCATGCCCGTGCAACGTCCCTACAACCCCAACGCCAAGCTGATGGCCGAAATGCTCCAGTCCGACTGGGGCAAGATCGGCCTGAAAGTGAAGATCGTCAGCTACGAATGGGGCGAGTACATCAAGCGCACCAAGAATGGCGAGCACGACATCAGCCTGATCGGCTGGACCGGCGACAACGGTGACCCGGACAACTGGCTCGGCACCCTGTACAGCTGCGACGCCATTGGCGGCAACAACTACTCCATGTGGTGCGACCCGCAGTACGACAAGCTGATCAAGCAGGCCAAGATCGTCACCGATCGCGAACAGCGCACGGTGCTCTACCAACAGGCCCAGCAGTTGCTCAAGCAGCAGGTGCCGATCACCCCTGTCGCCCACTCGACGGTCAACCAGCCGTTGAGCGCCAAAGTCGAAGGATTCAAGGTCAGCCCTTTCGGCCGCAACGTGTTCTCGGGCGTCAGCATCGACCAATAAATGATTAGCCAGGCCGCTGGGGGCGATATTCGCCCCCACGCAAATTTGTTGCCTGAATTCGGCGCTCACGCCTCATGCAAACGTTTGCGATGCCTTGAATGAGTTGTAAAGCAAAAGCCGGTCAACCAAAAAGACCGGCATAAAAATAAAGAAAGCAAAGGAGCTTCACCCATGAAACCGAGCAACACCGCGTTACTGGCCCTGGCCATCAGCAGCATCACGGCCATGGCCCATGCGGAAAGCGTGAGCCAGGAATTCGTTCCGACGACCCTGGCCGGTACCAACGCCCAAAGCGAAGCCAAGGGTTTCATTGACGGACAGAGCCTTGGGGGCACCACCCGCAACTGGTACGCCAATGAACTGAAGCGTCGTGACGACACCTTCAGCTACAAGAAAAACAGCGTCAAAAACGATCCCACTGCACCCAAGACCCCGACCGCCCGGCGTATCAACTGGGTCCAGGGCACCATCCTCAACTACACCTCGGGTTTCACCCAGGGCACCGTTGGCGTCAGCACCGAAGTGGCTGCCTACAACGCCATCGCGCTGGACCGTGATCGCAAGGACATTGCCGGTGGCTCCAACCGTACCCTGGCGGACTCCAACGGCGACGCGGTAGATCAGTGGAGCAAACTGGGCCTGGCCAACGTCAAGTTCCGGGTATCGAATACCACGCTGACCGCCGGTCGCCAGAACTTCAGCACCCCGATCATCGACGTCATCGGCAACCGTGCGCTGCCTTCCAGCTTTGAAGGTATCAGCCTGCACAGCGAAGAGCTGAACAACCTGTCGTTCGACCTGGCCGGCTTCGACCGCGTTTCGCCACGCAGCGAACAGAGCCTGTCGAAATTCCGTACCGAGTACTCCGCCACCGGCGTGGAAACCGACAAGGTCTACACCGCAGGTGTGAACTACCAGCCGTTCAAGAGCCTGAAGACCAGCCTGTATGGCGCCAAGGTCGAAGACTTCTGGAACCAGTACTACTTCGGCGCCACCCACGAACTGGGCGACAGCCAGGTACTGAGCCTGACCACCGGCCTGAACTACTACAAGACCGTCGACGAAGGCAAAAAGTTGATGGGCGAGATCGACAACGACACCTACTCGCTGTCGCTCGGCCTGGCTCACCAGGCGCACAGCCTGACCTTCTCCTACCAGGAAGTGAACGGTAACGAGTACTTCGACTACCTGCACGAAACCAACGGTATCTACCTGGCCAACTCCCTGCTTTCGGACTTCAACAGCCCGAACGAGAAATCCTTCCAGATCGCCTACGGCCTCAACATGGCCGAATACGGCGTACCAGGCCTGAAGTTCAACATCTACCAGGCACGTGGCTGGGGCATCGACGGTACCCACTACCGTGGCACCGCCTACACCGACCCAGGCGCCAAGCGCGGCGACCTGAGCCTGATGGATGGCGAAACCCACTACGAATACGGCATTGGCGCGTCTTATGCAGTCCAGAGTGGTCCGCTCAAGGCCACCGCCATTCGTGCGACCTACACTACGCACCGGGCCAGCGAACACCAGGCCGACGGCAACATCAACGAGTTCCGCCTGGTCACCACCATCCCGTTCAACATTCTCTAAAAACACACCGGCTGGTTGGCGAATTCATGATGAATTCGCCATTCCAGCTACTCTGGTTCAACCGATTGCAGAGGGTTCTAGATGAAAATGCTATCCCTGAGAGCGGCCATCGCTGCCGCACTGCTGAGCGTCGCCGCAGGCGTCTCGGCCAAGCCCTTGGTGGTCTGTACCGAAGCCAGCCCGGAAGGCTTCGATATGGTCCAGTACACGACTGCAGTCACTGCCGACGCGGTGGCGGAAACCATCTTCAACCGCCTGGTGGACTTCAAGCCCGGCACCACGGACATCGAGCCGGCCCTGGCCGAGTCCTGGGAGATCAGCCCGGACGGCCTGACCTACACCTTCCACCTGCGCAAAGGCGTCAAGTTCCACAGCACCGATTACTTCACGCCGACCCGCGAGATGAACGCCGACGACGTGCTCTGGAGTTTCCAGCGCCAGCTGGACCCGAAACACCCGTGGCATGACAAGTCCAGCGTGGGCTTCCCCTATTTCGAGAGCATGGGCTTCAAGGAGCTGCTCAAAAGCGTCGAGAAAACCGACGACCACACCGTGGTCTTCACCCTGACCCGTCGCGAAGCACCGTTCCTGGCCGACGTGGCCATGGCCTTCGCCTCGATCTTCCCGGCCGAATACGCCGACCAGCTGCTCAAGGCCGGCAAGCCCGGCGACCTCAACAGCAAGCCGATCGGCACCGGCCCGTTCATCTTCCAGCGCTACGCCAAGGACGCCCAGGTACGGTTCAAGGCCAACCCGGACTACTTCCGTGGCAAGCCACCAGCCGACGCGCTGATCCTGGCGATCACCACCGATAACAACGTGCGCCTGCAGAAACTCAAGGCCAACGAGTGCCAGGTCGCCCTGTATCCGAAACCCGACGACATCCCGAGCATCAAGGCCGACACCAACCTGAAGGTCGACGACCTGGCCGCCATGACCGTGGGCTACGTCGCCCTGAACACCACCAAGAAATACATGAGCGACCCGCGTGTCCGTCAGGCCATCAACATCGCCTTCGACAAGGAAGCCTACGTCAACAGCCTGTACGGCAAGGGCAACGCGGTGGTCGGCACCGGCCCCTACCCGCCGACCCTGCTGGGCTTCAACGCCAGCCTGGGCAACCCGGCCCGCGACCTGGACAAGGCCCGCGCCCTGATCAAGGAAGCCGGCGTGCCGGAAGGCACGGTCTTCACCCTGTTCACCCGCAACGGCGGTGGCCCGACCAACCCCAACCCGCTGCTCGGCGCGCAGATGATGCAGTCCGACCTGGCGAAGATCGGCCTCAAGATCGATATCCGCGTCATGGAATGGGGCGAGATGCTCAAGCGCGCCAAGAACGGCGAGCACGACATGGTTTCCGCCGGCTGGGCGGGGGATAACGGGGACCCGGACAACTTCCTGACCCCCAACCTCAGTTGCGAGGCCGCCAAAAACGGCGAAAACTACGCTCGCTGGTGCAATAAAGCGTTCCAGAGCCTGATCGATCAGGCCCGCGCCGAGTCCGAGCCGGCCAAACGGACCGCACTCTATGAACAGGCCCAGGACATTTTCGACAAGGAACAACCCTGGATCCCCATGGCCTATCCGAAAATGTTCACCGCAATGCGCAAGAACGTCGAGGGCTACCACCAGAGCCCCCTGACCACCAACAACTTCGCTACCACCCAGGTGAAGTAGATAAGAAACGCCCGGCATCCCTGACCCCAGGGATGCCGGACACGCCTAACCGGCTGATGAGGTACACCAGAAGATGTTTAGTTTTATTGCCCGCCGTGTGGGGTTGTTGATTCCCACATTCTTCGGCATCACCTTGCTGACGTTCGCATTGATTCGCATGATTCCCGGCGATCCCGTGGAAGTCATGATGGGCGAGCGCCGGGTAGACCCTGAGATGCATGCCCAGGCAATGGAACGCCTTGGTCTGAACAAACCGCTGTATGCCCAGTACCTGGACTACATCGGCAAACTCGCCCAGGGCGACCTGGGTGAATCCCTGCGGACTCGCGAGAGTGTGTGGACCGAATTCACTTCCCTGTTCCCGGCGACCCTGGAACTGGCCTCGGCCGCGATGCTGTTCGCCGCCGTGATCGGCCTGCTGGCCGGGGTGATCGCCGCGCTGAAACGAGGATCGCTGTTCGACCACGGGGTGATGGGCATCTCCCTCGCGGGCTACTCGATGCCGATCTTCTGGTGGGGCCTGATCCTGATCATGTTCTTCTCCGTGAGCCTGGGCTGGACCCCGGTTTCCGGACGGCTCGACCTGCTCTACGACATCGAGCCGAAAACCGGCTTCATGCTCATCGACACCCTGCTGGCCGATGACACCAGCGCCTTCTTCGACGCCCTGCACCACCTGATCCTGCCGGCCATCGTGCTCGGCACCATTCCGCTGGCGGTGATCGCGCGGATGACCCGCTCCTCGATGCTCGAAGTGCTGCGCGAAGACTACATCCGCACCGCCAAGGCCAAGGGCCTGTCGCCCGCCCGCGTGGTGTTCGTCCACGGCCTGCGCAACGCGCTGATCCCGGTGCTGACCGTGGTCGGCCTGCAAGTCGGCACCCTGCTGGCCGGCGCGGTCCTGACCGAAACCATCTTCTCCTGGCCCGGCATCGGCAAATGGCTGATCGAAGCCATCGGCGCCCGGGACTACCCCGTGGTGCAGAACGGCATCCTGTTGATCGCCTGCCTGGTGATCCTGGTCAACTTCGTGGTGGACATCCTCTACGGCTTTGCCAACCCACGCATTCGCCACCAGCGCTGAGGACAATACTCATGAGCACTCCAACCTCCTCAGTAGCCGTATCCGCCGTGGCCGTGGATCAAAGCCTGCTGTACCCCTCGCCGTACAAGGAATTCTGGCAGGCGTTCTCGCGCAACAAGGGCGCGGTGGCCGGCCTGCTGTTCATGCTGCTGGTGATCTTCTGCGCGATCTTCGCGCCCTGGGTCGCCCCGCATAACCCGAGCGAGCAATACCGCGACTTCCTGCTGACCCCGCCGGTCTGGCTCGAAGGCGGCCAATGGCAATTCATCCTCGGCACCGACGAACTGGGCCGTGACCTGCTGTCGCGCCTGATCACCGGTTCGCGCCTGTCGCTGCTGATCGGCCTGTCGTCAGTGGTCATGTCGCTGATCCCGGGCATCCTCCTGGGCCTGTTCGCCGGGTTCTTCCCGCGCCTGCTCGGGCCGACCATCATGCGCCTGATGGACATCATGCTGGCCCTGCCGTCCCTGCTGCTGGCCGTGGCGATCGTCGCCATCCTCGGCCCAGGCCTGATCAACACCGTGATCGCCATCGCCGTGGTATCGCTGCCGTCCTACGTGCGCCTGACCCGTGCCGCGGTGATGGGCGAGCTCAACCGTGACTACGTGACCGCCGCGCGCCTGGCCGGTGCCGGCCTGCCGCGCCTGATGTTCATCACCGTGCTGCCCAACTGCATGGCGCCGCTGATCGTCCAGGCGACCCTGAGCTTCTCCTCGGCGATCCTCGATGCCGCGGCCCTGGGCTTCCTCGGCCTTGGCGTCCAGCCGCCCACCCCCGAGTGGGGCACCATGCTGGCCTCGGCCCGCGACTACATCGAACGCGCCTGGTGGGTGGTGAGCCTGCCCGGTCTGACCATTTTGCTCAGCGTGCTGGCAATCAACCTGATGGGCGACGGCCTGCGCGATGCGCTGGACCCGAAACTCAAGAACGCCGCCTGAGGAGATTCCCATGTCACTGCTAGAAATCAAGAATCTCAACGTGCGCTTCGGCGACGCCCAGGCCGTTCCCGTGGTGGATGGCCTGGACCTGAACGTGGACAAGGGCGAAGTCCTGGCCATCGTCGGCGAATCCGGCTCCGGCAAGTCCGTGACCATGATGGCGCTGATGGGGCTGATCGAGCATCCCGGCATCGTCACCGCCGACGCCCTCAGCTTCGACGGCAAGGACATGCTCAAGCTCAGCGCCCGGCAACGCCGGCAGATCGTCGGCAAGGACCTGGCCATGGTCTTCCAGGACCCGATGACCGCGCTGAACCCGAGCTACACCGTGGGCTTCCAGATCGAGGAAGTGCTGCGCCTGCACCTGAAGATGTCCGGCAAGGCGGCCCGCAAGCGCGCCATCGAACTGCTGGAAAAAGTCGAGATCCCGGGCGCCGCCAGCCGCATGGACGCCTACCCGCATCAACTGTCCGGCGGCATGAGCCAGCGCGTGGCGATTGCCATGGCGATTGCCGGCGAGCCGAAACTGCTGATCGCCGACGAACCGACCACCGCCCTGGACGTAACCATCCAGGCACAGATCATGGACCTGCTGCTCAACCTGCAACGCGAGCAGAACATGGGCCTGGTGCTGATCACCCACGACCTGGCCGTGGTTGCCGAAACCGCCCAGCGCGTGTGCGTGATGTACGCCGGGCAAGCGGTGGAAGTGGGCAAGGTGCCGGAGTTGTTCGACATCCCCGCCCACCCCTACACCGAAGCGCTGCTGGCGGCGATTCCCGAGCACAGCATGGGCGCCGCGCGCCTGTCGACCCTCCCGGGCATCGTTCCCGGTCGCTATGACCGTCCGCAAGGCTGCCTGCTCTCGCCGCGTTGCCCGTACGTGCAGGAAAACTGCCGTCAGCAGCGTCCAAGCCTCGATCCGAAAGCCGCCAGCCTCGCGCGCTGCTTCTACCCGCTGAATCAGGAGGTGGCGTAATGGCCGTCGTTCTTACCGCCCGCAACCTGACCCGCCACTACGAAGTGTCCCGCGGCCTGTTCAAGGGCCATGCGACCGTGCGCGCCCTCAACGGCGTGTCGTTCGAGCTGGAAGCCGGCAAGACCCTCGCGGTGGTCGGTGAATCCGGCTGCGGCAAATCCACCCTGGCCCGCGCCCTGACCCTGATCGAAGAGCCGTCCTCCGGGTCCTTGAAAATCGCCGGCCAGGAAGTCGCCGGCGCCGACAAGGCCCAGCGCAAGCAACTGCGCAAAGACGTGCAGATGGTGTTCCAGAGCCCCTACGCCTCGCTCAACCCCCGGCAGAAGATCGGCGATCAACTGGCTGAGCCGCTGCTGATCAACACCAAGCTGTCGGCCAGCGAGCGCCGTGACAAGGTCCAGGCAATGATGAAGCAGGTGGGTCTGCGCCCCGAGCATTATCAGCGCTACCCGCACATGTTCTCCGGCGGCCAGCGCCAGCGTATCGCCCTGGCGCGGGCGATGATGCTGCAACCGAAAGTGCTGGTGGCGGACGAACCGACCTCGGCCCTCGACGTGTCGATCCAGGCCCAGGTGCTGAACCTGTTCATGGACCTGCAGCAGGAGTTCAACACCGCCTACGTGTTCATCTCCCACAACCTGGCGGTGGTGCGTCACGTCGCCGACCACGTGATGGTGATGTACCTCGGCCGGCCGGTGGAAATGGGCCCGAAAGAGGACATCTACACCCGTCCCCTGCACCCCTACACCCAGGCGCTGCTGTCGGCCACGCCGACCATTCACCCGGACCCGGACAAGCCGAAGATCAAGATTGTCGGTGAGCTGCCCAACCCGTTGAACCCGCCATCCGGCTGCGCGTTCCACAAGCGCTGCCCGTACGCCACCGAGCGTTGCAGCAGCGAAGAGCCGGCCCTGCGCCTGCTCGACACCCGCCAGGTGGCCTGCCACTACGCCGAGCAGTTCCTCGGCTGACCCGGCAAGAAAAAGGCGCCGCGGTTGCCCGCGGCGCCTGATCAGTGTTGACCAAGCCCCTTCTGTCGGATTGCGCATCAGTCCGGCAGAGGGGGTTTTCTTTTTTCCGCAGACGCAAGCTCAGCCCTGGCTAGCCTCGTCTTCGCTGTCGGTATCCGGCTCGTCGGTCGTCGCATCGTCATCGTCCGCGCTGCCACCCTGCCCCTGATCGCCCGGCTCGGATTCCGACTTGGCGATCATCTGCACCCCGTTCTGCAGATGCCCAGGCCCCCAGAAACCCGGCACCCGCGCCGCCTGGTCACTGGCCCAGGCCGCAGACAGGCCGAGCGACAACAGCACCAGCACCTTGAGCAACAGCACAACCCGTTGGAAAACATTCATGTTGATTCCGTCCCTTTGCGTAGGTGAATCAATAATGGCCACAGGCCCTGACCTGCAAGGCGAGGCTTCGTATGAAACCTAGCCCCGAAGCCGGTGCTTTGCCAGATAGCAAGCTATCTATTCGCCCACTGGATAGACGGCTTTCGACTAGGCCTTAAAACCTGCGGTTATGCCTCGCTCCTACGGGGGTATGCGGGATTTGATTCGCGATCTACAAGCACACCACGTATCTGTAGGAACTGCCGGTCGACGCTCGATTGCCCGCGATGGCGTCCATTCGGGTAATGGGATTCCGGCAGAATAGTGGTGGCAGGTTTTGGGGCTGCTACGCAGCCCATCGCGAGCAAGCTTCGCTCCTACAGCAGCATGCGCGGTTCGATCCCTGCCCCGCAGGGTGTGCGGGCATCACCTATCCACGGGCATAAAAAAGCCCCGCGGTTTGGGGCCGCGGGGCTTTTTTGTGAGGCGTCGCTCAGACCTTAGTGATGCTCGCGGGTCGCGCGGAATTTCACGTCGGGCCAGCGCTCTTCCATCAGCGCCAGGTTGACCCGGGTCGGGGCCAGGTAGGTCAGGTGACCGCCGCCGTCCAGCGCCAGGTTTTCCACGGCCTTGTTGGCGAATTCCTCGAGCTTCTTCTTGTCGCTGCAATCGATCCAGCGCGCGGACCACACGGTGATCGGCTCGTAGGAGCACTCGACCTTGTATTCCTCTTTCAGGCGGCTGGCGACCACATCGAACTGCAGCACACCAACGGCGCCGAGAATGATGTCGTTGCTGCGCTCGGGGAAGAACACCTGGGTCGCGCCTTCTTCGGCCAGCTGTTGCAGGCCCTGGCGCAGTTGCTTGGATTTCAGCGGATCCTTCAGGCGCACGCGGCGGAACAACTCCGGGGCGAAGTGTGGGATGCCGGTGAAGCCCAGGGCCTCGCCTTCGGTGAAGGTATCGCCGATCTGGATGGTGCCGTGGTTGTGCAGGCCGATGATGTCGCCAGCGTAGGCTTCTTCGAGCTGTTCACGCTCGGAGGAGAAGAAGGTCAGCGCATCGCCGATGCGCACGTCCTTGCCGGTGCGCACGTGGCGCATCTTCATGCCTTTCTCGTACTTGCCCGAGCAGATGCGCATGAAGGCGATCCGGTCGCGGTGTTTCGGGTCCATGTTCGCCTGGATCTTGAACACGAAGCCGGAAAACTTCTCTTCCTGTGGCTCGACGGTGCGCTCGTTGGCCACGCGTGCCAGCGGCAGCGGCGCCCAGTCAACAACGGCGTCGAGCACGTGGTCGACCCCGAAGTTGCCCAGGGCGGTACCGAAGAACACCGGGGTCAGCTGGCCGTCCATGAACTCCTGCTGGTCGAACTCGTGGCAGGCGCCCTGCACCAGTTCCAGCTGCTCGATGAAGCGCTCGTACTCGTCACCCAGGTGGGCACGGGCTTCATCGGAATCGAGCTTCTCGATGATCTTGGTTTCAGTGCGCTCGTGGCCGTGGCCGGCGGTGTAGACAATGATGTAGTCGCCCGCCAGGTGGTACACGCCCTTGAAGTCGCGGTAGCACCCGATCGGCCAGGTGATGGGCGCCGCCTTGATCTTCAGGACCGCTTCGATTTCGTCGAGCAGTTCGATCGGGTCGCGGATGTCACGGTCGAGTTTGTTGATGAAGCTGACGATCGGCGTGTCGCGCAGACGGCAGACGTCCATCAGGGCGATGGTCCGTGGCTCTACGCCCTTACCGCCGTCGAGCACCATCAGCGCCGAGTCCACCGCGGTCAGGGTGCGGTAGGTGTCTTCCGAGAAGTCTTCGTGGCCCGGGGTGTCGAGCAGGTTGATCATGTGTTCGCGATAAGGGAACTGCATGACCGACGTGGTAATGGAAATACCCCGCTGCTTCTCCATCTCCATCCAGTCGGAGGTGGCGTGGCGGTCGGACTTGCGGGATTTCACCGTACCGGCAACGGCAATCGCCTTGCCCATCAGCAAGAGCTTCTCGGTGATGGTGGTTTTACCCGCATCCGGGTGGGAAATAATGGCGAAAGTGCGGCGTTTCGCGACTTCGGCGGCCTGTTTGGTCATGGGAAATCGCCTGGCAGGTGATTCAAAAAAAGGGCGGCGAGTATAGCGCAAAGCAAGCTCCACGGACCACCGTTCGGCCTGGAGCCTCTGCACCCCTTGCCCTGTAGCCGCTGCCGAGCAGCGCGAGGCTGCGATCGATTTGGGCGGCATTCCGACGCAGCAGTCGCAAAACCAGGCAACGCGGTGTTTCAGTCCCATCCCGTACTCCGTGTTTGCGAGCGCTGCGCGCTCGATCGCAGCCTCGCTGCGCTCGGCAGCGGCTACAGGCGGCCAGGCATCAGAGATATCGGAGTAATGGGATTGAGGGTGGCCAAACGTTGCCAAATATGGAACCTTTTAAAAGGTGGAGGCGTCCACTCCCCTGTTACGAGCTTTCGTCAGGGGTAGAAAAATCAGCAAGTTAGCCTGACGAGGCTATGCGTATGGCTCGATCCGGCGCTGTTTCCAGCGCAGCGACGAGCTGCTTCTCGCGACCATTCTTTTGGCAGCCAGGCATGGCCTTGTCACACGAAAGAAGGCTCGCCGACATAAAAAAGGAGTCCGCCTGTGGCTATTCGCTATGGCAAAGGGCTGATAGGAGGCGCGGCGGTCATCGCTCTCCTGGCCCTGCTGGTCCACTGGATCGGCATCAGTACGATCGAACACTACCGCGACGATCTGTTGTTTTACCTGCAAGCCCATCTGTACCTGGTACTCGCTTCAATGTTCGCCGCCCTCGTGGTGGGGATACCCGCCGGCATCTTCCTCAGCCGACCGCAGATGGTCGGGCGTGCCGAGCGCTTCATGCAGCTGTTCAACATCGGTAACACCGTCCCTCCCCTGGCCGTCCTGGCCATCGCCCTGGGGATCCTCGGCATCGGCAGCGGGCCGGCCATCTTCGCTTTGTTCCTCGCCTCCTTGCTGCCCATCGTGCGCAACACCTACGAAGGCCTGAAAAACGTCCAGGGCTCCCTCAAGGAAGCCGCCGTCGGCATCGGCATGACCCCGCGCCAGGTGCTGTGGAAAGTCGAGCTGCCCAACGCCGTGCCGATCATCATCGGTGGCGTGCGCGTGGCCCTGGCGATCAACGTCGGCACCGCGCCGCTGGCCTTCTTGATCGGCGCCAACAGCCTCGGCAGCCTGATCTTCCCCGGCATCGCCCTGAACAATCAGCCGCAACTGCTGCTCGGCGCGGCCTGCACCGCCTTGCTGGCGCTGCTGCTCGACGGCCTGGTGACACTGGCCAGCCGCCTCTGGCTGGAACGCGGCCTGCGCCCGTCTTAAGCCTGCGCGAAGGAATTCACATGAAAAAAATAGCTTTGATCATAGGCTGCGTCCTGCTGTGCGCAGGAATTGCCCAAGCCGCGCAAAAGCCGGTGATCCGCATCGGCGCCCGGGTCTTCACCGAGCAGACGCTGCTGGCGGAAATCACTTCGCAGTACCTGCGCAGCAAGGGTTACGACACCCGGGTCACCGGCGGCCTGGGCAGCAACCTGGCGCGCAGCGCCCACGAAAGCGGGCAGCTGGACATGCTCTGGGAATACACCGGCGTGTCCCTGGTGGCCTACAACCACGTGACGGAAAAACTCGACAGCCAACAGTCCTATGAACGGGTCAAGGAACTCGACGGAAAAAAAGGCCTGGTCTGGCTGACGCCGTCGAAATTCAGCAATACCTACGCCCTGGCCCTGCCGAAAAATGTCGCGGACGCATACCCGCAGATCAACAGCGTCAGCGACCTGAAACACGTCCTCGACGCCGAACGCCAGGACCACCACCTGATCGCCCTGGACACCGAGTTCGCCAACCGCTCCGACGGCCTGCAAGGCATGGTCAAGCTGTACGGCATGGACCTGACCCGCAAGAACATCCGGCAGATGGACGCCGGGCTGGTCTACACCGCCCTGCGTAACGGCCAGGTGTTCGCCGGCCTGGTCTACACCACCGACGGCCGGCTCAACGCCTTCAACCTGAAGCTGCTGGACGACGACCTGCATTACTTCCCCGACTACACCGCGGCCCCCGTGGTGCGCCAGGCCTACCTCGACGCCCACCCGCAACTGGCCGCCGACCTCAAGCCACTGGCCGAACTGTTCGACGACCAGACCATGCGCCAGCTCAACGCCCGGGTCGACGTCGACCATGAAAGCCCATCCGCCGTTGCCGCAGATTTCCTGCGCCAGCATCCACTGAACTGAGGGAGGAAAAAGCCATGGAATTGCTCAACGCCTTTTCCCATCTCGACTGGCCGCAAGTCATCCAGCTGACCTGGCAGCACATCACCCTGGTGGGCATCGCCGTGACCCTGGCGATCCTCTTCGGCGTGCCCCTGGGTATCCTGATGACCCGCTTCCCGACCCTGGCCGGTCCGCTGCAAGCCAGCGCCACCGTGCTGCTGACCATTCCGTCCATCGCGCTGTTCGGCCTGCTGCTGCCGTTCTATTCCAAGTTCGGCCAGGGCCTGGGGCCGCTGCCGGCGATCACCGCGGTGTTCCTCTATTCCCTGCTGCCGATCATGCGCAACACCTACCTGGCGCTGACCGGCGTCGAGCCGGGGATTCGCGAAGCGGCCCGTGGCATCGGCATGACCTTCGGCCAGCGCCTGCGCATGGTCGAGTTGCCGATCGCCGTGCCGGTGATTCTCGCCGGCGTTCGCACCGCCGTGGTGATGAACATCGGCGTCATGACCATCGCCGCCACCATCGGCGCCGGCGGCCTGGGTGTGCTCATTCTTGCTTCCATCAGCCGCAGCGACATGTCGATGCTGATCGTCGGCGCCGTACTGGTCAGTCTCCTGGCCATCTTCGCCGACCTGCTTCTGCAATGGCTGCAACGCTCGCTGACGAGTAGGGGGTGTTCGGTGCAAATGACGGGCGCGCCGTCGCCCCACAAAGCGCAAGACTAGGCATGAGGAGAGAAGTTTGGTTTTTCCAAATGAACGACGAATAACGACGGATTGCGCTTTGTGGGGCACGGCCCTTCGGGTTGGAGCTGTGATCGCTCCGGCCTGCGTTGTGGGACTTGAGAAGGGAACACCATTCCCTGCGTCCCACGCCTTGCCCGGAGCGATCACAACTCCAACGCGCTCCGTCATTTGCACCGAACACCCCCTACCAGGACTGCTCAAATGATCGAACTTCAAAACCTGACCAAGACCTTCCAAAGCAACGGCAAGACCATCACCGCCGTTGACTCCGTAAGCCTGACCGTCAACGAAGGCGAAATCTGCGTGTTCCTCGGCCCGTCGGGCTGCGGCAAGAGCACCACGCTGAAAATGATCAACCGCCTGATCATGCCGACCTCGGGCAAGGTGCTGATCAACGGCGAAGACACCACCGGCCTGGACGAAGTGACCCTGCGCCGCAACATCGGCTACGTGATCCAGCAGATCGGCCTGTTCCCCAACATGACCATCGAGGAAAACATCGTGGTGGTGCCGCGCCTGCTGGGCTGGGACAAGCAGAAATGCCATGAGCGCGCCCGCGAGCTGATGAGCATGATCAAGCTCGAACCCAAGCAGTACCTGCATCGTTATCCGCGCGAGCTGTCCGGCGGCCAGCAACAGCGGATCGGGGTGATCCGCGCACTGGCGGCCGATGCGCCGCTGCTGCTGATGGACGAACCTTTCGGCGCGGTCGACCCGATCAACCGCGAGATGATCCAGAACGAGTTCTTCGAAATGCAGCGGGCGCTGAACAAGACCGTGATCATGGTCAGCCACGACATCGACGAAGCCATCAAGCTCGGCGACAAGATCGCCATCTTCCGCGCCGGCAAGCTGTTGCAGATCGACCACCCGGACACCCTGCTGGCCCATCCGGCGGACGACTTCGTCAGCAACTTCGTCGGCCAGGACAGCACCCTCAAGCGCCTGCTGCTGGTGAAGGCCGAGGACGCCGCCGACAACGCGCCGTCGGTCAGCCCGCAAACCCCGGTGGCCGACGCCCTGGAACTGATGGACGAACACGACCGCCGCTACCTGGTGGTGACCTGCGCCGAGAACAAGGCCCTGGGTTACGTGCGCCGCCGCGACCTGCACCGCCAAACCGGCACCTGCGC
Source organism: Pseudomonas sp. B3G-3 (assembly GCF_028640915.1). Lineage (NCBI taxonomy): Bacteria > Pseudomonadati > Pseudomonadota > Gammaproteobacteria > Pseudomonadales > Pseudomonadaceae > Pseudomonas > Pseudomonas sp. B3G-3. Next base: position 14,352 of record NZ_JAQZAB010000061.1, on the reverse strand, counting down.
CCAGTACCTGCGCGAGTTCAACGCCACCGCGGCCTACGACGAACACCTGCGCATCCTGCTGTCGCGGATGTACGAGTTCAACCGTTCGTGGCTGCCGGTGCTGGACGCCGAGCGGGTGTTCCTCGGCGAAGTGACCCAGGAATCGATTGCCGCCTACCTCAGCTCCGGTCGCTCGCGGGGGATGAAGACCAATATCGTCTCGCCGGCCGAGACTGCGCTGGCCTGAGGCCTGTCCATCAACCCCGTGACATCACGCAAACGAGCCAGACCGAGGTCTGGCTCGTTTGTGCCATGACCGGAAAAACCACCACGCCCGAGTTTTTTATTCGCTGCATTTATGCATCGCAGCAGCGAGAAATCGCTGCGCGACTGCATCAACTCCCGCCCCTACCTTGAACGGCATCCCAATCATTCGAGGAAGCCCTCATGTCCCCCTCCATGTTCGCCATCGAAATCCAGCGCCCCGGCGGTCATGCTGGCCAAGGCCTTCGGCGCGTCGCGGATCTTCACCACGGTTTCCAGCGAGGAACAGCAAAAGGTCAGCCTTGCCCTGGGCGCGGACCAGGCGATCAATTACCGGCAGGAAGATTTCGTCGAGGTGATGATGCAGGCCACCGACGGCAAGGGCGTGGACGTGATCGTCGATATCATTGCCGGGGACTATGTGGCACGCAATTTCGCCGCCGCGGCGACGTACGGCAGGATCGTGCAGATCGGCGTGCACAAGGGCGCGGCCCGGGAACTGAGCCTGTTCCCCTTGCTGAGCAAACGCCTGACGCTGGTGGGCTCGACCCTGCGCTCGCGCAGCCACGACGAGAAAGCCGAAATCGTCGCCGAGCTGGAACGGCAGGTTTGGCGCTGATCAGCGCCGGCCGGGTCAAACCCTATAGATTCGAGCGGTTCGCGCTGGAGGATGTGCAGCAGGCCCACCGACTGATCGACAGCGGCCGGCATATCGGCAAGATCATCCTCCAGCTCTTTACCCGCGGCTGATCAGCCCGCCAGCGCCTTGAGCACCAGCGCCGCGACCGCCCCGCCCGATGCCGGGTTCTGCCCGGTGATCAGGCGTTGATCGGCCACCGCGAAGGATGCCCAGGGCTCGGCGGCCTTCTTGTAGATCGCGCCACGCTTGAGCATTTCGTCCTCGGTCAGGTACGGCACGTACTGATCGAGTTCGGCCAGTTTCTCCTCGGCGTTGGAGAAGCCGGTGGCTTCCTTGCCCTTGAGCAGCAGGCTGCCGTCGGACAGCTGGATGTTCAGCAGGCCCACGGCACCGTGGCACACCGACGAAACGATGCCGCCCGCTTCATAGATCAAACTGGCGATCTTCTGCAGCGCCTTGTTGTCCGGGAAGTCCCAGACCACGCCATGGCCACCGGCGTAGTAGATCACCGAGTAATCCGCCGGGTTGACCTGCTCCGGTTTCAGCACCGAGCCAAGCCGGGCCATGAACGCGGCGTCCTGGTACCAGGCCCAGTCGGTTTCGTCGGCCATGGCCAGGCTGTGGGGATCGATCGGTGTATAACCGCCCTTGGGGCTCACATAATCGACCGCGTAACCGGCCGCCTCGACCGCCTTGACGAAATGCACGGCTTCGCCCAGCCACAGGCCGGTGGCCCGGTTCAGCGTCGGGTACTTGGGAAAACTGGTCAGGACCACTAGCATTTTCTTGCTCATGCTTCACCTCACTGGACATGAATGGCTGCGCGGACCGGCCGCGCGGCCAAGGGAAAGCCACCTTAGCCAGCTCCACCCCGCGCACATAGCCGACGGGCCGCAACTGACTATTTCATTCTTGGAACAGCCCCACGATGTACGACCTGAACGAGCTGTACTTCTTTACCTGCATCGTCGAACACCAGGGAATAGGCGCAGCCAGCCGTAACCTGGGGATTCCCAAGTCCCGGCTCAGCCGTCACCTGAGCGCCCTCGAGGAGCGCCTCGGGGTGCGCCTGATCAACCGATCCACGCGTCAGTTCAGCGTTTCGGAGCTGGGGCTGGAGTACTACCAGCATTGCCTGGCCATGCTCGAAGGGGCCGAGGCTGCGCAGTCGCTGATCGAACACAGCCAGGCCTCCCCCAAGGGCACGGTGCGCATCGCCTGCCCCACCGCGCTGCTGAACTTCCTGGTGGCCGGCATGATCTCGCGCTTCATGGAGCGCTACCCCGAGATCAAGGTGCAGCTGGAAAGCACCAACCGCAGTGTCGACCTGCTGCGTGAAGGGTTCGACATTGCCCTGCGGGTCGACGTTCCACCGCTGGAAGACAGCAGCCTGACCCTCAAGCCGCTGTCCCGCAGCCCCCAGGAACTGGTGGCCAGCCCGGCGCTACTGGAACGCCTGGGGCCGGTGCGGGCGCTGAGCGACCTCACGGGATTTCCCAGCCTGGACCAGGGGCCGGCCAACCACAGCTATTGCTGGCACCTGGAAGATGACCAGGGGATACAGGCCTCGGTGGCGCACAGCCCGCGGCTGATCACCGACGACATGATCACCTTGCGCCGCGTCGCCCTCGAGGGCGGCGGTATCGTGCAACTGCCCAAGCTGGTGGTGTTCAAGGACATGCGCAACGGCACCTTGCGTCCGGTCCTCGCCGGCTGGAAACCCAGGAGCGCCCAGGTCTATGCGCTGTTCGCCAGCCGTCGCGGCGTCATGCCCTCGGTCCGCGCGCTGCTGGATTTTCTCGCCGAGAACTTTCGCGCCCTGGACTTTGAAAATCTCTACGACGGCTATGCTTTGCGCGGCGACGAGGATGCCTGTTTCCTGACCGACTCCAGGCTCTGAACCGGCGGATCGGCAAGGTCAGCGGACAATGGCGAGGAACATCAGCCTGTCATCTGGGTCGGTTACATAAATGACTGACTCGGACCACGCGACGAACGCGTGCAAAAACGCGACATTTTTTGTTGATCTCAGGCCCCTCACGCCCTAAAGTTCGCGCCGAACGTCCATGCTGGAAACGATCCATCCGGCTCAAGTACTGACGACGAGACAGCAAGGCCAAGGGCAAATACGCCCGTGGCCTTTTTGCTTTCGGCGACATGCCTTGGGAAGTAGGCGAACCAAAGTGGGGATACGGAGGACGTTCATTTGCACCCATTGTTTTTACCCGTTTGCCATTAGGAGCTCCCAGGTATGTCGATTCAGGTCGAAGACTATTTCGCGCGCGAAACCTTTCAGAAAATGAAGGCGTTCGCCGACAAGCAAGAAACCCCGTTCGTGGTCATCGACACCCAGATGATCGCCCAGGCCTACGATGACCTGCGCGCCGGTTTCGAGTTCGCCAAGGTCTACTACGCGGTAAAAGCCAACCCGGCCGTCGAAATCATCGACCTGCTGCGGGAAAAAGGTTCGAACTTCGACATCGCCTCGATCTACGAACTGGACAAGGTGCTGGGCCGCGGCGTCAGCCCGGACCAGATCAGCTACGGCAACACCATCAAGAAATCCAAGGACATCCGCTACTTCTACGAGAAGGGCGTGCGCCTGTATGCCACCGACTCCGAAGCCGACCTGCGCAACATCGCCAAGGCCGCGCCGGGCTCGAAAGTCTATGTGCGGATCCTCACCGAAGGCTCGACCACCGCTGACTGGCCGCTGTCGCGCAAGTTCGGCTGCCAGACCGACATGGCCATGGACCTGCTGATCCTCGCCCGCGACCTGGGCCTGGTGCCTTACGGCGTGTCGTTCCACGTGGGTTCGCAACAGCGCGACATCAGCGTCTGGGACGCGGCGATCGCCAAGGTCAAGGTGATCTTCGAACGCCTGAAGGAAGAAGACGGCATCCACCTCAAGCTGATCAACATGGGTGGCGGCTTCCCGGCCAACTACATCACCCGCACCAACAGCCTGGAAACCTATGCCGAGGAAATCATCCGCTTCCTCAAGGAAGACTTCGGCGACGAGCTGCCGGAAATCATCCTCGAGCCAGGCCGTTCGCTGATCGCCAACGCCGGCATCCTGGTCAGCGAAGTGGTGCTGGTAGCGCGTAAATCCCGCACCGCCGTGGAGCGCTGGATCTACACCGACGTGGGCAAGTTCTCCGGCCTGATCGAAACCATGGACGAAGCCATCAAGTTCCCGATCTGGACCGAGAAGAAAGGCGAGACGGAGGAAGTGGTCATTGCCGGTCCGACCTGCGACAGCGCCGACATCATGTACGAGAACTACAAGTACGGACTGCCGCTGAACCTGGCCATCGGCGACCGCCTGTACTGGCTGTCCACCGGTGCCTACACCACCAGCTACAGCGCTGTGGAATTCAACGGCTTCCCGCCACTGAAATCCTTCTACGTGTAAGCGCCACGCCGTAACGAAAAAGCCCATGACGTGTCATGGGCTTTTTTATGCCTGCGAAATGGCGGTGGCTTGCGTCTATGTAGCGCACGCGTTGCCTCTGTAGGAGCGAAGCTTGCTCGCGATAGGCCGAAGGCCGGTGGCGGCCTTGATACCGTCATCGCGGGCAAGCCTCGCTCCTACAGAAGCTACAGCTGGGCTAACGCCTCGCGGTCGGTTTCGTCACCCAGCTCTGCCGCACGCTGGTGATAAGCCAGGGCCAGGCCGCGGATCTGCGGATGGGCCGCCTGCAACAAAGCGCCACGGGCGACCCGCAGGAAGTTCAGGTTGCCGCCTTCCAGAGCCTTGCCCAGCCAACCCAGCGCCTCGTCGATACGCCCGGCATCGGCCAGCACCGCAGCGTGGCTGAACTGCCCACGGAAATCCCCGCCCTCGGCGGAACGGCGATACCAGTCGCAGGCCGCCGCGACATCCCTGGGGCAGTGACGCCCCTCCTCCAGATAGCGGCCTAGCAGGTTCATGGATTTGGCATGGCCCATGGCGGCCGCGCGCTGGTAGCAGTTCAAGGCCAGGGCGTGGTTTTCAGCGACTCCGCGACCGGTGGCCAGCAGGTTGGCGTAGTTGTACAGCGCCCAGTCCAGCCCGGCTTCGGCCGCCTGGCGATAATGCCCGGCAGCCGCCTTGGCATCGGCCTCGCAGCCCCAACCGTGCTCACAGCAGCGCCCCAGCATGTTGCGCGCCATCAGGTGCCCGCCCTTGGCGGCGATCGTGAACCAGCGCAGCGCCAGCGCCTGGTCGCGCTCGATGCCCAGGCCGTCGAGGAGGATCTGCCCGAGCAGCGCCTGGGCATCCAGCACGCCCTCCCCGGCCGCCAGCAGGATCGCCTGGGCGGCCCGGGCCGGGCTCTGTTCGAGCATGGCGCGCAGTTGCTCGCCGTCGAGGACTTCCTCGCGGCGTAACTGGAAACTCACGGTCTACACCTCGACCCAGCGGCGCAACAGGTTGTGGTAGGTGCCGGTCAGGCGGATCAGCGACGGATGATCCGGCATGTCGCGGGTCAGTTGCTGGATCGCCTCGTCCATCTCGAACAGCAGGGCGCGCTGGCTGTCTTCGCGCACCAGGCTCTGGGTCCAGAAGAACGACGCATAACGGGTGCCGCGAGTAACCGCATTGACCTTGTGCAGGCTGGTGCCCGGGTACAGCACCATGTCGCCGGCCGGCAGCTTCACCCGCTGGGTGCCGAAGGTGTCCTGGATTTCCAGCTCGCCGCCGTCGTAGTCCTCCGGGTCGCTGAAAAACAGGGTCGAGGACAGGTCGGTCCGCACCCGCTCGACGCTGCCCTTGGGCTGGCGCACGGCGTTGTCGATATGGAAGTCGAAACTGCCACCGGCGGTGTAGCAGTTGAGCAGCGGCGGGAACACCTTGTGCGGCAGCGCCGCCGACATGAAGCGCGGGTGCTGCCACAGGCGCTCGAGCATCGCCGCGCCGATCTCCTGGGCCAGCGGGTGGCCTTCGGGCAGCTGCAGGTTGTGCTTGGCCTTGGCCGACTGGTAACCGGCGGTGATCTTGCCATCGGCCCAGTCCGCCTGCTCCAGGGCCTCACGAATACGCAGCACTTCTTCACGGGAGAACAGACCGGGAATATGCAGGAGCATGAGGCAATACCTGAAAGCAAAGGGGTGCAAATGATATTGATTCTTATTGCAAATGTAAAATGCGCAGACGAATGAAAACGTAAAAACCGTAAAGCGAAATTGTAAAGAATGTAAATTCTGTGCGAATAGCAATTTTTCGCAATTGATACAAATACTTGTTCGCCTTATATTCCGCCGCCTCAAATCCTTGGGGAGGGGAATCACCATGTCGCGCCAACAACCACCATCACCGCTCGGTTCACCACGCCTGCTGGCGTCTGCAATTGGCGTGGCGATCACCGCCGGTTCCGCAGCCCACATGGCTTTTGCCGCGGAAAACACCGAGAAGAAAGCCGCCGGCAATGCCATTTCCCTGGATGCCACCAGCATCACCGGCGAAGCCCAGGACCAGACGTCCTACCAGGTCGAAAAGGCCTCGTCGCAGAAGTACACCGCGCCGCTGGTCAACACCCCGCGCTCGGTCACCGTGGTGCCTCAACAAGTCCTCAAGGACACCGCCGCCACCTCGCTGCAGGATGCGCTGCGCACCGTGCCGGGCATCACCTTCGGCGCCGGTGAAGGCGGCAACCCGCAAGGCGACCGTCCGTTCATCCGCGGCTTCGACGCCCAGGGCGACACCTACCTCGATGGCGTGCGCGACACCGGCGGCCAGAGCCGCGAGATCTTCGACATCGAATCGATCGAAGTCAGCAAGGGGCCCAACTCCTCCTTCGGCGGTCGCGGCTCGGCCGGCGGCAGCCTCAACCTGGTGAGCAAGACGCCCAAGCAGCAAGACTTCCTCAACGGTGGCTTCACCTATGGCTCCGACCAGACCCGCCGTTATGTGCTGGACGTGAACCGCCAGTTCCTCGACAGCGCCGCCTTCCGCCTGAACCTGATGAGCCACGAGCAGAACGTGGCCGGTCGCGACGCCGTCAACTACGACCGCTGGGGTGTGGCACCGTCCCTGACGTTCGGCCTGGGCACCCCGACCCGCGTCAACTTCAGCTACTACCACATGGAAAGCGATGACCTGCCGGACTCGGGCATTCCCTACGGCTACAGCTCGGCCAGCGCCACCGCCCACAAGCACGACAAACCCACCGACGGCGGCAACAGCGACAACTTCTATGGCTTGAAGGATCGTGACTTCCGCAAGACCCGCGCGGACATCAGCACCATCTCCATCGAGCACGATCTGAATGACAACATGACGCTGAAAAACACCCTGCGTCATGGCAACACCGGCCAGGACTACATCCTCACCCAGCCGGACGACAGCAAGTTCAACGTCAACAAGTACGGCACCGTGTGGCGTCGCGCCAACTCGCGGGTGTCCACCACCGAAACCACCACCAACCAGACCGACCTGTTCGGCGAATTCCAGGCCCTGGGCTTCAAGCACAACTACTCCACCGGCCTTGAGTTCACTGGCGAAGAGACCCGTGTCAGCAGCTACAACATCGCCGGCAACACCGCCAAGGTCTGTAACCCGGGCAGCATCCCGAGCTGCACCTCGCTGAGCAACCCGAACCCGGACGATGCCTGGACCGGCGCGATCAGCCGCAACTACTACGGCACCAACACCAAAGCCACCAGCCGCGCGGCCTATGTGTTCGACACCATCGAACTCGATCCGCAATGGCTGCTGAACGTCGGCCTGCGCTACGACACCTTCGACACCGTGGCCAATACCGACACCGCCACCGGGCGCACCAAGATCAAGGACGACAGCCAGTTCTGGAACTGGCAGGCCGGCCTGGTGTGGAAACCGACGGACAACGGCAGCGTCTATGCCTCCTACGCCACATCGGCCACACCACCGGGCGGCCTGGTCGGCGAGGGTGCGGACGGCAACCCGCTGTCCGCCGGCGCCAGCGTCAGCGACCTGCAACCGGAAGAAACCGTCAACTACGAGCTGGGCACCAAGTGGGATGTGTTCAACGACCGCCTGTCCCTGACCGCCGCGGTGTTCCGTACCGAGAAGAAAAACACCCGCATCCTGGTGGATGCCCTGACCTACCAGAACGCCGGTGAGTCCCGCGTCGACGGCCTGGAGCTGTCGGCCAGCGGCAAGATCACCGACAAGTGGCAAGTCTTCGCCGGCTACAGCTACCTGAAAAGCGAGCTGGTGGACGCCGGCCTCAACGGTCGTAACGGGGTGGTCAGCGCCGGTTCGAACAAAGGCAATGAAATGCCGAACACGCCGAAAAACAGCTTCAGCCTGTGGACCACTTATGAAGTTCTGCCGAAGCTGACCGTCGGCGGCGGTGCGTTCTATGTCGACGAGGTGTATGGCGATGCCGGCAATACCGTGTATGTGCCGTCCTACACCCGCTACGACGCCATGGCCAGCTACAAGCTGAGCAAGAACGTCGACCTGCAGCTGAACGTGCAGAACCTGACCGACAAGACCTACTACGACAAAGCCTACTCGGCGCACTTCGCCAACCAGGCAGCCGGCCGTACCGCCTTGTTCACCACCAACTTCCACTTCTGACGGGTTTCACCTGTAGCCGCTGCCGCAGGCTGCGATCGATCTGGGCGGCATTCCGACGCAGGGGGCGCAAGATCGTGAAATCGCTGGAGGACCTGCGTGTCGAGCGCGACCCCGGCCTATCGCAGCCTTCGGCAGCGGCTACACCCACGCAAGCCCCATCCACTTCGGTGAGTGGGGCTTTTGTGCGTAAGAAAGAATGCTTCTCGACAACTCACGGCATAATGCGCGCCGTGCACAGACTTACAGAACCAACGAGGCGGTCGATGTGTTGAAGAAAACCCTGTTCCAGTTGCACTGGTTTTTCGGCATCAGCGCCGGCCTGGTCCTGGCCTTGATGGGCATTACCGGAGCGACCGTGTCGTTCCAGGATGAAATCCTGCGTGCCCTCAACCCCTCCACACTGCTGGTGGAAAAACAGCCGGCTGGCGTCCTGCCACCCGCCGAGCTGGTGGAAAAAATCCAGGCTGCCTCGGGCAAGACCGTGTCGATGCTCACCGTGGAAGCCGACAGCGGCAATGCCGCCCGCGTCTGGTTCACCCCGCCGCCGGGCCAGCGCCGCGGCGAAATGCGCTATTTCGACCCCTACACCGGCGCATTCATGGGCGCCGCCCTGGGCCAGGACTTCTTCGGCCTGATGCTGCAACTGCACCGTTTCCTGGCCATGGGCGACAGCGGCCGGCAGATCACCGGCGCCTGCACCCTGATCCTGATCTTCTTCTGCCTGTCCGGCCTGTACCTGCGCTGGCCGCGCCAGGTGGCGAGCTGGCGCGCCTGGCTGACCCTGGACTGGGCGAAAAAAGGCCGTGGCTTCAACTGGGACCTGCACGCCGTGGCCGGGACCTGGTGCCTGCTGTTTTATCTACTGGCGGCACTGACTGGCTTGTCCTGGTCCTACGAGTGGTACAACAAGGGCCTGAACAAACTGCTGGCCGACTCGCCACAGGGCCAGCGCATGAAGGGCGGCCGGGGCGCGCCGCCCCAGGGCCCGGCGCCGACCGCCGACTACAACGCCATGTGGCTGGGCATCTACAGCACCGCCGGCAAGGACCTGAGTTCCTACAACATCCGCATGCCCGCGGTGGCCGGCAAGCCGGCGACCGTGTTCTATCTGCTCAAGCACTCGCCCCACGACCGCGCGCTGAACCAGATCACTATCGACCCGAACAGCGGCGTGGTCAGCCGCCATGACCGCTACAGCGACAAGAGCCTCAAGGCCCAGTTGCTGACCAGCATCTATGCCCTGCATGTGGGCAGCTACTTCGGCATCGTCGGGCGCATCCTGGTGACTATCGCTTCGCTGACCATGCCGCTGTTCTTTATCACCGGCTGGCTGCTGTACCTGGATCGCCGGCGCAAGAAACGCCAGATCAAGGACGCGCGCCAGGGCCTGAGCGCCGACACCGGCGATGCCTCGGCCTGGCTGATCGGCTTCGCCAGCCAGAGCGGTTTCGCCGAACAACTGGCCTGGCAGACTGCCGGACAATTGCAGGCCGCCGGCGTACCGGCCAGGGTCCAGCCGCTGGCCAGCGTCAGCGAGCAAGACCTGCTGAATACCCAGAACGCATTGTTCGTGGTCAGCACCTTCGGCGACGGCGAAGCGCCGGACAGCGCCCGGGGCTTCGAGCGCAAGGTGCTGAGCCGCGCCTTGTCCCTGGACAACCTCAAGTACGCCGTACTGGGCCTGGGCGACCGGCAATACCCGCACTTCTGCGGCTTTGCCAAGCGCCTGCATGGCTGGCTGGCCGAGCATGGCGGCAACACCCTGTTCGCCCCGGTGGAAGTCGACAGCGGCGATAGCTACGCCCTGCGCCACTGGCAGCAGCAACTGGGCCAGTTGATCGGACAAGCGCCAGTGGACCTGTGGCAGGCGCCCGCCTACGACAACTGGACCCTGAACCAGCGCCTGCTGCTCAACCCCGACAGCAGCGGCTCCGGCGTCTACCTGTTGGGCCTGACGCCACCACAACCGAGCAGCTGGCTGGCCGGCGACCTGGTGGAAGTGCTGCCGCGCAACTGCGCATGGGCCATCGAGTTCTTCCTCGACGGCCTGGGCCTGGACGGCAGCGCCACGGTGCAGCTCGACGGCCTGACGGAAACCCTGACCCAGGCCTTGGCCAGCCGCCAGCTCCCGGAAAACCGTGCCCATCTGGTGGGCCTGCACGCCCAGGCACTGGTGGATGCCCTGGTGCCGCTGGCGATGCGCGAATACTCCATCGCCTCGCTGGCCAGCGACGGCCAACTGGAACTGCTGGTACGCCAGGAACGCCACCCCGACGGCAGCCTGGGCATCGGCTCCGGCTGGCTTACCGAGCACGCGCCGGTCGGCTCCAGCATCAGCCTGCGGGTGCGGCGCAACAGCGGCTTCCATCCTCCGGCCGAGCCTTGTCCGCTGATCCTGTTGGGCAACGGCACAGGCCTGGCCGGCTTGCGCAGCCTGCTCAAGGCGCGCATCGCCGAGGGCCAGCAAGACAACTGGCTGATCTTCGGCGAGCGCAACGCCGAGCATGATTTCTACTGCAAGGACGAGCTGCAGGAATGGCTGACCGCCGGCGACCTGCGCCGCCTGGACCTGGCCTTCTCCCGCGATCAGGCAGAGAAGATCTATGTCCAGGACCGCCTGCGCCAACAGGCCGAACGCCTCAAGCAATGGCTGGCCGACGGCGCCTCGATCTACATCTGCGGCAGCCTGCAAGGCATGGCCTCGGGGGTGGATCAGGTGCTCAACGAAGTGCTGGGCGCCGAGGTCGTCGAACGGCTGATCGAGCAAGGCCGCTATCGCCGCGACGTCTATTGATTCACCGCATGCTTCTGTAGGAGCGAGGCTTGCCCGCGATGAACGATAACGCGGTGTTTCAGACACACCGCGTCGCGCCCATCGCGGGCAAGCCTCGCTCCTACAGATGCAGTCGTATCAAACCGGCTGCAACTTGCGCTCGAACACCGCCACCCCGTCCAGGTCCCGCAGGATCACCTTCAACTCCCCGCTCTGCCCTTCGATCTGCACTTCGCCGAAGAACTGGAACCCAGCAAACGGCGAGGTGTTCTGCGCCGGCGGCGCCTTCTGGAACACCACCTCCGGACCGAAGGTCTTGTCCAGCGCGTTGGGCCCGAAACTGCCGGCATTCAAAGGCCCGGCGACGAACTCCCAGAACGGCTCGAAATCCTGGAACGCAGCGCGATCCGGGTGATAGTGGTGCGCCGCGCAGTAATGCACGTCCGCCGTCAGCCACACATGGTTGCGCACCTTGTGCTTGCGCAGGAACGCCAGCAGCTCGGCGATCTCCAGCTCGCGGCCCTGGGCCGGGCCCGGGTCGCCGTTGGCGATTGCCTCCCAGCGCGGCACGCCGGGGCTGACCTCGCCGTCCGGCACGCCGAGGCCGATGGGCATGTCGGCCGCCACCACCTTCCACTGCGCCTTGGAGTGCTTGAGCCCTTGCTTGAGCCAATCCAACTGTTCGCGGCCGAGGAACGGCTTGGCCGCGCCGAGATTGTCGTCGTTGCCGCCGCGATAGCTGCGCATGTCCAGCACGAACACATCCAGCAGCGGCCCGTAGCTCAGCTTGCGATAGATCCGCCCGCCCTGGTCGGCGCTCTGCAAGCGCATCGGCGCGTATTCCAGCCAGGCCTGCCGCGCACGGCCCACCAGGGTGTGGATATCTTTAGTGGTGTAACGCTCGTCCAGCACCTTGCTCGGCGACCAGTTGTTGACCACCTCATGGTCGTCCCACTGCCAGATCTGCGGCACCTCGGCGTTGAAGCGCCGCACATTCTCGTCCAGCAGGTTGTAGCGGTAGTTGCCGCGGTATTCGTCGAGGGTCTCGGCGACCTTGCTCTTGGCCTCGGTGGTGATATTGCGCCACACCCGGCCGTTCTCGGTGGTCAGCTGCGCCGGCACCGGGCCATCGGCGTAAATGGTGTCGCCGCTGTGGATAAAAAAGTCCGGCAGGCGCCGGCGCATGGCCTCGTAGATGCGCATGCCGCCGATGTCCGGGTTGATGCCGAAGCCCTGGCCGACGGTGTCGCCGCTCCACACAAAGCGGATATCGCGACGGGTCTGCGGCACGCTGCGCAAATGGCCGAACCAGGGCTTGCTGCGCACGCCGGTCTGGGCATCCTCGAAATACACCCGATAAAAAATCGCCTGGTCGGTGGGCAGCCCGCCCAACTCGACCCGCGCGGTAAAGTCGGTGCGGGCATCGGCCAGGGGTGAGACAAACTTGCGCGGGTTGCTGAACAGGCTGCGGGTATCCCACTCCACCACCATCCGCGCCGGCCGGTCGGTACGGCTCCAGACCATCGCCCGATCGCCGAGCAGATCCCCGGACTGCACGCCATCGACCATCTTCGGCCGGTCCTTGCCCGAGGCAATCACCGCCGGCGCCAACCCCGGCAGCAACAGCCCTGCCCCCGCCACCTGAATCAAACGCCGCCGACCGAGAGTGAAATCGCTCATGGTTGCTCCCTGACCTAATGTCAAAAGCAAACCTTAGCCAGTGTGGATGAACTGCGTATGACAAACCCCACACCCCGCCTCTACTGTAGGAGCGAGCTTGCTCGCGATGGCCGTCAACGATAACGCCACCTGTCTGATGAACTGCGGTGTTACAGCCGAGCATTGCGAGTCATGGAATAACTAAACGATTGAGGATGGCAGCTGGACGCGGGTTAGCAGACCGGGGCTCAGGAGCCCGGCGCCCCCGAGGGTGCCCCACGTTCAGCCGCCAGAACAGAATCCGACTAAAGCCAATCACTGAAAAACCAGAGACAAACCCGAGGCTAGACAGCACCTTTCCCAGGCGCAAGTGGCCCAGCGTTTCTCGGAAAGGCCTTACACAAGAAAGTGAAGAGCCGCACTTTCAAACAGCGTCCTACAAGGTCCAACGCGTCATCCGAACGATCTGCTCGCGAGCAAGCTCGCTCCTACAAAAGGCCCCGATATACCCACGGTCCCTGTAGCCGCTGCCGAGCCCGCGAGGCTGCGATAGGACCGAAGGTCCTCCTGCAATCTCAAGATCCCGCGCCCTCTTCAAAATCGATCGCAGCCTGCGGCAGTCATTTCAGATCAAAGACGATTGCCATCGAGCAAGGCATCCACCACACCACGCGCCATCTCCACGGAATGCACCAGCGACCAGATCAGGCCACGCTCGATACCGCTGGCGTGCTCGGTGATCTCGTCGGAAACCTCCTCGGCGGACTTGAGCAGCATGGAAACGTGAAGCAACGCCTCTTCGGCGCTGATGCCTGGGCGGACGGTGAAGAGCGAGTTGTTGCCAATGGTAGAGCTGGCTGTTTCTTTAAGCGCTTTAAGCACCGAGCGGTTAGCTTCATCGTGCTTGAAATCACACAAGCGACGAGCGTGAGAAACCAGGGGGACAGAATTTGGGCTTTTCATGATGCTCCTCCGAATAAATGGAGTCGCCATGACTCATCAGAACAAGTGAAACACCGACCGATGAACACGGGACCGAAATCCCCTGACCCGGGCTGCTAGTCCCGATCACTGAAAAACCAGTGACAAACCCGAGGCTAGACAGCGCCCTTCCCAGACGCAAGCGGCCCGGAGCTTCTCGGAAAAGCCTTACAAAGGAAAGCGAAGCGCCTCACTTTCAGACAGCGTCTTACGCGACAAAACTGTCATCCGCAGAACCTGATACACACGATCCCTGTAGCCGCTGCCGCAGGTTGCGATAGGACCGAAGGTCCTCCAGCGGTCTCAAGATCCTGCGCCCCCTTCGGGGTCGATCGCAGCCTCGCAAGCTCGGCAGCGGCTACAGGGTTTCGCGCCGACCGGCAGGTCGCGCCCGGCTTTGGCTTTGGCTTTTGATCTTGATCCACCCGCCCCATCGGGAGGCCGAGCGGAGGTGTTCATCAGGGGGATGGCGCGCAGCGCCCCTCGACGCAGTCGAGGACATCGTATGGA